>JBCCWF010000100.1:0-16464 GCA_039194035.1 Cyanobacteria bacterium P01_E01_bin.6 | reverse complement strand
CGGGCTAAGCCCGCCGCCCCTCTATTGGGTATCTTTTTTATTTGCAGATCCCTTAGTCCACCACACGGAACCCAGAAACGATTAACGACCTATCGCTTCATCACCAACGTTACTCCGTCTGCCACAGGCAACATGCTTAATGAGACACGAGCATCCTGATGAATTTTGGTGTTCAGTGCCCGTAACGCTTGGGTTCGTTTACGAGTGTCGCTCGCATCAGCCACCTGCCCTGACCACAACACATTGTCAATAACAATCAGACCGCCCGGTCGAACAAGCTGTAGCGATCGCTCATAGTAGTCGTCATACGAGGACTTATCGGCATCAATAAAGGCAAAATCAAATGAATTGGCCTGTCCGTCTGCCAATAGCTGATCCAGTGTTTCCAAGGCAGGAGCAATGCGAAGATCGATTTTATGAGCCACGCCTGCTTGCTGCCAATATCGTTTGGCGATCGCCGTATCGTCTTCACTTACATCACAGGCAAGAATTGTCCCCTGATCAGGCATTGCCAGGGCCACGGCGAGAGTACTATAGCCCGTAAATACGCCAATTTCTAACGCTTTTTTGGCCCCGATGAGCTGTGCTAAAAAACCCATGAGTTGCCCTTGGTCTGGAGATATCTGCATCTGCCCCATCGGATGCTGTGCCGTCTCCTGTCGAAGTCGCTTCAGCAGGTCATGCTCTCGCAACGACACAGACAGCAGGTAATCATAGAGTTCATCAGTTAAAGGCAGGGGCTGGCTCGACATGGCAGCGTTTGTATAGATGACACAACTTGGCGAAAAAGATGGATGGAGCAACGCGAGTGTTGTCCACGTGCCGCTCTTCAGCTTCTCATGAAATCAAGTGCTGCCCATCACACAAGCTAATAAATTCATTGGCAGAACAGCTTGTATTTTCTTGGACGTACCTGGACGTTTAATGATGGCTAAGCCGATGGGCATACATAAACTCATTTTGAAAACCCTGAGGAGCGCCCCTCCGGGTCGCTCCTCAGGGTTTTAGTTTTCAGTTTAGTCACACCAAGCTACTGAGCGACTTATTTTAAAGTGGAATTCTGATGCCTCTCTCTTTGGCAACCTGCAGCGGTTCATAAACTGCTCAGCATCCGTTCAAACGCATCTCGATTGAGACAAATATCAAATTTCTCTGTCAGTCCAGCTCGTTCAATCTGGACAGCCGCTTCCTCACTCAGTGAACAGATAACTAACCGAGCACCTGCACGACGAGCACGATTCTGAGCAATCATTAAAATACCGATGCCGCTACTTTCGAGTATCCGCACGTCCATTAGGTCGATCAATAACAATGTCGCCCCTGCCTCTAGACTATTTGCAAGCCAAGTCAATAAGTCAGGGGCATCTTTCGTGCCAAGAACCTGACTGGCCGGCCCGAAGATAAAAGAATCCGTCATAGGTGTTAGAAAAGCGTTTCAGGGAAAGAGCAACCGATGTGTTGCTTCCTCAACACCATTCCGTCAAACAACAAAAAATCCGGACTCCCCTCTTGTGATTCAGCGAAGAAGGGTGAAATCTTCTCCAAAATGATTCATCCGGAATTTTTGTATGGATTTTTGACCAAGCCTATGGGTGCTCACGACTTGGAAACGTTTACAGAGGCACCAGGGTTTGGGATGGGCCACACGCGCCCCAAACCTCATTTTTTGTTGCCATGTTGAGAAGTGTGCCAAGTCATGTGTGTTCTGTTATCGCCATAGACACATGAGGTAGGACATGGACGTTTTTGTGAGGGCGTAAGCGCCCCCACAAAAACGTCTTAACCAATAAGGCGACCAATAAGGCGATCAAATCAATATGTATCCAGATGAAACATCCCACATGAAACGTCTGCTGAAGTCAATTCCTCTTGTGAGCTTTCTATGCATAGATTGCATTCTGCTGACTGCGAAAGAAATGCACTGTTTCAAGAGAACGGCAGCGCGATCGCCCATCGTGTAGATCCGTACTTTCGTAGGACGGTTATTTCAACCCTTTGATATAAAAGGAGTTGAATACAATCACTACAATTTAAATTGTATAGAAACGTCTTAAGTCTCTCCTCTCATTAGTGTGTGACAGAGCCGTCATAGAGCAGATACTTGGGCGATCGCCACATGTTCAGGAGGTCAACGTATGAATCAGGTGAAAACGGTTGCATTATTGGGGCTATTGAGTGCATTACTCATTAGCGCAAGCTATTGGCTCATTGGCGGCACAGGCGGAGCATTCGCAGGCATTCTCCTCGCGGCTGTGATGAACCTCGGGTCTTGGTTTTACTCAGACAAAATTGCTCTTGCTGCCTATCGCGCACAACCTGTTTCTTCATCACAAGCCCCTCAACTGCACCGCATGGTCAAACAGCTGAGCGATCGCGCAAACATTCCAGCACCAGCGATTTACATGATTCCGGGACAATCTGCCAATGCCTTTGCCACTGGGCGAGACCCAGACCATGCCGCAGTCGCAGTCACCGAAGGCATCGTCAAGTTGCTATCGACTGATGAACTAGAAGCTGTCATTGCCCACGAACTTAGCCACATCATCAACCGCGATACACTCACTCAGGCTGTCGCCGCAACCATTGCAGGAGCCATTTCCTTCCTGGCTCAAATGATGAGCTACAGCCTCTGGTTTGGCGGCGGTTCTCGGGATGACAATGGTTCCAACCCACTCGCGCTGCTGGCAACGGTTATCTTTGCGCCCATGGCAGCCACGATTATTCAGCTCGGCATCTCCCGCACACGAGAGTTTGCGGCTGACGAAGGCTCCGCACGATTGACGAGAAATCCCCGTGCCCTTGCTAGCGCACTGCAGCGATTAGAAGCTTCGGCACGCCGGATGCCGATGGCTGGCAATCCAGCCTTCGAGCCATTGCTGATCATGAATGCTTTGCCGAAAAAAATGATGAGTCATTTATTTTCCACTCATCCATCCACAGAAGCACGGATTCAAAACTTGCTTAACGTTGAGAAATCCTTAAATTCATCGGTCTATTCTCAGCATTCTCTCGGCATGTAGCGTCAAGGCATCGGGTGCGATTCAGGCCATCCTGCTGTCATGTATTACACCTGAATGAATGATTAATAATGGCGACAGCGGTATTAAAGCAGCTCAATGCTAAGACCCATTTTTCATGCTGGACGTTAATTTTCGGAGCTGAGCTGCCTTTTCGGATCGAGAACTTACGGTGCCTACGTTCATCACCAAGCTTGCACAAAACATAGCGTAGACAACAGTTAATCCAACCGTTCAGCGATAACCTCAACACATCCGTGAATGCTCCGCTAACGTAGATTTGAGAATCCCCACCATAAAAACAGGAGTTAAATCCATGTCTTATGAATCACATGACACTCATTCGTCAACCGTTGTTGATATCAACCCACACGAAACTAGTCTCACTGAAACAGACATGACAATCAATTCAGACCCTTTAACCGAAGAAACGAAGGCTCTTGTTGCGGCAGTGCGTACCCGTGCTGAAGTGGATGCTCAATCTGCTGGGGACTTTACTCGTGAGGCTTACCTCAACACCGTTCGCCAGCTACGCGAAACCGTCGAACAGAATAGATTGTTTGATCCCGATCAGATTGAACAATCGATTGCGACCGCACAACAAGAAGCAGAGAAAAACTGGAATGTTTTTGTGAAAGAAGTCACAGATTTTGGCGATCGCCTTTCTGAGGCGTCAAAAGCAGCCTGGGATATCATGACTCAGCCAAAAGAATAAACAGTTTGCCAATCCCCAAACAGGGTTGAAGGGAGGAGTCGCACCACGGCTCCTCCCTTCAACCCTGTTTGGGGGGATGTGCTCGATCTATTCAAGTTCCTTAGTTTTTTTAAGGATTGTTGTTCGACGATACTGGATAATGGGTAAGTTTGTTTCGGCATTGTTAACACGACTCCATGCCCGAAACATGCGAATGGTTCAGTTTTGTACCATCGGATCATCTAACACTCATATAAGCAAGTTACTTAAACGCTATGCGAAGCCATTACTGTGGCCATTTACGGACAGAACATATTGGAGAAACCGTCACCCTCTATGGCTGGGTTGATCGTCGACGCGACCACGGAGGCGTCATTTTCATTGATTTGCGCGATCGCACCGGCATCGCACAAGTCGTCAGCGACCCAGAACGAACTCCACAGTCCTACGAACTCGCAAATAGCTTGCGCAATGAATATGTTGTCAAGGTAACCGGACGAATTTCTCAGCGCCCAGAAGACTCCCTGAACCCCAAACTCCCCACAGGTGATGTAGAAATCTATGCGGATGAAATTGAGCTACTGAATGCCGTTCGCAAGCAGCTCCCCTTCCAGGTTTCTACCGCTGAAACCGAAACCGTCAAAGAAGAACTGCGGCTGAAATATCGCTACCTCGATCTGCGGCGCGATCGCATGACCAAAAATCTTCAGCTACGCCACGCTGTGATCAAAGCAATTCGCCGATTCTTAGAAGATACAGAAGGCTTTCTTGAAGTCGAAACTCCTATTTTGACCCGTGCGACACCCGAAGGCGCACGAGATTTTTTACTCCCCAGCCGTGTCAACCCAGGTCAGTGGTTCGCCTTGCCCCAATCGCCTCAGCTCTTCAAGCAACTGCTGATGGTGTCCGGGTTCGACCGCTACTACCAGATTGCCCGGTGTTTCCGTGATGAAGATCTCCGCGCCGATCGCCAGCCCGAATTTACCCAGCTCGACATAGAGATGAGCTTCATGTCAGTCGATGAAATCATCGCTCTGAATGAAAAGCTCATTTGCCACATTTTCAAAGTCGTCAAAGGCATTGAGTTATCAACCCCTTTTCCTCGACTCACCTACGCCGATGCCATGAACCGATATGGCAGCGACAAGCCAGACACCCGCTATGGGCTGGAACTGGTTGATGTGTCTGAAATCGTCAAAGACTGTGGATTCAAAGTTTTCTCAGGATCTGTGAAAGCTGGAGGCATCGTCAAAATTCTGCCCATTCCCGGAGGAAATGATCAGATCTCCAACGTCCGAATTAAGCCCGGTGGCGATTTGTTTAATGAAGCAACAAACGCTGGCGCGAAAGGACTCGCCTACATTCGCGTGCGAGACGATATGACGATCGACACCATTGGCGCGATCAAAGACAACCTATCAGACGAGCAAAAGCAAGACATTCTTGCCCTCACAGGTGCACAGCCTGGGCATCTACTCTTATTTGGTGCGGGAGACACAAACACGGTCAACAAAACTCTTGATCGTCTCCGCCAAGTCGTTGCAAAAGAAATGGGTCTTGTTGATCCGGACAAGATGAATTTGCTCTGGATCACGGATTTCCCCATGTTTGAATGGAATGCGGATGAAAAAAGACTCGAAGCTCTACACCATCCCTTCACCGCACCCTTTCCAGAAGATGTTGATGATCTGAAAACCGCTCGTGCTCAAGCCTACGACATTGTATTCAATGGCTTTGAAATTGGGGGCGGTAGCCTACGCATCTATCAACCTGACATTCAGCAACAGGTCTTTGACACGATTGGGCTGTCTCAAGACGAAGCAACAGACAAATTTGGCTTCTTGCTTGAAGCGCTGGAATATGGGACGCCCCCCCATGGCGGCATTGCCTACGGACTGGATCGCTTGGTCATGTTGCTGGCCGGAGAAGAGTCGATCAGAGATGCGATCGCCTTCCCCAAAACTCAACAGGCGCGTTGTCTTCTCACCAATGCACCCTCTGGCGTTGAGCCAAAGCAACTGCAAGAACTACACGTTAAATCGACTTGGAAAGACAAGAAATGAAATGATCCATTTTCACCGGATGCCCTGCATCTAGCAATGTATACTGCCGAACAAGGCTTGAATCGCCACGTCGAGAATTCAGCCCCACGAAGTCTCTCCACCTTCATCGCGGCTAAGTAGCTTGGCGTTATTGAACTAGAAACTCAAAAACTTGGGGCGCTCCCCAGGTTTTTAAAGTGCGTTTCTTGATGTCTATCTACTGATAAGTACCTGGACGGAATTAAAACCAAAGCCCCAAATCCTGTGCCGACCGCTGCGCGGTCGGCACAGGATTTGCAAGGTTACGTTTAATAATGTCTATCTACTTACAAGGAAAGTGTCAGTCATGCCGCATGTCAGAATTCATGAGGCGTCATCTTTGTGTGTCAATGACAGGTGCATTACTGGGCGCGGGCGCTACCGATCGATAACAAGGAGCAACGGTAAATCTTTGTGGGCATCATAGAATTATGGCTATGAGAACATCTCTTGCCATCGACAGATACGATGACAGCCTATTGCGATCGCCTTTCTACATAATTATGGCTAACAGCATTACCCACAAACTATTCCTGAGCAGCGTTCTTGTGATGCTCAGTAGCTGTACTCCCAATCGTTTCTCGGCGGAACCAGACGAAGTGGCAGAAACCACACTAAAGTTTGGTGGTTCTTCAGAAACCTATGAGGTTTTGGGTAAACTTGCAGATGCTTTTAGCCAAGAAACCGAGGAAGTCACGATTGATTTCTTACCTCCAAGCCAAACCAGCGGGGGAATTGAAGGCATCATTAGTCAATTTCTTGACGTTGCTGGTGTCAGTCGCGAAATCACGGCTAATGAGGCTGGTGAGACACTAACCTACCAACCACTCATAGACATTCCGCTCGTTCTTGTGGCCCATCACAGTGTCACGGGTGTCACAGATATTAGTCCGGAACAAATACGAGCCATTTACAGTGGCGAAATAAGCAACTGGCAAGAATTAGGTGGACCCGATGCCGACATCGTCGTTTTTGATTTCACTGAAGACGATAACGAGAAGCAAGTTCTTCGGCAAACCTACTTAGGGAATAATTTAGAAGTTACACCAGACGCTATTATTTTTGGTGAAGATGATGAATTGCTATCCACTGCAGCGACCATAGATTTTAGTTTTGCGGCTACCCCATTAAGCGATGAATTAGAACAGCTGCCGATGACCATCCTAAGCATCGATAATGTTCGTCCCACCATCGACAATATTCAGTCTGGAGCCTACTCCATGACCCTACAGCTCGGCATCGTTATTTCTAACAAACCATCGGCAATGGTTCAATCATTTACCAATTTTGTATCTAGTCCCACAGGTCAAGAGGTTCTAGCGGACATCAGTCAGGCCGTTGCCGATCCCTATTGACCACAGCCGATGTATTAAATTCCGATGTATTAAAAAAAGTCAGTTCTATGGTTGGTCGTCGTAACACATCAGGCCTATTTCAAAAAATATTTAGATCCGACAAAATCACGTTACCAGTTAAAATCAGCGCCCCATTTATCCTAATGTTCTTGGGATTTTGGATTACTGGGACGCTAGTACTCGGACAGTATTTTGCCAAGCGTCTAAGCGATAGAAAAGCAGAAACTGCCAGGGACTTGGCAGCACTCGTAGAGCGGGAACTTATCCAAAAACTAGACACCCTTCGACGGGATGCGCGCCTGCTTGCAACCAAAGAAAATATTATCCAAGGAACGCAAGAGCAAGATATTCGCTCACTTCAACAAGCCATCCTGCCCCTCAAAGCAATTCTCGAAACTGACCTGATTACCGTAATCAGTCAAAACAACGAGGCACTACTCGATGCCAGACGCATGAGTCTTCGAGATGATCAGCTTGATGATGATGTGCTGACGGCATTACTTTTGAAAGGATCTGATGTTTCGATAGTTGTTGGCACTCAGAATTCGGGCGTACCTGTTTTAGTTGGAACAGCTCCCATTAAAAATAATCAGGGCATTGTTGGAGGCCTGATCTTGGGAGCCATATTGAACAGTGATTTGTTGAATCAAATTAATGATCTGATCGATGAAGAGCTGGTCATTCTCTCTAACGGAAGAGCCATACAATCAACGTCGCCTTTGTTACACACACAAACCTTTGATTGGTTAGAGTCAAGCGTTACAACGAACCATCTTATCGGTCAAAACCGTGAGTATATTGCTCAACCCATTCATTTAGAGGGTTTACAAGATAATCATTATGACTTAGTTCTGCTAGTTTCCCGACAGCCCCTGTACCAGGCCCAACAAGCTCTGTGGTTTTTTACATTCACGATTGCTGGCTTAGGCTCGTTGGTATCCATGATTTCGGGCTACTGGATCGCTCGAAAAATTGCTCAGCCTATTCAGCGTATTACGGCCATTGCTCAAAAAGTTGTGCATGAAAGCGACTTTACATTACGTGCTTCTACGCGCGATCCTCATGAAATTGGCGCGTTAGCCCGTTCATTGAATCAATTAATTCAATGGAGTGGCCAATACACCCACGACTTGGAAGTAGCAAGTCAAACCCTAGAAGCGAAAGTCGAAGATCGAACGAAAGATCTAGCAAAAGCACTGACCCAGCTTCAAGAAACCCAGAGCCAGCTGATCCAGACAGAGAAAATGTCTAGCCTAGGGCAAATGATGGCTGGCATTGCTCATGAAATTAATAACCCATTGAGTTTTATTCATGGCAATCTTCCTCCGCTAAAAAATTATCTCAATGATTTATACAAGCTAATAGAGACGTATACAACAGAGTACCCTCAACCGACTGAAGCCGTTGTTGCGCAGCAAAAAGCCATTGATATTGATTTTCTACTCGACGACTTAAGCAAGCTCTTGGAATCAATGGAGATGGGGACAGAGCGAGTACACGACATTGTGATATCACTCAGAAATTATTCGCGCTTAGATGAAGCCATTATCAAAGACGTCGATATTCATGAGGGAATTGATAGTACGTTGCTGTTGCTGAACCACCGACTTAAGTATGAGGTCGAGGTCGTTAAACAATATGACGTTCTCCCACTCGTTAGATGTTCTCCTGCTCAGCTGAATCAGGTTTTTACAAACATCATTTCCAATGCAGTAGATGCAATGTTTGATGCGAACTATGATCCGAAAACACTCGTCATTACGACGCGGATAGATGTGGATGGACAGGTTCAAATCAGCATTCGCGACAATGGCCCAGGGATCCCTCAATCATTAAAGAAAAAAATCTTTGATCCGTTTTTCACAACCAAAGAGATTGGTAAAGGGACAGGGCTTGGACTCAGCATTTGTTTTCAAATCATCCAACATCATCATGGGCGAATCGAGGTAAATTCTGACGATGGGAAAGGCACTGAATTCCTCATCACGTTGCCACAAGATTCGTTAGCCATTGATGAGGAAACGCCAGTAACCGCCTAAATACCGTCAACGAAGATGCCCGTCATGCAGTGGCTAAATTGCAATGAAAAAATCGACAAAAATCGTTTCACACCCCTAATTCATCGCATCTCTGTGTTAGTCGTACTCATCAGTCTGTCGTGGGCGATCGCCATTTCACAACCTCTTTCCTTCGGCATTAATAGTCGCACTCGAAAGCATTAGAATCATGCTTATAAGGCTTGATAAGAGATTAGCTATTTAAATTGCGTAGGTGTCCCCTGCCTCCGGCGGGAGATACCCACCAAAATACACAAAAAGGTGAATTTTACATTCGTCGCAATGCTTTGTTGGGGTTTCGTCCGCCCGTCAAGACAACATATAAAGAGCCACAATAGGTTGAGACCATATATGCCAGCAAAAATATTAACACAGTAGCAATTGGGAAGTTTATATAAAATAGAAATTCGTCACTGACAATTCGTCCTGTAAATAACCGAATGTACGACAAGGGAACAAGATGGAATAAATAGGCAAACGTAGTCAAGCCTGACAAATATATGAGTGTTTTATTGTCCTTCAGTTTTTCTGAGAGGAAAATCAAGGATATAATCCCGACAACAATTCCTATCTTATAGATTAAAAGCGAGGCAATCGTATAATCTTTGACATACCAAGTACTTATGCTTGGATCAATCACTATCCTCATCCAAATCAAGAGAAACCATAGCATAAGGAATTCAATTTTAGGGAGACTTCTGTGCTCTAAGGCTGCATATAAAACACACTTTTGCTTGTATAACTGGCCGCCTAGCCAGAAGTAGAATAATGTTTCAATATTTATCAAATACCAATCTGTGATAACGGGAAATGGTTGTATATCAATCAACCATAAAAAGGCTAAAACAACGCCTAATGCGAAATTAGCGGTCTTATTTAGATTGAAAATAGCAGGAGAAACAATCGTTAAAATAATGAGATCTCGCAAGAACCAAAATTGAACTGAAGCGGGACGAGCAACAATAGTTCTTACAACGAGATATGGAGTCAGGCTTGGAAAATCGTCTGGCCAAAGTATTAACTTTAGAATCAGAGAAGCAATAAATATTAATAATGACCCAAGAACATACGGTAGGACTAATGTTTTTACTTTTTTCCTGACTGTGCCGAGCCAGTTATCGAAGTTATTTACCTTTGAAAATATAAAAAACCCTGAAATCAGTGCAAAAAAAGGGACAGAAACTCTACAAATTCCATTCGTAAAGAACTCTTGAGCAAGATAATTCCAGTTGTAACCATCTGATGAATCGATATATCGCTGCGAATTATAATGAATTGCAATAACTAAAATAGTGCCCAACAGATTGGCAATCATGAAAGTACTACTCAGTTCTTTCCGGATTTTCATTAAAAATATCCTCTTGCTTGAAATAGAGAAGTACCTGGAGATGTCATTAAAACCAAAGCCTCAAATCCTGTACCGACTTCGCAGCGGTCGGTACAGGATTTGAGGCTTTGGTTTTAATGACGTCCAGATATTTATTTGAGACGCACTAATGACAAGTAGAGTGCCCTATAATCTCATCAATTTTTTTCCGGATTAACTATCAGTCTTGATTCAGAGCGATCGCCCATCACGATCCATCCAAACATCGCCGAAGAGCGATCGCCCTTCAGCGATTTTGGGAAATGAACATCACTTGGAATTTCAATGTCGGTGGTGTATTTGTTTCCCATCGACAATTGTTCTTACGCGGTTTTTCTGACGCGTTACTTTTCTTACGCGTTAATTGTCTTAGACATTACGAGGACGGTGTTTTATCGAATTCTCGCTTCAATGTTTTGATGGTGTTTGCCTTGCGGCGTCGGCGCTTAAAGAGGTTTGCCACGCCATCTTGGAACGCATCCACATAGGTGAAGATCACTGGCACCACTACCAGCGTCAGCAATGTCGATGTGGTAAACCCACCAATGACGGCGATCGCCATCGGACTCCGTACTTCAGAGCCTGCCCCTAACTCCAGCGCAATGGGCAACATCCCCGCAATGGTCGCCAACGCAGTCATCATAATAGGCCGGAGCCGAGAGATGCCCGCTTCAAGCGCTGACTGTGCCCGCGACTTTCCTTCCTCTTTATTCATCAAGGCATAGTCCACCAGCAGAATCGAGTTTTTGGTGACAATTCCCATGAGCAGCACAATCCCAATCAGCGCAAACAGTCCCAGCTCTTTCTGCGCCACGAGCAGGCCCAATAATGCGCCCCCAATGGAAAGCGGCAGCGCCACCATAATCGTTAATGGATGCAGAAAGCCGTTGTAGAGCAAAACCAGAATCGCGTAAATACAAAGAATTGCTGTTGCCAGCGCCATGCCAAATCGACTAAAGACATCTCGCATGATCTCTGCATCTCCAGACGGCTGCTGAGATACGCTTTCAGGTAAATTCTGAAATGCCGACAATGCGGTGACTGCTTTCAGTGCGTTTCCAAGGGAAATACCTTGCAAGTTTGCCCCCAAGGTTACTTGCCGAGACCGATCGAAACGATCAACTTGGGCAGGTCCTGAGCCGAGAGTGATATCAGCAACGGCAGTCAGCGGCACCAGTGTCCCCGCATTACTTGGAACTCGTAGGTTGCGAATGGTATTTAAGTCATTGCGAGCTTCGGGCGCAATCTGCACCCGGATGGGAATTTGGCGATCGGGGAGGTCAAATTTGGCGAGGTTTGCTTCGATGTCGCCCAGGGTAGCCAGAGAAGCCGTGCGGGCGATCGCCTGGACAGACACCCCCAGATCAGCGGCTCGCGATGGGTCGGGACGAATCAAGAGTTCGGGTTTCACCAAACTTGCGCTTGAATTCACTTCGACCAGGCCAGGGATAGCTTTCATCTGCTGTTCTAGGGCACGGGATGCAGTCAATAACTCATCAGCATTTTCGCTTTTGAGCACTAGCGTTAAATCTTTGCCGCCGCCGCCAGCACCTTGGCTCTCAAAACTAATCCGTGCTCCAGGAATTTGCCGAAATTGTTCTCGCATCTCTGACTCAAATTCTTGCTGAGTCACGTCACGTTCAGAATCCGGCTTAAGGTTTACATATGCTGTGGCTGCGTCCACTCCCCGTGCCGATCCAGACCCTTCACCAACAGCCGTTAAGATCGATGCCGTGGCAGGATGTTCCTCAAGCAATGCCGTTAGGCGCTGAGTGACGCGATCGGTTTCCTCAAGCGTGGCTCCCGGAGGAAGCTCCACCGAAATCGTCGATAGTCCCGTGTCACCGCTATCAAATAGTCCGGTGGGAATATACGGCACCAGTTGCAGGCTGCCGATGAAGAAGGCGATCGCCATCCCCAGCGTCGCCACCCGATGGCGCAACGACCACACCAAAATTCGCTCATAGAGTCCAGGCCGAGAACGCCCAATCCCAGCAGCGTCTGCTCCAGGAATCGGAGCCAACTTGTCCGATGCCTTCGGCGTCTTTGGTTTCAACAACCGCGCCCCCAACAAATTCGTCATGGTGCGGGCAACCAGCGTAGAAAACATGACCGATACCGACACCACCACGCCAAATGGCTGGAAAAACTGTCCAGGAACGCCTCCCATAAAAGCCACTGGAATAAAAACGGCCACAATCGTCGCGGTTGTCGCCACAACCGCCAGTCCAATCTCTGCCGATGCTTCTAGAGCCGCTTTCATGGGCGACTTGCCCATGCCAATATGCCGTTCAATATTTTCGATTTCAACAATGGCGTCGTCTACCAAAATGCCAACGGCGAGAGCCAATGCCAGCAACGTCATGCCGTTGAGCGTATAGCCAAACAGGCGCATGACCAAAAACGTTGGAATAATCGAGAGTGGCAGCGTCACTGCGGTAATGAGCGTTGGTCGCCAGTCCTTCAGGAAAAATCCCACCGCCACAACAGTCAACAATGCACCGATGATGAGCGCATCAATCGTCGCCTGATACGACTCCCGGACATCATTCGCACTGGTCACAATGAGTTCCAGTGTGATGTCATCGTCTAGGGTTGGCCTCAGCTCTTCGACCTTTGCCCGAACCCCTTCTTCCACTGACACAATGCTTGTCCCTGTGCTGCGCAACACCGAAAAGGCCACCACGGGTTCACCGTTAAATCGAGCCAGTTGACTGAGTTCCCCAAAGCTATCGGTCACCGACCCCAAACTGCTGAGGGGGAGGCTTCCGCCATTAGGCAAAGTAATTTCGTACTGCATCAGCGTGTCAACGGTTGCAGCACTTCCTAGGGTACGAATGTTGGTTTCCCCAGTGCCTAAATCTGCACGTCCTCCAGGTAGATTGATGTTGAACGCTCGAATTTGGTCGTTGACCTCCGTTGCTGTGATGCCAAGTGCCTGAAGTCGTTCAGGACTGAGATCAACGCGAATTTCTCGATCGACACCGCCAACTCGCTGGACTTGGGCCACTCCCGTCACATCCAGCAACGCGCGGCTGATGGTGCGATCGACCAAGTCACTCAGTTCCTCTACGGAACGCTGATTAGACCCCACGGCGTAGGTCATGACTGACCCACCCGCAAACTCCAGCCGCTGGACAATCGGATCACTGATGTCTTGGGGTAAGTCTTGCCGAACTTGGGCGATCGCATTTCTCACGTCATTGGTGGCGCGATCGCTGTCCGTCCCCAGGTCAAAGTTCACCAGGGTGGTCGAAATCCCGTCATTGACAGTGGAGGTAAGCGTGTCGATATTGCCAATCCCCGCAACCGCATCTTCGATAATCTTCGTGACCTGAGATTCCAGCTCGGCTGGGCCTGCTCCCTGCTGTGTGACCGTCACCTGCACAACGGGAATATCGATGTTGGGTGTGTCGTCAATTTCAAGCTGCGTGAATCCCAGCCATCCCGCGAGGGTCAGCACTAGAAACAGCACAATCGTGGGAATGGGTTTGCGGATTGACCAGGCGGAGAGGTTCATGGGCAAAGGTGGAGAAGGTAAGAGGTATCGGAATGGGGGCGTAGGGAGGTGAAGAAATGGGGAGGGGTTGTTCGCAACGTGTTGCCAAAAAAGAGCGTGGGGTTTTGAGGTGAGAGAATCTAAAATCCAAACTCTAAAATCCAAACTCTAAAATCCAAGCTCTAAAATCCAAGCTGGTTTCAGTTTTGGACAATGTCGATGCGATCGCCATCGTTCAGATATCCCGCTCCGTCCACAACAACTCGATCCCCTGGAGCTAGCCCTCGCTGAATCTCGATGCGGGCACGAGCGGGGTCGCTGCTGCCTACCAGGTCGCCCAATTCCACCATGACGGCTTCTGTGCGATCGCCATCGATGACTCGATAGACAATGGCGTTTCCTTCAGACTGAGGAATCACTGCTTTTGCTGGAACCGTGAGTCCGGATGACGATGACGTGACAATGGCGACCCTCAAAAACATGCCGGGACGCAGTAAGTCAGAGGGCGGCAAATCGATGGAGACAATGGCCTCTCGGGTATCGTTATTAATCAAGGGTGAAATCTCGCGCACACCTCCCTGGAGCTGAATACGCTCGTCGGCATCGGAGGTAATTGTTACCGCCGTGCCCACACGAATGTCAGGAAGTTGCGTTTCTGGGATGTTGACCTGAAGTTCTAAGAGGCGATCGCGAATAATGGAGAATAACGTCGTCGAACTGGCGGTGACATTCCCCACTCGCGCCAGTCGCTCAGCCACTAATCCGCCG
This sequence comes from Cyanobacteria bacterium P01_E01_bin.6, assembly GCA_039194035.1. Classification (GTDB taxonomy): domain Bacteria; phylum Cyanobacteriota; class Cyanobacteriia; order CAKZMO01; family CAKZMO01; genus JBCCWF01. Next base: position 1,627 of record JBCCWF010000100.1, on the reverse strand, counting down.
GCCGGAGCCTTGACCAACGTCTGCTCAAGCTGAGTCTGCAATTGCTGAATCCGAGCTTCTTGACTGCGAACATCCGCCATCGCGCTATTGACATTGGCCTCCGCTACTCGCACATCTTCTTGAGCCGTGGCAGACGCAGTTGATCGTGTGTCTAAGTCTTGAGTGCTGACCGCACCCGCTTCTGATAACGATTCAAATCGACTTAAATTGGTTCGTGCTTCTGCCAGGCGAGCTTCTGCCTGAGCCAGTGACGCCTCTTGCTGCTGCACCCGTGCCCGCTCTGCTTCCAACTCAGCTCGCGCCTCAATGAGCTGCGATTCCAACACCGACCGATCAAGCACAGCCATCACTTGCCCTGCGGCCACGCTGTCGCCCTCATCCACTAACACCTGCTGGATTTGCAGCCCGGTCGCCCTTGGCAAAATCGGCAAGAGATCATAGGCGGTGACGGTTCCCGTAGCTTCTAGCGTCCGACTCACCTGGCGAGAGTCGACCGACGCTACTGTGACTGTTTGCGCAGGAATCGTACTCTCTGCTGCAACCTCATCGGCAGATGGTTCAGAGGGTGGGGCGGGGCGTCGTCCCAATACACCCACACCAAAAATCAGACCAATCGCAAGACCTGCAGCCAAGCCAACCCTTCCCGAAAACCAACCCTGGGGCGATCGCCCCTCGCCGGAGGTCATCGCGTAATGCAGCGACTCATCCTGAGACTCTATAGACTGTGACGAAGGATCCGAGTCCTGCGATGCAACACCATTGAGTGAATATCCGTTCGATTCCGACTGAGACGAAACATCGCGAGCCACTACAGACCTCCACCTTGCCTTGTGAGTCAAGTTCAAGTTTTTTAATAATGTTTACAGATTGTTACCTTATTCTAGAACACCCCTGTCAAGACGATCTGAGTATCTATTTATTTTTCGTCACTTCTTCGTCACTTCTTCGTCACTTTATGGTCTCTAGTCGTCGGTTCCCAGATTTGGATCTGGCTCATCGTTAGTGTGATTATTCCCGTTCTAGCCAAAGGGCGATCGCCCTTCATCCTGCCCCATCAAGCCCATGATGAAGAGCGATCGCCCAGCCCAGGATGGCTTACGCCACTCAGCCAAGCAAAAGACTTTAGACCAATGGGCGATCGGACACATGAATGTTCGGCATCATCAAATAGAACGAAATTGGCTGATTGATCCAATTGTCCTCATAATCGAGCGAAAGGGGCGATCGCCCCTTTGTTCAAGACCGAATAAGGGCTTGAACCTGTGGGTTATCATGCAGCTTTTCAAAATCAGGATCGTTAGCGATCGCTAACGTACGGGTTTCGGCCAATGCAAGAGATTGACGTCAATAATCTAAAGCTTTCTGTTCTTCATGGTTCAGTAAAAAGCAAAGAGCCATACTTTCTAGTGCATTACAACTATTGAGTTGAAGTTCAATCGACTTGTCTAGACTGGCTTTTGCTTCTTGTATTTCAGTAAAGCAAGCCGTCGGTTGTTCCACGCCTCGGGGTAGTCCGGTTTGAATTCAATGGCTTTGTCGTAGCTGGCGATCGCCGCTTCATATCGCCCTAAGTCAGACAGCGCAGTCCCTCGGTTGTTCCACGCCTCGGGGTAGTCCGGTTTGAATT
>JBCCWF010000099.1:0-16536 GCA_039194035.1 Cyanobacteria bacterium P01_E01_bin.6 | reverse complement strand
TCCACGCGATATCTGTGAAATCTACCGGCACTCTGTTGGTTTAAATTTGTAGCGAGCCCACCATCGGCATAAATAAACTCGCTTAAAAAACGGGGGAGCGCCCCGGTGGGGCGCTCCCCAGTTTTTTGTTTTTTTAGTTTAATTTCGTCATGACTGCGGCTGATCAAGGGTGAATATTGTTTTCATAAAATATCTTTTGAGATGTGCATTGCAGTGCCACAATAAGCACAGCTAGTGAAACCTACTCCATAAAAGCGTGTGAAGTATTTTTTCTTGTCCGATGGTTGGGCAGTTGGTCGGGTTTGGGAACTTGGCGGTTTGTGGAATGAAACAGCATGGCGTCGGGAGCCTCAGATTCAACGCCTGAATTTGTATCTTCAAGAGAAGGGAGAGCGCTTGTGGCTCTACTCTGTTGAAGATGCAGTGCTGATGGTTGAGGTAAAGCCAGAGGAATTAAGAGAGGATACATTTCCTAACTGCCCTATCGGACAGGTGGTCCTGAAGCGATTAATTACAGCTGAACAGGTAATTTCTTTACTATGTGCTGACAATGTTGTTGGCATTGGGCTTGATAAGCTTGAACAATCCTTAGTGGGATAACTTAATCATAAAGATGATTTAAGACACCTATCTTTGCCCAAGCTGCCTTTTCAAGGATTCAAGGAAACTTGAGATGCGTTGTCTAGGTCACGATATGTCAGGGGTACCCATTGCGATCGCAAAGTACGTTTGCCAAAGACCTGACCGCTAGAATAGGGTTGGTGCTCCACAAATAGCTGAGACATCTCCTCAGATCTTCCATGTCTTTAAAGTTTTAACGATTTAACCTGTTGCATTTAGCTCACAGCAGTTATTTTGGTAGAAACTGTGCATTAAGGACAATGGCAATACCGTTACCTAGCAGATGGGTCGTTGGTTTTGGCTGTTCGTGAGTCCTGACTCCTTGTATTCGCTCGTTGTTATTTGATTTGTGCTTGTTTGACTTGTGCAAACTGACAGAAGCAACAAAATTGACTTGAGTGCAGACTATCCTTGTCCATGCCGACGACAAGGTAGGTTGATTCCCATTACGCTGACAGAAGCATTTGGCTGTAGCCGATGTCAGCAAATCTTTGCCGTGCAAGATAGTGGTTATACGATCGAACAGTTATCCACTGCCTACCCCTACAAGAAAATTTGGCGTTGGACAGGGCGACAGTGGAGCACGCTGAGGCCCCCTATTGGACAGAATTTTTTGCCGCTGGTATTGTTGGCGATAGTCGGATTAATTGCAATTCTATTTCTGAAGCCTCTGCTTAGTTCCATTGAGCTACTTGAGATAACAGGGTTTCAGATTATTGCAGCTGTTATTTTAATCAGTCTGGTGTCAATTATTTTCTGGCTTGCATATCGGCGTTGAGGCTATTTCTGGTATTTCCTTGAGTTCATCTCTTAATCTCGGTTCTATGGCACAGATGGCACAGCAATCTTCTGCTGTGCTGTCTGTCGTTGATCGAAATACTCGTAGCCATGTTATTCGAGCGATCGCCGATTCAATTTCTCGTCAGCAAGATGCCATTCTAGAAGCCAACACCCTGGATCTTGAAGTCAGTCGAGAGATGGCTGTTCCAGATCTTTTGATTGATTGGTTGAAATTAACACCGGAGAGACTGCAGTCAACTTGCCAACTTCTTGTCCGGCTGAGTGATGCCCCTGATCCGCTGTTTACGACAGATCGAGTGGCTGAGTCTATGGTCAATTGCGATGCCTATGGCATCCGTAAAGCCCTAGGAACAATTGCTCTGGTCTATGAGGGATTCCCTGAATTGGCGGCGATCGCCGCCGGTTTTTGTATCCGTACTGGCAATGTTTTATTGCTGCGGGGAGGGAGTGAAGCAAGTTCCTCGAATCAAATCATGGCCCAGGTGATTCAAACTGTTTTGGACGAGGCTAACCTGCCACAGGGGTGTTTACAACTGGTGCCATCGAATCAGGGAGATACGCTTCGCGACCTGCTCGCCCTCGACTCATACATTGATTTAGTCATTCCCTATGGCCGTAAAAGCTTAGTTCAACAAGTGGTAAAACAATCTGCCGTCCCTGTGTTGAAGACCGCTATGGGTAATTGCTACTTGTTTTGGTCATTGACGGGATCAGTTGAACAGGTACAACACATTATTGTGGATAGTCATCGGAGTGAACCTGACCCGGTCAATGCAATCGATCATGTTTTGATTCATCGAGGATGCAATTCCGGAGCGATCGCATCCTTATTTGGTGATCTCAAAGCAAAAGGCTTCAAGCTAAAAGGGGAAACCGATCTCAGTGATAAAATTCCCGGGATTGATAGCATCAAAGATTCAGAGTGGCAGCATGCGTTCTTTGATAAATCGATCGCGTTTAAATTTATTGATAGTCTAGACGACGCAGTAACGTGGATTAATCGGAACAGCAGTGGCCATGCTGATGTCATCGTGACTGAATCGTATTCAGAGAGCCGCGAATTTGTCACGCACATTAGCAGTACTAGTGCTTATATCAATACATCGCCACGCTTTTATCGCTATCATCCTGTCACGGGTGGTGTTGCGTTTGGGATGTCGAACCAATCAAGTCAGCGTCAGGGCGTCATTAACTTCAACACGCTAACGTCCACTCAGCTTGTTGTTCAGGGGAATTCACCGACTGTCACATAGCCACGTGACGTGGCAAATTTCTCTGATTCACTACGAAAAATAAGCGATTGAGGCGCGCTGGCGCGCCTCAATCGCTTATTTTTCGTAAATTTTGCCGAATCTTGTCGCTATTAATGAGGCTCTTACGTTGGCTTTCGGTCAAATTGTCAGATTAGGGACTTGCTAGAAAATAAAGTACCAGCCCCTCTATTGGTACTTTATTTTATTTGCAGATCCCTTACCTGAGTCTAGATGCCGTCCGGAGAATTTGCCCTGCCAGCATCGCCGCTCCGAAACCGTTATCAATATTCACAACACCGATGCCAGTTGCACATGAGTTGAGCATCGTCAAAAGGGGTGCCAGACCATTGAAATGTGCGCCATACCCAATACTCGTCGGGACTGCGATAACAGGACATTGAGCAAGTCCCGCAACAACGCTCGGGAGTGCCCCCTCCATTCCAGCGACAACAATGAGCACGTCCGCATTGGTAATGAGGTCTCGATTGTCAAGTAGCCGATGAATCCCCGACACGCCCACATCCCACAGTCGCTTGACATGAAAACCGCATAGCTCTCCTGTCACAGCAGCTTCTTCAGCAACTGGTAAATCAGCCGTACCTGCCGAAATCAGGGTGATGCTGCCGGCCTGTTGGCTATGGGACGATGACGATTGCTCCTGTTCTGGGGCGATCGCACAGATCCTTGCTTGGGGAAAATAGCGTAACTCCTCGATCTGTTCCTTCAAAATGTCATACACAGCTGGCTCGATGCGTGTTGCCATGACCATCAATGCGCGATCGCGATCGCGCATCACCTGCATGATCTTAATGATCTGCTCCGGTGTTTTTCCCTCTCCCCAAATCACTTCAGGAAACCCAGTTCGAAGCGCACGATGATGATCGACCTTGGCAAAATCATCAACTGGCTCAAAATCAAAATATCGGAGTTTATCGAACGCTACATCTGGACTAATCTGTCCTTGGGCAACCGATTGGAGAAGGTTACGAAGGTTGTCCGGTTGAGTCACATCTGCCTCACTCTTGACTAAGTTTTAATTCTTCAACATTCCACAGGGTGCCTCCCAGCGCAGAATATTGCACGCCTTCGACCCGATTGCGCACTGCTGACAACGCGAGTGGATTGACGAGATAGATAAACGGAAGATTTTCTTGGGTCAATTGTTGAGTTCTGACATAGAGGGCTTTACGCTTTTCCTCATCTAACTCTTGAGCGGCTTGAACATAAAGATCGCTAATTTCTTGCTCCCATTGAGCAATTTTTCGTCCGACAAGGGGATTCTCATCGTCTACCGAATCTTGGTTGAAGGTATGCAAGCTTCCATCGACTGACCACACGTTTGCACCACCATTCGGCTCTACTCCCCCGGTCAAGCCGAGTAAAAAGCATTCCCAGTCCAACTGCTTGGTCAATTTTTCCACTAGCGTACTAAACGCGATGGGTTGAAAGTCAACCTGCATCCCTAGCTTCTCTAAGTCTCGCTTGATTTGAGCACCCATCGCTTCCCGGATGCCGTTCCCTGCATTGGTAATCAGCGTGAATCGAACTGGGTTGCCGTCCCAATCAATCAGTTGATTGTTCCCGTTGTACTGAAATCCAGCCTCTTGCAATAAGGTCTTCGCTTTTTCGAGGTCGTAGTCATACATGACTAAGCCCTCCTCCGGAGAAATGTAGTAAGGACTTTGAACCGAAATAGGTGAGAATTGAGGTTCGCCCAGTCCCTGAAAAATATTGTTGATCATCGTTTGCCGATCAAGCGCATACGACACGGCTTGTCGAAACTCCTTGGTGTTGAACCAGCGCGATCGCACCGGATCAATGAGCGGTTTTCCATTGCGAGACGCTTGATTAAGATTGAATGAAATAAATTTAGTTCCTGGCTGTGGTCCTGCGTCGTAAACCGTAAAATCGCCGCGTTCTTCTTCTCGTTTTAAGAGAGAGAAGTTTTCAGGTGATACGCTGATGCCGTCCAATCCACCTGAGCGAAACTGTAGCAACGAGGCGTCGGTAGACTCAACAATTTGAAGAATAAATTGATTGATGTAGGGTTTCTCAGAACCGCTGACATCTTTTTTCCAATAATGGGGATTGCGCTCAAACGACACACGCTGGAGTGTAATGTGCTCCGTCATTCGATAAGGGCCACTCGCGACCAACTCATCAGGGTTCGTATCGGTTCCCCAAATGGATAGAAATAGTGGATTGTCATCTGTGTCTGTTTCGTTGACAGAGGCTTCTAGAGCATGCTTTGGAAGAATAGACAGCCCTCCTGCATAGCGAAGAAACGGTGCAAATGGTTCGGGAACGGTGAATTTCACTCGACGGGCATCTAATTTTTCCACCGTGGGAAAAGCCCCAGACTCCCCAATGCGTAGGATGTCTTGCTGTCCACTAGGAATCTTGGGATTGAAGTAAATATCGTTGTAAGTAAACACAACATCATCTGCGGTGAAAGGCGCCCCATCTGACCATTTCAACCCATCCCTCAGAGTAAATACAATCTGTTTGTTGTCGTCTGAGATGTCCCAAGATTCTGCAAGAGCTGGCTTCAATTCACTAGTGATGGCATCTTCAGCGATTAACCCTTCAAAAAGCAAATCAAAGATGATGGTTGCTTCTTGGCTTGTGACAGGATTAAACGTTTTGGGAGGACTAATTTCGCTGTAGATGATGCGAGGCAAAGCAGCAGCGCTGCTTTTATACATTGATACATTGCAACTGTTGAGGGCGATCGCCCCTACGAGAAACAGAAGCGCAATTGTTGCATACCGGAGCCGGGCATTGTTAATAATTTGCTTCGCCCACTGACACCCATTTCTAACCATTAGACCCCAATTTCTCATCTCAGCTTCAGGTACAGAACTTCAGTCAACCTTGTTGGTGACGGTAACTAGCTAAGCATCGTTGGGCAAGCCTCACCTGTCCCAATCAGTAGCCGTTTAATCACACAGATGAAATACTTTCTCCCTATCATAGAGGGTTGCGAATTAGATGAGGGGGCGAATTGGAGTGATTCGGCCATTAGCTTAAAAATCGTTGAGACTGTATGCAAAATTTCGAGAATTCATCTATGCTTTGGCATACCTATATCTGCATCGAAGCATGATTATGATGGGCTGAAGCAACATAACGGATTGGCAGCATTGCTTGATGGCAGCTCACAGTAGCATGGTGATGCCTCAACAATGCCTTAAATTGATGGGGTATAGAGACGGGTTAAAAGACGAGTTTGATTGACTCTGGAGAAGGGTGCAGTGTGCTCCTGATTGAAGGTTTAAACGTTGAATGAAAAATTGACACCATTGATATATGAAGTCGACGCCTAATACAACCGCTACTAAACACCCGAGTCCTCCCTCTCAGAGTGCGGCTCCACATCGCCCCCTATCTAGCAGCAATGCCCCATCTGCGACTCCGTTGAAAGGAGGAAACGCTGCTGTCCCAATTTCCATCTATCGAGAGCTTGTGGCTGAGTTGCAGCATACGCAACAGCGGTTGCGAGAAGTGAGCGATCGCAATGAGCAACTTGCAGAACACAATCAGCAGCTCCGCCATGAAATCGAGCAAGTCGTTCACGTTGCGCTTCAAGTCCGATCGGTTGCCAATGACATTCAGCCAGAGGCTCCCATTTTGCCCCAGCTGGTTTTACAGCCGGTACAGTCAACCCATGAACTGCTGAATCAACCACCATCAGAGTTGCCTGCACAGCGTTTAGGACAGGACAATGCTGATGTTTCGCATTCGTTGGAGGAGTCGCCGAATACAACCTCTCTCCAGCCAGAATGGGTTGCACAGGTTCTGCCTCAGTCTGTTACGCCTGAGGCAGAACCAAGTGATATGGATGCACCTGCACAAACAGCTGAACTCGATCACGTGGTAGCAGCGGCGATCGCCCGTCAGATTCCGAAAGCATCCCAATCACCTGAAACGGTCAGCCCTATCATCACCTCCAGTGGCACCAGCACGGATCAGCGATCGGTTTCCATTGAGACACTTGATGGAACGGTGACTCTCAAACTGCCAACCCCCAACCAGCCCCTCACAACGGAACAGCGAACTCAATCCACCCATGGACAAGGGAGCGATCGCTCATCAAAGACGAACTCTTTTGGCGGATGGTGGCTAACCGTCATTGTAATTTTCGTTGTCATTTCTGCATTTGGTGCTGGCTTTATGGCCATGCTCTTCCTCCAAGGACAGCGCAATATCAACCCAAACAACTAATCCTCTATCGCTTAGAAAGTGTAATTTGGATTTAAAATCCTCCACTGAATTGCATATAAAAAAGAAGCCCTCTGAATAGAGGGCTTCTTTTTTATATGCAATATGGCCGTGAAAAGACCAAACTACTTATGCAGTAACGGTTTTCTTGACTTTAGCATCAAGATCTCCGCTCTTGTACAGTGCAGCATAGTACTCAATCGGCTTTTGATTGATTTTGCTTGCATTGCCTGCAGCCCAGAAAGACTCGTAGCGGTTGCTACAAACTTCTTTCATGTACTTGATCGCTGGTTTCATGAAGTGACGAGGATCAAAGTTGGATGGATCCTTCATCGCGGCTTCACGAATTGCTGCTGTGATAGCTAAGCGGTTGTCGGTATCGATGTTGACTTTACGAACACCACTCTTGATTCCCTTTTGGATTTCCTCAACAGGAACACCATAGGTTTCAGGAATGTTACCACCGTTTGCATTGATCATGTCGAGCCACTTCTGAGGCACAGACGAGGAACCATGCATAACAAGGTGGGTGTTAGGCAGACGGCTATGGATTTCTGCAATTCGGCTAATCGCAAGAATTTCACCCGTAGGCTTGCGAGTAAACTTGTAGGCACCGTGACTGGTTCCAATGGCAACAGCCAGAGCATCAACCTGAGTTCTCTCAACAAAGTCAACGGCTTCATCAGGATCGGTCAACAACTGATCTTTGCTGAGCGTGCCTTCAAACCCGTGACCATCTTCTGCTTCCCCTTGACCTGTTTCCAAGGAGCCTAAGCAACCCAATTCACCTTCAACACTGGCACCAATAGAATGAGCCACTTTAACGACTTCAGCCGTCACATTGACGTTGTAGTCGTAGCTAGCAGGGGTTTTTGCATCAGCTTCCAGTGAACCGTCCATCATGACGCTGGTAAAGCCATTACGGATTGCAGAGTAGCAGGTTGCAGGCTCGTTACCGTGATCCTGGTGCATCACAACAGGGATGTGTGGATAGGTCTCAACAGCAGCCACGACCAAGTGACGCAAGAAGTTCTCTCCTGCGTAGCTCCGAGCACCGCGAGAAGCCTGAAGAATAACAGGGCTGTCGGTCTCATCGGCAGCAGCCATGATGGCAAGAATTTGCTCTAAATTGTTAACGTTATAAGCTGGAATGCCGTAGCCGTTTTCAGCCGCATGATCCAGCAGCAGCCGCATAGGTACTAGCGCCATAGATTTCCTCCAGAAAAAGTAACTGCGTCAGTAAAGATGAGTTTTTGGATGAACAGCATTCTCACAGTTCTGTATAAAATTTCCAAGTTATTCAGTTCTGTAAGTAATCATGAAAAAATTCTATCATTTTGCATGCATGCTTTACGGGTTTGTGTGGATATAAATACCTATTTCACAAGGCCAAAGCCCTGTGGGAAGAGAGGTGTTGAGTCATTTTGTGAGCCGGAAGCCATTGTTTGAGTCGGTATCTGTGCCATAGACCTCGGCCAGTTCAGAGGTAGACGACCCGTAAATGGGCGATCGCCAAATAAAACATCGGCAACCCCAGCACCCTCTGTTCCGGGCAACCAAGCCGCCACAAGCGCATCCCATTCATCAACGAACTCAGTAATGATCAAGGGGCGGCCTGAAATAATGATAACGATCATCTTCTGACAAGATGATTTGACGGTATTGAGCAGTTGTTGATCTGCCTCTGACAAGAATAAGTCATGGCGATCGCCCTTTCCTTCCGCATAGGGTTCTTCACTCACAGCGACAATGCACACATCGGCTGGGTCATCGCTAGCGCTAAATTGTCCGTCGGCGGCATAGGTGACAAGGGTGTCAGGCGAAACCGTTTGCTGAATGCCTTCTAAAAGGGTCGTGCCAGGGGCGATCGCCCCGCGATCGCCATTCCATTCAATCGTCCATCCACCCGATTGGAGACCAATATCATGAGCACCGTCTCCAGCGACATAAATCCGACGCAGCTGTTTTGACAGTGGCAGCAAGTCGTCCTCATTTTTGAGCACCACCAAGGATTGACTCACCGCTTCTCGTGCAACCTCTCGGTGGGCAACTGAGCCAACCTGGTCAAGGAGTACTCGGTTTGCAAAGGGAGCCTCAAATAATCCCAGTTCTACTTTGACGGTTAAAATGCGGCGAACCGCATCATCAATCCGCTCCATTGAGACATCTCCCGCCTGAACGGCCCGCGTCAGGGTGTCGATAAATCGCTTGTAGTGACTGGACATCATATTCATGTCGATGCCCGCGTTGATTGCTGTGACGACGCTGGTGTAGTAGTCATCCGGGGCAATTTGCTGAATCGCATCCCAATCCGACACAACAAATCCCGAAAATCCCAGCTCTTCTTTAAGAACAGTGGTCAGCAAATAGCGATGACCGTGTAGCTTGGTTCCATTCCAGCTGTTGTAGGATGCCATGATTGATTTCGCACCCGATTGAATGACGGCTTCGTAGGGCACAAGGTGACGCTTTCTCAAGGTTTCTTCATCCATTTGGGCATCTCCCTGATCCAGTAGAAAACCAGAGCGAGCAGCCGTTCCAAAGATCGTTGCTCCATCGCCAATGAAGTGCTTTGGGGTTGCTAATACCGTGGCTGGATCCCGTAAATCGTTCCCTTGCAGTCCTTGCATCAAGGCAACCGCGAGCGATGAAACCTTTTCTGGGTCGTCGCTATAGGCTTCATACGTACGTCCCCATCGAATGTCTTTTGGAAGAGCAACGACAGGTGCATAGTTCCAGTAGATACCGGTTGCCGCCATTTCGCTAGCGGTAACGTGTCCAATGCGAGTTAATAACTCTGGATTGTTGGCGGCTCCTAGGCCAATGTTGTGGGGAAAGATCACAGCCCCATACATATTGTTGTGACCATGAACAGCGTCAACGCCGTAGATCAGCGGAATGCCTAAACGCGAGTCCAATGCTTTGGCTTGAAAGCCATCCACCATATCAGCCCAGGATTCTGGTGTATTAGGATCTGGATAGCCACCGCCACCACTCAACATGCCACCAATCCCTAAGTCTCGAATGTCTTTCTCGTTGTCTATCGTTCGCTTGGCGACGAGGGTCATTTGGCCAATTTTCTCAACCAAGGTCATCTGAGTCAGGAGTGTATCCACCTGAGGGGGGGGCGACGGATTGTTTCTGAAAACGTGCGATGAAGAAGTCGGCATGATAGTCGGCACCAGAGTTGACAAAAAAATCCCCGCAACAAACGCGAGGAAGACAAGCTTAAAAAAGAAGGACGAAAAATAGCGGTGATTCATGAGAGTCGTGTACGGGTCAAAGAATACTTGCTAAGGAATGAGAACTAACAAACCCCGAGATATCTTGTTGTACTACTTGACAAAGTTTACAGAGGAATGAGGGGTTGGGGCTGTCAACTAAGACCTGTGAAGGATTCCCCATGCATTCAAACAATCATCATGCACTCCAGTTATTTCGATAAATTAGCACTCAGGATTGGAGAGTGCTAATATAAGTTCCGGTATTCAAAAACCAGTAACTAAGCGTCACCCATTGAAGAGGTTTCTATGGCATCTGTAACGTTGAGTGTTTCAACAGTTAAACCCCTTGGCGATCGCGTGTTCGTGAAAGTCAGCGCATCCGAAGAAAAAACGGCTGGAGGAATTTTCCTACCCGATAGTGCAAAGGAAAAGCCCCAAGTTGGCGAAGTTGTGCAGGCAGGACCTGGTAAGCGGAATGATGACGGATCACGTCAAGCGCTGGAAGTGAGCGTCGGAGACAAAGTTCTTTATTCCAAGTATGCAGGAACAGACATCAAGTTAGGCAGCGACGAATACGTATTGCTTTCCGAGAAGGATATTCTTGCAATCGTTGTCTAAAAGAGTGGAGCGGATAGAGCCGAGATTTCTTGTTGAGAGGCACAGCTTAGCTGCGCCTCTCAACAAGAAATTTTTGGGTTTGTATTTGTAAGGCGGGATTCTAGGGCGCGAAGCCTTAGAATCCCGCTTAGTTCTTCCTGGCTTAAGTGATACGCCAATGTTTGCTTCATTGAATTTAGAAACCGAATTAAAAACTGGAGAGGATCTATGGCAAAGCGCATCCTGTATAACGAAAATGCTCGTCGTGCCCTGGAGAAGGGAATGGATATCCTAGCTGAAGCGGTTGCTGTCACCCTGGGGCCAAAGGGACGCAACGTTGTGCTTGAGAAGAAGTTTGGTGCACCACAAATCGTCAATGATGGTGTCACGATTGCGAAGGAAATTGAGCTAGAAGATACGGTTGAAAATACCGGTGTCGCGTTGATTCGTCAGGCTGCGTCTAAGACGAATGATGCAGCGGGAGATGGCACCACAACCGCAACAGTTTTAGCCCATGCCATGGTCAAAGAAGGATTGCGGAACGTCGCTGCTGGTGCGAATGCGATTTCCTTGAAGCGTGGAATTGATAAGGCTGCAGCCTTTTTGGTCGGAAAAATTGCTGACCAGTCGCGCCCTGTGGAAGGATCTACGGCGATCGCCCAGGTGGGAGCCATTTCCGCAGGAAACGATGATGAAGTCGGTTCCATGATTGCGGAAGCGATGGACAGAGTTGGCAAAGAGGGCGTTATCTCTCTGGAAGAGGGCAAATCGATGACGACCGAGTTGGAAGTCACCGAAGGGATGCGCTTTGAAAAAGGCTATATTTCTCCATATTTTGCAACTGACACCGAGCGCATGGAAGCCGTGTTGGAAGAGCCTCTAATCCTGTTGACCGACAAGAAAATCAACTTGGTTCAAGACTTGGTACCTGTGCTTGAGCAAGTGGCTCGTTCAGGCAAGCCCTTACTCATCATTGCTGAGGATATTGAGAAAGAAGCCCTGGCAACCCTTGTGGTCAACCGCTTGCGTGGTGTGCTGAATGTGGCTGCAGTCAAGGCTCCTGGCTTTGGCGATCGCCGTAAGTCGATGCTAGAGGACATGGCCGTTCTCACCGGAGGCCAGGTGATTACTGAAGATGCGGGTCTGAAGCTCGAAACCACCAAGCTTGAGATGCTGGGTACGGCTCGTCGCATCACCATTACCAAAGATGACACCACCATCGTGGCAGAAGGGTTTGAGGCTGAGGTGACATCACGCTGCGAGCAAATCCGTCGGCAGATGGAAGAAACTGAGTCTTCTTATGACAAAGAGAAGCTACAAGAGCGACTCGCCAAGCTCTCCGGTGGAGTGGCTGTTGTGAAAGTCGGTGCCGCAACCGAGACAGAAATGAAGGATCGGAAGCTGCGCTTGGAAGACGCGATCAATGCAACCAAGGCTGCTGTTGAGGAAGGAATTGTTCCTGGTGGTGGAACGACGCTGGCACACTTGGCTCCTCCGCTTGAATCATGGGCCACTGATACCCTTTCTGGGGAAGAGCTGACTGGAGCACTGATTGTGATGCGTGCGCTCACAGCTCCACTCAAGCGAATCGCTGAAAATGCTGGTCAGAATGGCGCAGTCATTGCAGAGCGGGTTAAAGAGAAGGACTTTAATGTTGGCTTTGATGCGGCCAATAATGAGTTCGCTGACATGTTTGAAGCCGGAATTGTCGACCCTGCGAAAGTGACTCGTTCTGCGTTGCAAAATGCCGCATCTATTGCTGGCATGGTGCTGACGACCGAGTGCATCGTTGCCGACAAGCCTGAGCCGAAAGATGGTGCAGCGGCAGGTGCTCCTGGCATGGGCGACTTTGATTACTAAGTAGCTCAGCAGTGATTAAACTGAAAACCTGAAAATCTAAAAACCTGGGGAGAGACCATCCGGAGCTCTCCCCAGGTTTTTTAATGAGATATATCGAGTGGCACTAGACAGTGGACCGTTGAGTAACAGCACTCCCTGCACCACCCAACTGTTGACTGACAAAAGTTTTTAGGTTGGCGTTGAGCAACACGAGCCCCAACACCACCAAGAGTTTCGATGGGTTACGCTACCGCTAACTCATCCTACACAAGAACTAGGCTTTCAGAGATTTTGGTTCACGGCCTGCCTAATATGCGGATCGTGATCGTCTAAGCCCAGTCGGAGTTTCAATCGGGATTCAACAGATAGGCAGGGTGAGCAGCATTGCTGCTCACCCTGCCTATCTGTTTTTGGTTTAAAAAGGAGTGGCGAGTGTTTCGGCGTATTTCTGGGCTAACTAATGATGGTGGTTCCAGGCTGACTTATTCGGTCGGCAAACCAGCAGACCATCATGTTGCTTGGCACTGAGCAATTGAACATGGGTGAATGACTTGCACTTAGTTCAATCGTCAGGTTGACGACATAAAAGGCAGTATCGCTAGAAATTTTACTATGACAGATTTACCCATATCTGCCATTATTTGCACTCATAATCGAGACCATTACTTGGGTGCAGCCATTGATAGTCTGCTAGGCCAACGATTTGCACATGAGTTTGAGGTCATTGTGGTGGACAATGCCTCGACCGATCGCACGCGTGAAGTCGTGCAAGCCCGGCAACCTCACCGTCAACTGCAATATGTTTACGAATCGGTGACAGGGTTGTCGGTTGCCCGCAACACGGGCGCGAGAAAAGCCCAGGGGCAGATTTTGGCGTATTTAGATGATGATGCGATCGCCTCTGAAGGGTGGCTCCAGTCCCTTTGGAATCAATACCAGCAGTGTGCTGATACGGCGATCGCCGGAGGACGCATTAGCCTGATTTGGCCAGATGGTGTTCAGCCACCCCGGTGGATATCATCTGAGCTATCGGGTAGTTTGGGATTCTATGACTTGGGAGACGAGATTGTTTTTATTGATAATCCAGGCCAGACACCTCGGGGACTGAATTATTCGATGCGACGCTCTTTTTGGGAAGAGATGGGCGGATTCGACAGTCAGCTCGGACGCGTCGGCAAGCGGCTCTTGTCTAACGAAGAATTGCAAATGACAGAACGAGCCTTAGAGGCTGGGTGGCGCGTTGCATATCTTCCTGATGCGCTCGTGGCTCACAACGTTGCCCCCGAGCGATTGCATCAGTCCTGGTTTCTCAATCGCAGTTGGTGGCAAGGCATCAGTGAGTATTATCGAGAACAGTTGGCCGGTCGTCAGGGGGTTGCCCAACTCCAGCGAGGCGCAGAAAGGTTCTTGCGCGGGATGTATCGCTCGATGAAGCATATGGGCGATCCAGCGTTACGCTTTGACAATTTTGTATATGCCTATGGCCAGATTGGCTATTTACTTGCCACGGTCAAAGGATTGTTGATCAAGCCCAGCTAAGTTATGGCTGAGCAACAGGAATGGGGCTGAGTGGATGTGCCGAGTCATCCTACCCCTCTGACCTCTGACCTCTGACCCAGAACCGTTAAGCCCAGCGATCGCCCCCTGAGAGTGTGCTTCAGTGCTCGTGATTTCGTTATTGATGTTATTCCATAGGTTTTCTTACTACCATGACTGAGCGTTCCGTTAAGATTCCAATTTCTGTTCTGATTCCTGCGAAAAATGAAGAGCAGAATCTTCCGGCTTGCTTGGAAAGTGTTGCCAGAGCCGATGAAATTTTTGTGGTGGATTCCCAAAGTGGCGATCGCTCCATCGACATTGCAGAACAGTTTGGTGCGACGGTTGTGCAGTTCCACTTCAACGGACGGTGGCCAAAGAAAAAAAATTGGGCGCTAGACGAACTGCCGTTTCGGAATGAGTGGGTCTTGATTGTCGATTGCGATGAGCGGATTCCTGATGAGCTATGGGACGAAATGGCGATCGCCATCCAAAACCCTGACTATGAAGGCTACTACCTCAACCGCCGTGTGTTCTTCCTGGGCAAATGGATTCGGCATGGGGGCAAATATCCCGACTGGAATCTGCGACTGTTTCGCCATGCCAAAGGCCGCTATGAAAACTTGAACACCGAAGACGTTCAAAATACGGGGGATAACGAAGTTCAT
Organism: Cyanobacteria bacterium P01_E01_bin.6; assembly: GCA_039194035.1. Taxonomy (GTDB): domain Bacteria; phylum Cyanobacteriota; class Cyanobacteriia; order CAKZMO01; family CAKZMO01; genus JBCCWF01. The sequence continues at coordinate 1,776 of JBCCWF010000099.1, read as the reverse complement.
GAACATGTGGTGATGTCTGGGAACGTGGGCTATCTCAAGAAAGATATGCTCCATGAGGATTTCCGTGATCTCTTCCACTGGATTGCTCGCCACAATCGGTACTCGAATTGGGAAGCGCGCGTGTACTACAACCTGCTGATGGGCATGGGCGATGACAGCACCATTGGCGCTAATCTATTTGGCGATGCTGTGCAGCGTAAGCGGTTTCTCAAGCGCATCTGGGTGCGTCTCCCGTTCAAGCCGATGTTGAGATTTTTGCTGTTTTATGTGTTTCGTCTCGGATTCCTGGATGGACAGGCGGGATATATCTATGGACGGCTGTTGAGCCAGTATGAATATCAAATTGGCGTCAAGTTGTTCGAACTCAAGCAATTTGGCGGTCAGTTGAATGTGGCAAAGCCGGAATCGACGTCGTCGTCTGTGTCTCCAGTCATGGCAACGATGCCACAAGCCGATGTCCAGCCCAATGCGTAAAATGGTGCGTAAGGTCGGATGATTTGGGCGTCTCGTGACCGATGTACCGTTCCTGATTTGCTTGTCATGTTCTTGGCCTCATGGTTATGACACCTTCTTCCTCGATACCCACTCCCCAGGAGTCTGTTAATCCTGGGGTTTCAACGCCTTCATCAGTCCCCACGGATCGGTCTATTGATGCATCGAGAACCGCATCTTCTCCTGATGCTGATCTCGATGCTGAGCCGTGGGTTGACCTCCGTCGCTATGACCAAGGAGGGTTTGATCGCGGGCGTTCCCATGGGGTGGTGATGCTGTGGTGGCTGCTGCAAGCCGTTATTTTTCCCATCACGCTACACAATGCCAATGGCTTGCGCAGCAATCTATTGCGACTGTTTGGCGCGAAAATAGGCACTGGAGTAGTGATTCGCCCCACGGCTCGGTTCACCTATCCCTGGAAGGTCGCCATTGGCGACTATAGCTGGATTGGTGACGATGTTGTGTTCTACAGTCTGGAGCGCATTCACATTGGCAGCCACTGCGTGATTTCCCAGGAATGCTATCTCTGCACGGGCAGCCATGATATTCATGAGGCGACGTTCCCGTTGCAGGTTGCGCCGATTCGCATTGGAAATGGCGCGTGGGTGGCCACGGATTGTTTTGTTGCCCCTGGGGTCACCGTGGGAGCCAATGCTGTGATTGGGGCGCGGAGCAGCGTGTTTGCAGATATGCCTGCTGAGCAAGTTTGTTTTGGGTCGCCCTGTCGACCTCGCCATGGCCGAATAATGAATCAACACCATCAACAGGGTTGATCATGAAGCAAAAATAGCGGTTGCATACCGCTTTTTTTGCTCGACCTGGCGCAGTTGAGGTTCGAGTAGAGGCACGCAGCCATGCGCAGATGGCGCGACAGCTTGCCGAGTGTGATGGCATGAGTTTGTCTATCGGGTCGCCTATGACGAGGCGGGGGCGTTGTTGCAGACAGTGGGTGATGGTGGTTCACCGTAGGGGCGTACAGCCGTATGCCCTGACCGAATTTCAAGGATTCGCCATCATTTGGGATCTGACTTTTCCCGTTATCTTTTGGAGCTAAAAATCTGCCCGATTTTCGCCACCTGAACCACTTGTAAGTTCGTGAACTATTCTCAATAATTTAATCTTATTGAGAATAAAACTGATTATAGATCATTGATATTTGTTGGTTGTAGGACTTAGCAGGAAAAGTCAGATTTGGGATGCGGGTGCATGGCGCATCAACGGTAGGGGCGTACAGCCGTACGCCCTGTCGGAATTTCAAGGATTCGCCATCATTTGGGATGCGGG
>JBCCWF010000098.1:0-16558 GCA_039194035.1 Cyanobacteria bacterium P01_E01_bin.6 | reverse complement strand
TCTCAAATGATTTATTTTAACCGAGTCAGCTTCTGTTGTTTATATATCCTCTCCATCCTTGTGAAGTTGATTTAGTCAAATCATTCATTTTTGAGTGATGTCTCTCATCGATTCATCGTCGTCTTGCAGAAGGGAAAAGAACAATTCTTTTCAACTAATGATGCTGTTGAAAATGTTATCTAACCTATCGCAGACTCAATCATTAGAGTCACCTCATGTTTTTGTCCCCATTGAATCAGGTGTTTTGGGCCGTACGTTACCTTCTTTATTGGAGGAAGCGTGCGATCGCAATCCCAACTCCACCGCACTGAATGATTGGAAATCAGGCGGGTGGCGATCGCGTTCTACCGAGGCACTGAGAACCGAAGTGGAAGAGTTTACTTTAGGGCTGCTCGATCTCGGACTCAAACAGGGCGATCGCGTCGCGATGCTGATGCACAGTGATGGCGACTTTTGCATTGCTGACTTAGCGTGTCTATTGGCTGGGCTGGTTACTGTTCCCATTGACCTGACTCAGACGCTTGAAAACATTGAATTTATTCTTTGCGAAACCCAAGCCGTTGCTCTACTGATCAGCAACACCCATATTCTTAATCGGCTGCATGATCTGCTGGATAAGTGTGCCAATCTCGGCGTTGTGGCGATAGCGGAAGTAAGAGCAAGCTCCAATGCTGGAGAGGATAAGCACGATATGGGTAGGCGTAAATCACGTGACCTGTCCTTTCTCTCTTCTCTCAACTCCCATCATGAATGTCTCCGATATCTGACCTTTGGGCAGGTCATCGCTTCTGGAAAATCCCATCATATTCCAGGGTGGATTGACCAACTGCACGGGGCGATCGCCCCGCATGATCTGACTACTATTGTGTATGTTGCCAGTGCAACCCAACAACCTCGGGGAGTCATGCTCACCCATGAGAACATCTCGGCAAATATCTTATCTGCCTTTGGTAGTCATCCAACCTTGGAACGAGGTAGTACAGAGGTTGCTCTCTCATTCTTACCGCTTACCCATATTTTTGCCCGTGCTTTCTTCTACGGACATTTGAACTACGGTCACAGTATCTACCTTTCGTCATCCCATCGGATTATTAGAGATCTCCGAACGGTGAAACCCACTATCTTTATAACCGTTCCACGATTCTTAGAGAAGGTGTATGAGCGCTTAGTGAAGGCTCAACCCGGTAAGCAGAACAGGGAGAAGACAGGGAAGATGAGACAAATAGGGAGGTCTAAACCTAAAAAACGTTCCCATCTTCAAACACGGATCTACTCCTGGGCACTGAGTCTTGCTCATCGCTATGAGATCGGACGAACGCCTCGGGGACTCTACGAAATGCAGCTCAAGCTTGCCGATCGATGGGTATTCGCTCGGTGGCGAGAGGTCTTTGGAGGACGAATCAAGTCCTTGATTTGTGGTGGCGCGGCGTTGCAGGCCGACATCGCTAATGTCTTCTCGGCAGCAGGAATTCCTGTGCTTCAAGGCTATGGCCTCACGGAAACCAGTTCGGTGCTTTCCTATAATCGAGGGGACTGGAACCGGGCCGGGACTGTCGGACACCCCATCCCCGGCGTCAAGGTGGCGATCGCCCGCGATAGTGAAATTCTGATTAAGGCTCCTTATGTGATGCAGGGGTATTACAACGATCCGGATGCAACTCGTTGTGCTATTGATGCAGACGGCTGGCTCCACACGGGTGATTTTGGCGAGTTATCGGTCGATGGATACCTTACCATCACCGGAGTCAAGAAAGGGTTGTTCAAGCTCACCACTGGAAAATATGTGGCGGCACTAGCCCTAGAGCAAGAGGTGGAGCGATCGCCCCTGGTTCAACATGCGATCGCCATTGGAGCCAATCGAAAATTCTGTGCCATGTTGATTGCACCAAACCTAGCAAGCCTCAATCATCAGATGCAGGATTTGGGATACACGCTATCATCCACCGCGCTCGTCCACCATCCCTGTACTGTTGCGCTTTACCAGGCCATCGTTGACAACGCAAACTGCCACTTACCGTACTGGTCAACCGTTCGTCAGTTTCGATTGCTCGACGCGCCACTCACACCAGAAAACGGAATGCTGACTCCCCAAGGTCTTGTCCATCGCCCCATGGTCATAGAAACCTTTGGGTATATGATTGACGAAATTTATCGGGAGACGAGAGATAGAGAGGTGCGAGACGAACGAGTAAAAAGCGATAGGGGAGATGAAGGAGAGAAGGAAGCTCGGGATGATAGAAAGATACAAGAGGGCTGGGATGCTCAAACGCCCCCATCCTCACCACTGCCTTTAGCCTCACCATCGCCCCCCGCTTGTCCCGATATTCCCGCTGCCACCTGCCCTACGGCAGCTCAATCCTTAATGCATTCCTAATCAACCTACCGTTTCGCTGACAATGGAGAGTAAGACCATGATAATGCCGTTCCGAACCGCCGCAGTTTTAGGAGCCGGAGTAATGGGAATCCAGATTGCAGCTCATCTTGCAAACGCCGGATTAACGGTTTACTTACTCGATCTCGCGGCCGATGGAAAGAATCACAATCGTTTGATTGAAGGAGCGTTTAAGAAAGCATTGAAGCAGTCGCCTCCGACTTTCTTTACAGAAAAGACGGCTCGTCGCGTAATTCTCGGTAATTTTGATGATGATTTCGGTCGCGTTGGTGAGGTGGACTGGGTGATTGAAGCGGTGATTGAGAATTTGGCCATCAAGCAGCAGATGATGGAGCGCCTTGAAGCGGTCGTGCGAGACGATGCGATCGTGTCCACCAACACCAGCGGTATCCCGATCATGGCGATCGCCCAGGGACGGTCAGCATCTTTCCGAAAACGGTTTCTGGGAACCCATTTTTTCAATCCTCCCCGCTATTTGAAATTACTGGAACTGATTCCGACTCCGGACACCAGTACCCATATTGTTGAACGAATGGAGTCCTTTGGTCGGCTGCATTTAGGGAAAGGGGTCGTTATCGCCAAAGACACACCAAACTTTATTGCGAACCGTATTGGCATCTATGTCACGATGCTGGGTCTGAAGGCATTTCTGACCCAACGCTACACCATTGAAGAAATTGACAGGTTGACGGGGACATTAATCGGCCGCCCGAAGTCTGCGACGTTCCGCACAGCGGATCTCGTTGGGCTGGACACCCTCATGTATGTCGCCCAAAACCTCTATGCGGCAGTTCCCCATGATGAAGGTAGGGAGATGTTGCAGGTGCCGGAGCTGCTCGAAACACTAGTCGAGACTGGAACCCTCGGCGCAAAGACGGGCCAGGGATTCTACAAAAAGGTGGCCCACGAGATCTTATCTCTCAATCCTAAAACCCTGACCTATGAATCGGCAAAGCCGATGGATTTAGGCGATATTGAGGCGATCGCGTCCTACCCTCATCTGATCGATCGCCTCCGTGCCCTGTATCGCGATACAGGCAGAGCAGGAGACTTCTTCCGAGAGTCCATATGGAAAACCCTGGCGTATAGCGCCCATCGGATTCCTGAAATTTCGGATAGCCCTGCGACCATCGATCGAGCCATGCGCTGGGGATTTGGTTGGCAAATGGGGCCATTTGAACTCTGGGATGCACTGGGGTTTGAGACTGTTCTCATCGATATGCAAGCGGCTGGAATCGGGGTTCCCACCTGGGTGAATCGAATGGAGGCGAATGGACACCCGCGCTTCTACGTGACGGTCAAGCAGAACAGCGATCCCCTTGGCGTTGAGGTCTATGTGCCAGGGCCAGGATACATTGAGCTGCATCAGCCAGATGATGAATTGCATCTGGCTAACATTAAAGCAAATCCGGAACATACCGTTTGGGAAAACGATGAAGCGGCTCTCCTCGATCTGGGTGATCGGATTGCATTGTTTGAGTGTCGCTCTAAGGGCCACACCCTCAGCATCAAAGTCGTTGAAGGACTATTTCAGGCCCTAAATTTGGTCGAAGCAGGTACCTGGAAAGGATTGGTTATCGGTCATGAGGGGGCGAACTTTTCTGCCGGAGCCAATCTTTCAGAAATGGGTATCCTTGCCCAAGCGGATCACGGCGAAGCGATCGCCGAATTGATTGAGCAGTTCCAGACACTGATGCAGCGAATTCACTATTTTCCAAAACCGATTGTGGCAGCGGTGCAGGGACTGGCGATCGGCGGTGGGTGCGAACTGGTGATGGCCTGTCCTCACGTGGTCGCAGCGGCTGAAACCTACATTGGGTTGGTCGAGTTGGGCGTTGGCCTCATTCCCGGTGCGGGGGGGCTGATGCGGATGGCTGCTCGATCGGCGGAACGGGCCATCAGTGACGCCACGAGTGATATTCAACCCTTCCTCACACACGCCTTTGAAACCATTGCCATGGCGAAGGTATCTGGCAGTGCCTACGAAGGGGTGACCCTGGGGTACTTAGCACCGGACACTCCCATTGTCATGAATGGCGATCGCCTCCTGTATGTCGCCAAAGAAGAAGTCCTCTGCCTTGACCGAAAAGGGTATCGTCCTCCCCCAATTCGATTCCACATTCGCGTTTTGGGACAATCTGCCAAAGCGGTCTTAGATCACGCCGCCTTTGTCTTCCATCAGGGAGGGTTCATCTCCGACTATGACCGCTTCTTGGCTGAACGATTGGCCTATGTGCTGACCGGAGGCAATCTCACAGCCCCGACAGATGTCTCCGAAGACTACCTCTTGGCCCTGGAACGGGAGACATTTTTGCCCCTCCTCGCCCAACCTAAAACCCAAGAGCGCATCCTTCATATGCTGAAAACCAAGAAACCACTGCGGAACTAAAGGGGGAACAAACCCATGCAAGATGCCTATATCGTAAGCACTGTAAGAACTCCCGTTGGCAAAGCTGAAAAGGGAACCCTGCGCTACATGCGCCCAGACGACTTGGGGGCGATCGCCGTAAACGGTGCCATCGCTAGAGTTCCAGAACTTGAGCCGTATCACATTGACGATGTTCTGATTGGGTGTGCCTTCCCAGAATCAGAGCAGGGCTTTAATCTGGGACGCATTATCGCCCAACGGGCAACGCTGCCGGATAGTGTTGCAGGCTGTACCATCAACCGTTTCTGTGCGTCTGGACTCCAGGCGATCGCCATGGCGACTCAAACAATCATGGTTGGGCACGCCAATGTTATCGTTGCTGGAGGTGCTGAGTCCATGAGCCTCATTCCCATGGGCGGACACCATATCGCTCCCAATCCCGATCTGTTGCACGACAGTCCCAATGCCTACTGCACCATGGGCATCACGGCAGAAAATGTGGCGACAGCTTACGAGGTTTCCCGTGCGGATCAGGATGCCTTCGCTTTGCGATCGCACCAAAAAGCCCTGGATGCTATTCAATCCAACCGATTCACCGATGAAATCATTCCCGTTCCGGTGACGGAAACACACTATGTCGATGGAGCCGTTCAAACCCGCGAAATCCTGTTTGACACTGATGAGGGTCCCCGCCCCGATACCAGCCTTGACGCCCTGGCCCATCTCAAGCCGGTCTTTCGCCTGAATGGCAGCGTCACAGCAGGCAACTCCTCACAAAAATCCGACGGTGCCGCCGCTACCATTATCATGAGCGGCGACATGACCAAAATGCTGAACATACAGCCCATGGCTCGACTCCTGGGCTATGCTGTTGCAGGCGTTCCCCCCCACATCATGGGCATTGGCCCCGTCGAAGCCATTCCCAACGTTCTCAAACAAGTGGGCCTAGACCTGAATGATATCGGCCTCATCGAGCTTAACGAAGCCTTCGCGGCCCAATCCCTCGCGGTTATCCGCAAACTTGACCTCAACGACACCATCATCAATGTCAACGGTGGGGCGATCGCCCTAGGACATCCCCTCGGCTGTACCGGAGCAAAACTTACCGCCACCCTCCTCCATGAGATGAAGCGGCGCAGCATCCGCTACGGCATGGTTACCATGTGTATCGGTGGAGGCATGGGAGCTGCGGGGATATTTGAAAATCTGTTGATTTAATTTCAATGTTGATTGGATGACACATTGCGTCACCCAATCAACATTGATGTCTTCACTCCTTTATCCCTCTATCTACTATGCAACTCCTCATCACCCTCTCCATCTTTCTGGCGCTTCTGCTTATTCTGGGCTACCTTGGCGTTCCCCTCTGGGCATGGACTCTCTATGGTGCCGCTGTCTTGACTGGTGTACATTTCACCCTTGGCATTCCCCTTTGGGCATGGATTACTATCGGCATCATCGCGCTGATTCTGAATATTCCTCTGCTGCGTCAGTGGCTTGTGTCCGTCCCGCTCATGCAGATGGTTCGTAAACTAAACCTGCTACCCACTATTTCAGACACCGAAAAAGCAGCGATTGAAGCCGGAACCGTATGGGTTGAGCGCGAGTTCTTCTCCGGCAAACCCAATTTTGATCGTCTCCTCCAGGAGCCCTACCCCCAAATATCCCCAGATATCCGTGCCTTTCTCGACGGCCCTGTTGAGCAGGTTTGCAAAATGGCAACGGACTGGGAGATCTACACCCGCAAAGACTTGCCCCCCGATGTGTGGCGCTATCTGAAGCAAGAGCGCTTCTTCGGCATGATGATTCCTAAGGAATACGGTGGCATGGGCTTCTCAACCTTGGCCTATAGTGCGGTAATGACCAAACTCGCCTCCAGATCCTTTACCCACACGGCTACAGTCGGTGTTACAAATTCCTTGGGCCCGGCTAAGCTTCTCCTCCGCTACGGCACAGCCGCTCAAAAAGACTATTACTTACCTCGACTTGCCACCGGAGATGAGATTCCCTGCTTTGCTTTAACAGAACCCCATGCCGGATCGGACGCGGCTAGCATTACCTCTAGCGGAGTGGTGTTCCAGGGAAATGATGATCAGCTGTACCTGAGACTGAACTGGAACAAACGGTACATTACCCTCGGGGCGATCGCCACTTTGTTAGGGTTAGCCTTTCGGCTCTATGATCCCGATAACTTACTCGGAAAGGGTAAAGAGGTCGGTATCACCTGTGCACTCATCCCCACCAACACCCCTGGCGTTGTGTTGGGACGCCGCCATGACCCCATGGGCGTGCCCTTCTACAACTCTCCCACAGAAGGCCACGATGTGGTGATTCCAGCAGATTACATCATCGGTGGGCTTGAGCAGGCAGGCAACGGATGGCGCATGTTGATGCAAACCCTCGCAGCCGGACGGGGCATCAGCTTCCCAGCCACCTGCACAGGCGTCGCTAAGCTGGTAAGCCGCACCACGGGAGCCTATGCGGTGGTGCGCAAACAGTTTGGCCTACCCATCGGTCGTTTTGAGGGGATAGAAGAGCCACTGGCCCGCATCGCTGGACTCACCTATCTTTTGGATGCCGCTCGACTCTACACCGTTGGAGCTGTTGACCAGGGCGAGCAGCCCGCTGTCGTGTCGGCGATCGCCAAATACCAGTTCACGGAGCTATCCCGAAAGATTATCAACGATGGTATGGATGTGTTGGGTGGGGCAGGTATTTGTCGTGGTCCCCGGAACCTGCTGGCGAATATCTACACTGCCATTCCCATTCCCATCACCGTCGAAGGTGCTAATATCCTTACTCGCACCCTCATTATCTTTGGGCAGGGTGCCATCCGCTGCCATCCCTACGTCTATGATGAAGTGACCGCTATTCAACAGAATCGAGTGCGTGATTTTGACCGAGCCTTCTGGGCGCACCTGGGTACCCTCGTTCGCAATGGCTTCCGGGCTGAGTTGTTGAGCTTGACGCGAGGGGCGATCGCCCGATCCCCTGTGTCTGGTCCCACGGCGCGATATTACAAACAATTGGTCTGGGCTTCGGCTTCCTTTGCATACTTGACCGACCTCGCGCTGCTTAGCTTTGGCGGCAGCCTCAAGCGCCAAGAAAAACTGACGGGTCGCTTCGCAGACATGCTCTCCTGGCTTTATCTCGCTACGGCTACCCTGCGACGGTTTGAAGCAGAAGGGCACAATCCCGACGACCTACCCTTTGTCGATTGGGCCATGCAGCATGCCGTTGCCCAAATCCAAAACGCGGTAGAAGGGATACTAGAAAACTGGTCTACCCCAGTTCTAGGCTGGATGCTGCGCGGTCCGGTGGCGACCTGGTGGCGATTGAACCCCATCGGCACCCCTCCGGATGATGCGCTAGGTCATCGTGTTGCTCGACTGCTACAAACCCCAGGCTCTATGCGTGATCGTCTCACCAACGATATCTTCATTCCCACAGACACCACCGAAGCCCTTGGACGACTGGAACACGCCTTCCACCTCTCTACTCAAGCAGATGCCATTCTTAAGGCTCTCAAAGGCCGAAGTTCAATCGGCAGAACTCCCTCAACGGGTCTCGCAGAGCGGGTTGATGCTGCTGTCAGCCAAGGACTCATCAGTGCTGATGACGCAGAGGTCGTGAAAAAGGCGATCGCCGCTCGGGATGATGCAATCCAAGTGGATTCGTTTACTCTCGGTAACGATCAGGCCTACGATTCACCCAGAACAGTCGCTGCAACAGGGAAAGAAAAGGCGATCGCTCGCAATATAGTTTGAACGGTATGTCTGCTCAGGCTTTCGTCCGGAGGAAAAAAATCATCCCGTCATTGAGCAACGCTTTAGATGGACTAAATTAGATGGACTAAAACTTTTCCTGTTGGGCATCGAGAGGCTGGACGAGGAGCGTGATGCCAACTCTGCCAACCACAATCACCCTATCATCAGGATGAAGCACGACATGAAGATCGTCTGGGTAGAGCTGGGCAGGCCATGAGGTTGCATAGCAATGCACTCGTCCAACATGATTAGGCATAATCACTTGCACAACTCGCCCTATATCCGCATCGGGGAACGATTTAATCGCCTGAGACGTTAATATCCGCACCATGATTCAACCTTTGCACACATTCTCTCTCAGTCCTCACATAAAGTCACTTATGTGAGATAAACTAGTTATAGTCGCTTTATGTGAGGTTGTCAACTCACGCAAGGCGATCAGTATTCACGCCATTCCATGACTCATGCACTCATCGTCACGACGTTATCAACCAAGGATTTGACGATTCCCTTGGCGTTCGTCATGCTCAATTGATGATCTGCATAGGGATTGACTCATGTGAGGTTCTAGCGTGCAGAAGCATGGACATATCCAGACGACATGCTCTATGACAAGATGCTCTATAAGGAAACAATTCATCTATTCATTTCATTAGTTTCAAGAGCAAGAGACGGGATTACGGAAAATCGGGAAAATGAGCGCAGGCATTGCACGGACCCACCGACCCATAGGGCGATGATCGCATCACTAGCTACTCTCACAGAAATGAGATAGGATTGGCAAGATTATCTAGAACTCATGTGAGAAACGGTGTGATTCCACAAGATTTTTTAACGGCGATCGCCCAAGAACATCATCTCTCTGGCTCAGAACACGAGGTGTTGGTGTTGGCTATGGATGGAAAACCGACCGCGGCGATCGCCCAAGATCTTGGAATTAGTGGCGATGCGGTCCGAAAGCGCTTGAGTGAGGTCTATCAAAAGTTTCGCATTAGCGGTCGAGGCCCCGTGAAACTCACACGACTGCAACAATTGTTGGTGTCTCGGTATCAAAACCAGACTCCAAAACAGCCTTCTTCTCTATCTTCAGTTCCTCCAGGTTCAAACACAGTCGCTAAAGCGGAGAGCTTATCCTCAGCTCACTATTGGGGAGAAGCACCGGACACGTCAGTGTTTTATGGGCGAAAAGCCGAACTGTCTCAGCTTGATCGGTGGGTTCTTCAGTCCCAATGCAGACTCGTGACTATCTTGGGCATGGCCGGAATGGGTAAGACGGCCCTGACCGTTCAGCTTGCTCGCAACATCCACGATGATTTTGAATCTTTTGTATGGCTGTCATTGAGGCAAGCACCGCCGTTGCACGAATTACTGCATCAACTGACTCACCTGTTGAACCATACAGCAGCATCCTCCAATGACGTCCAGCCATCGCCAGAGATGATCAAATCTCAGATGTCGAATTTGATTCACTATTGTCGCAATCATCGCTGTCTCTTGGTCTTAGATGGCGTGGAGTCAGTTCTACAAAGTAGCTGTTTTTCAGGGATTTATCGAGATGGTTATGCGGACTATGGTGATCTGTTCAGGCGATTGGGGCAAGCATCGCATCAGAGTTGTGTGTTGGTGACTAGCCGGGAAAAACCGTCCGAAATCTCGCTGTTAGAAGGGGAAACGGCTCCGGTGCGATCGCTCATGCTGGGTGGACTCACTGACGCTGATGCCCAACAGTTGCTGACCGAAAAAGGGATAACGGGCGATAAGCAAAAATGGACTGACTTAATTCATGGCTACCGAGGGAATCCATTTATGCTCAAAATGGTTGCCACGACAATTCGAGAAGTTTTTGATGGTGATGTGACGGCATTTCTAACCACAACATTATTGACCCACGATATCAACGACTACATCGGAGACATTTTAGAGCGCGTATCTGATATCGAAGAGGCAATTGTTCACCACATTGCACAGCAACAGCGGCCCCTATCCATGAATGACCTCATCAGTGCTTTGCCAACCTCATCTCCCCAAGATTTAATTCAGGCTTTACAGTCTCTCAAACAGCGATCGCTACTTGAAACATCTGAGGGACGATTTTACCTGCCACCTGTCGTGATGACTTTCGTTGCCCAGGAACGTTGTGATGCTTGAAGAAGTGGAGGGGTGTAGGAATAAAGAGGTGGAGAGGCTAAAAGGCTAAGGGGTAAAGAGATGGAGGGGTGAAGAGGTTAAGAATGGAACGACTATTTTGGCCGCAACCTCCGAATGCGGACTATGCACTCCGCCGCTTGACATCGATTGCTTAAGAACCATTGGCTCAACAAAAGAACATTGCTAGAGATGGCTTATTACTGAAGCCAGGAAGGATTGAGCGGGATTTTAGGGCGCGGAGTGCCCCAGAATCCCGCCTTAAAATACAAGCCCTAGAGATTTAACTTAATCGATGTAAACCTTTCTTCAACAGCATGGGGAGCAAACCAACGTGCCTTGATAGAATCGGCATATATTGACATCCTGGTGAGAAAACAATGAATTTAGGTTCGTTTTCGGTAAGTCTAAGTGTCAACGATCTGGAGGTTTCTAAGCATTTCTATGAACAGCTGGGTTTCGAGCAAATTGGCGGTGACGTAAAGCAGAATTGGGTCATTCTCAAAAATGGTGAACATGTCCTTGGCCTTTTTCAGGGCATGTTTGAGAAAAATATGCTCACGTTTAATCCAGGGTGGGATCAAGATGGAAAAGACCTCGACACGTTCACTGATATTCGCGAGATTCAGCGCGAGTTGAAGGACCGAGGCCTTTCACCAGTGAGTGAAGCGGATGAATTAACGACCGGCCCAGCGAGCTGCGTCATTATCGATCCGGACGGCAATCCAATTCTCATTGACCAACATCGATAAGCCGCTAGCCTTTCTACCACAACCCAACATAGAGGAAGCCGTGTGGACACGTCAGACATGCCATCCAAACGGCTTCTTTGAAGACACACAGACTGTCACACCATCAACAAATTTGAGGACAGACAGGTGCCGCCGATTAAACCCGAGTCACTTCAGCGATACTCTCGTCGATCGAAGAACTCTCAGCAGCAGCACGCGTTGCCCGAAACATCCCAAATCGGCACAACCCGGCACCAAATGCGAGGCGCATGAGCAGCAGTGTGGGCACTTCTCGCAGAGACTTGATAAACCCAGAAACACCGAACTGAACCAGTCCTTTCGGTCGGATAATGCCCTGCCAAATGGAATCAAGCCACGAGGGCAACGTCTGTTTTGTCCAGTCGGCTGTCACAACATGGCCTTCGGTAAACCCAGTCGCCTCTAGCAACTCAGCAAAGCCCTCAATACTAGAGAATGCCGGATGAGACCACTGATCCAGGAGTTGCTTCATCACAGGCTTTTCCCAAGCATTCAACGGCATTTGGCGATCGTCCCGTTGATTCCAATCGGCGACAACAAGCGTGCCCCCTGGCTTCAACACTCGCATCAGTTCCTTTGCAAAACCGGCCTTGTCAGGCATATGTGGCCCTGCCTCCACCGACCACACCACATCAAAGCTGGCATCGGGAAAAGACAATGCCATTGCATCATCAACTTCAAACTGAGCACTGAGGCCAGCAGGCGTCAGCTGACGAGCACGCTGCACCTGCTGAGGACTAATCGTTACCCCGGTCACCGCAAAGCCATACTCCTTAGCCAACATACGGCTACTGCCGCCAATGCCACACCCCACATCGAGGACAGTCGTCCCAGGAGGACATCTATCCAGCCCTCCCCACCGAACCATTTCATGGACAAAGTCCGCTTTCGCTGCTCGGAAATCCTTTTGACGTGGCGGTGAACCATAGTGCCCAAGGTGAATATGCTCACCCCAGTAAAATTCTAGAATGCCATCATTCGTCCATTCATCATACGAATTAGCGACCGAATCTGATGACTGATACTGCCGAGCTGTCGCAAGATAAAGTCCAATTCCCCCCCCTAACACAACAACGAGTAGGGCAAGCAAAAAAAATAAATTCATAACCTCATTTACATCCACTCTGAAATTGGAACCAGACATAGAAGCACCAACGAATGGAGTCGTTTTTCAGCTTCCTCGCCTATCAAGTACCTGAGCGTCATTAAAATCAAAACCCCAAATTCTGTGCCGCCCACGCCGCGGTCGGCACAGGATTTGGAAGGGTCGTTTAATAATGGCTCGCTACTGATGTTCTCTTCAGCAAAACCTCCTATCTACTAGTGTGGCGTACCCGGTGCCATCTGGCAGCATTGGTTGAGAACATCGATGGAGGGCGATCGCTCAGCAGTATCGATGGAGGGCGATCGCCACACATCCCTCAACCATCAGCACAGCATGGACTCTTATTCGGCTTAATCACCTGCCAAGTGATCCAATTATTTGCTATTTGCTAAATTATGATGTAATTATGAAAAATGAAACGATTATGAAATGCAGAGTATCAGGCTTAGCCAGCATCGTTATTTATGAACAGAAAAATGTCTCAAACCTCTCTGAAAAATAGAGTTGTCAAGACCAGTCTCGTCACAGCTAGCCTGCTTCTCGGGCTGTGGCTTAGTAGCTGTGCGCCAACCAAGAATACTCACACCACTGACACGAGCGATACGCCAGCTAGCTCATCGTCTGCACAAACAGATACGCGAAAAAAAGTGCTCACAACCTTCACCCTCTTGGCCGACATCGCTGAGAACGTTGCCGGAGAACAACTCATCGTAGAATCTATCACTCGCATTGGTGCCGAAATTCATGGATACGAGCCTGTTCCCAGCGATCTCGTCAACGCTCAAGATGCCGACCTCATTCTCTACAACGGCATGAATCTTGAGCGTTGGTTTGATCAATTTTTAGGCAATGTTCAGGATGTCCCTGCAGTCATCCTCACAGAAGGGATTGAGCCTATTTCGATTGCAGAAGGCCCCTATGCCGACAAGCCAAATCCTCACGCCTGGATGTCTCCCCAAAATGCCTTGATTTACGTGGAGAACATTCGTAACGCCTTTATCGAACTCGATCCAGAAAACGCAGATACCTACAACGCCAATGCTGCAGCCTACAGCGACCAGCTTCGAGCCATCGACGCCCAACTTCAGAGTGATTTAGCACAAGTCCCTGAAGGCCAACGCTTTTTGGTCACCTGTGAAGGCGCATTTTCGTATCTCGCGCGCGATTACGATCTCCAAGAAATCTACCTGTGGCCCATTAATGCTGAGCAGCAATCGACCCCAAAACAGGTGCAACGTGTCATCGAAAAAGTAAAAGATAACGATGTTGCTACGGTCTTCTGCGAAAGCACGGTCAGTGATGAAGGTCAAAAAGAAGTCGCCCGTGCCACCAATTCAAACTTCGGTGGAAACCTCTACGTTGACTCCCTCTCTACCGAAGATGGGCCAGTGCCCACATTCCTCGATTTACTGAACTACGATGCCCGCACGATTGCAAACGGACTGCTCGGAGAGATCAACCCTCCATAAGACAATCGATACCTCACCGCTTGATTCTGGTTTACTTGTCCACCATTGACCCACCCAGACACCGACCTATGACACCATCCACAGACACCCCACTTAGCATTACGGTTGAAAACCTCAGTGTTACGTATAGTAATGCCAGACTCGCTCTCTACAATGCCAGTTGTGTTGTCCAACCTGGCACCATTACCGGACTGGTTGGCCCCAATGGTGGCGGAAAGTCGACGCTGTTCAAATCAATTATGGGGTTCTTGCGACCGAGCCAAGGGCACATCCGAATTAGTGACTGCTCGGTGCAAGCCGCTCAAAAACGTCAATGGATGGCGTATGTCCCCCAATCGGATGAAGTGGACTGGAATTTTCCAGTCAGTGTGTTTGATGTGGTGATGATGGGACGCTATGGCTATATGAATCTGCTCAGGATTCCGAGTGCGACGGATCGCCGTGTCGTATCTGACAGTTTAGATCGCGTAGGACTCAGCGATATTCGTCATCGACAGATTGGCGAACTCTCTGGAGGACAAAAAAAGCGCGCTTTTTTAGCACGGGCTCTTGCACAACAGGGCAAAATTATTTTGCTGGACGAACCCTTCACAGGTGTGGATGTCAAAACTGAAAAGCGGATTATTGAACTGCTCATTCAACTAAAGCACGAAGGGCATACGATCTTAGTCTCAACCCACGATTTGGCATCTATTTCGACATTTTGCGATCGCGTCATCCTGCTCAACCAAACTGTTCTTGCCTCTGGCACAACAGACGAAACCTTCACGGAAGAAAATCTGACCATGACCTTCGGGGGACTCCCTATCAGCAGTCTGCCTCATCAACAGAATTGCACTTTAGTGACGGACAATGAGCAACAAACGCGGCTGGCAGTCCAACACTCCATTCAAGCGCAGAGACAGCAAGTTTCAGCGATAACAACACACAACCCATCGTATCTCCCACAGACCTGCGATTAATCCGCAGTTATCTTAAGGTTCTGTCCCAAAATACGTCATTTCAACAACTAACAGGCCCGGAATACAGGATGCTCTCATGAACACCATCATCACAGCGCTCCCAATGTGGGACTGGCTGATTGAACCCCTCCAGTTTGGCTTTCTTGTCAAAGCTCTATGGGTGAGCGCCTTTGTCGGCACGGTTTGTGCCGTCTTGTCGTGCTACATCACCCTCAAAGGCTGGTCGCTGATGGGAGATGCCGTCTCCCATGCGGTTGTTCCAGGTGTGGTGGTTGCCTACGCCATCGGCATTCCTTTTTCCGTCGGTGCGTTCCTGTTCGGGTTCGGAGCCACAGTTGCCATTGGCTACGTCAAATCAAAAACTCGGCTGAAAGAAGATGCTGTTATCGGTGTCATCTTCACGGGATTCTTTGCCTTTGGCCTCGTCCTCGCCACTAAAATTCCCAGCAACATAGACTTGTTTCATATTTTATTTGGTAATGTTTTAGGCATCTCGCAGCAAGATATTATCCAAACGCTTATTGCTGGTATCACAACCTTATTGATTATTTTGCTGAGGCGAAAAGATCTATTGTTGTTTTGCTTTGACCCCAACCATGCCAAAGCCATCGGGTTAAACATCCAGCTCATGTACTACACACTGCTATCGGTGCTAGCACTCACCATCGTAGCGGCGTTGCAGACCGCAGGGATTGTCCTTGTCGTGGCAATGCTCGTCACTCCAGGCGCAACCGCCTATCTATTAACTGACCGCTTCGATCGTATGCTTATGATTTCTGTCGCAACGGGAATTTTATCTTGCGTATTAGGAACTTACCTGAGTTATCACCTGGATGTATCGACGGGCGGAAGTATCGTCGTTATATTAACGATCTTGTTTCTACTCGCCATGACATTTGCACCAAAATATGGAATTTTGGCTCAACAGACCAACTCATAAGTTTATTGCTTCGGGAAGATTACTATTCATGAAAAAGCCCTCTTGTAAGAGGGCAAAACTCACCTAGGAATGTCATTTGTTCTACATCGAGCCTTCTGACAAACTGATATGCAAGCGAAGCTCTTGCCATTGGCTAACGCATTGTCATGAGGGTCTTCGTCTACTTGGCAAATTCTTCTACCAACCGTGCTCGCAACGTTTCTCCTTCACCGACATTAACTTTGTTGCCTAAGCCGCCGCGAAATTCTTCAGAGTGGCGCTCAGAAAGCTTGTTGCCTAAGCCGTCGCGAAATTCTTCAGAATGACGCTCAGAGAGCTTGTTGCCCAGTCCAGAAAAGAACTCTTGTTCCGTGCGCTCAGAAAACTTGTTGCCCAGCCCTTCACGGAATTCTTCAGCATGGCGTCCCTCAAGTGCAAATGAAGGGACTGCAAGAGTTACGACAGAAACAAAAGCTAGTGTGGGGGGAATCAGCAGTTTCATAACAATTTCCGTAACTACTCAGGCTGAGGAAGCGGAGATTGAGGATTGCCAGAAAAAAGGTCAATCAGAGCACCCATGATATTTCGTCCCTGCTTTCGTAATGTTGACAGGTAGCCACGAATCCGGCAGAACCGTTTAGCTCCATCCTCAGACCGGAAG
>JBCCWF010000097.1:0-16706 GCA_039194035.1 Cyanobacteria bacterium P01_E01_bin.6 | reverse complement strand
TACGCAACGCGCACCCCAAACCCTGGTTCCTCGTAAACGTTGCAATTTTGAGACGTTTGCCAACTCATGTGTGAAAGCTAAACGCCGTGATTGCTGAACGCACTCAAGGGTTCAAGATTTAAGAGGGCAAATGATCATCTAATGTCGCATGAATGGATTGGAGCGATCGCAGCCACGTCAGCAACTCCAAGTGACTCAGGACTTTGTTTTGCCAATAGGGTCGCAGGGCATGGTTCAGATCGGCAGCGGGTTGTCCCGTTTGTTGCTGCCATGCAGATAAGAGTTGATTAGGTTCCAGTAACTCACGACCCAATCCCATGCGTCGTTGGAGATGCAATTGTTCTTCGCGCCCAATCACAGAGACAACAAAATCACGACTCTCTGCTTTTTGCAGCACACTGGCCAGTGCATTGATATACGCTTTGCTGCTGTTAGGCTCTGGAGATGTCAGCGGGGCAGGGGGGCGCGATCGCCGATTGTTGGCTCCGATGAGCAAAAGGAGAATCAGTGCTCCTTGCCCCAACAGTAATATTAGAGGAGTATTCGCAAGATAATCAGCCCAACTGATGGCGACTTCTTCCTCAATCACCTCCGAGTCTTTATAGCCGTGAGAATATTCATCAATGAACAGGCGATCGCCTGCTTCAGCGACTACATCTGCGAGAAATGCATAGTTACCTGGAGCCGATTGGTAGGCATTTGAAGCAAAATCTGGAGGAACAATAAAAACGACTTCCCCAGATCCATATTGTTGTTTCCAGACTAAGACTCCGGCATCATCTTGTAGCAGAACCGTTGTGTTATCGTACTGAGGTTGATGACGGCGACGTGTCTCTATCGTCATGTCTCCAAACCGATGGGCGATGCGAGTGCGAAACATCGCATTGGTGACGTGCCCACGGTAGCCAAT
This sequence comes from Cyanobacteria bacterium P01_E01_bin.6, assembly GCA_039194035.1. Classification (GTDB taxonomy): domain Bacteria; phylum Cyanobacteriota; class Cyanobacteriia; order CAKZMO01; family CAKZMO01; genus JBCCWF01. The sequence continues at coordinate 15,796 of JBCCWF010000097.1, read as the reverse complement.
CAAAATGAGTCGATTGCCCCTACGGAGCCAGTTTTCTTCGCCATCCCATAAGTTACCCCGATCGAATCCCTCGTCCACCCTAACCAACGTAATGCCGTCAGAGTCACTTTCGCTGATGGATAATTCATCAAATGGTTGTTGCCAACGGGTTAACGGAGTTCCGCGATCGCCCATATACTCGTACCACGCACTGTATCCATCTGGATTGCGACTGTACGTCGAGCCACTGAGCCTGGAATAGCTTCCTGGAGATGGGATCAGCGTTAGCAAAAGCATGCCAAGGATAACCACACCGCCAATAATCCAGAGCCGCTTTCGCGAGATGGGACTGTGTTGAGTCATAGGGGGGCGATCTCCCGATAAGCGCGCTGGCAGCGATCAAATAAATCTTCAGAGGCTTGCCCGTCACCAAAGATAATGCGTTCGTGAACGTCGATTAACACACGATAGGGCTGTGCCAAGGATTCACTCGCAAGCATGGAACGATATTCTCCATCGGTGTAGCAGCTTTGTTGGTCAAGAATTTTCTGGTCTGGAGACTTTTGGGTGTCCTGGAGGTGTTGGAGCATCCCCAAGTAGAGTGTGAGGCAGGCTTCCCGTAGCTGACCCTGTTGCCGAAATGTTTGGGCTTGTTCCCACCAGCCTTGGGGCGATCGCTTGGGAGAATGATGCCTCACACTCGATTGTTGTTGTTGTTGAGAGGGCGATCGCCATTCGGTGATGTAGGGACTCAGCAAATCATAAATCTGTAAGACAAGCCACACAGAAAAACCTGCAATCAAAGTCCAAAACAAGAGATATCCAAGCCACGTTGGCAATATCCAAGGATTAGGAATGTCTGACAGTTCATTTTGGGACTGAAATTGATATTCGAGCCATTCTCCAAACTGTTGAGCCAGCTTCTGAATCTGCCAACCTAAACTATCCGCTTTCAGGGAAGATTCCGTAGACATTAGAGTAACTCTGCTAAATCTAAGTACCTGGACGTTATTAAAACCAAAACCCCAAATCCTGTGTCGACCGTGCAGCAGTCGACACAGGATTTGGAATGATACGTTTAATGATGGCCATCTACTTAAAATACATCCTCTCTTTGAACCTCAATGGATTTCATCCCAGTTGATTCGAGAGTGCAGTCAGTATCTATTCTCATCGAACTTAGGAATAGACATGAAGTAGAACCAGAAAGTATTTTAATTTTTATTCCTTAGAATCGCGCAGCCCTATTTTATTACCGATGGCCTTCATGGTCATGCTATTCCAATCTTCAATGATTGGTGAAGAATAGCGGTAAACAAATCCTGTATGTTGCCGTCTCATACGATTGCGACCACTGCGACTCTTTTATTTGTGATGACGTATTCATGGGAATACTTGAGAGGTAAATACCTGGACGTCATTAAAACCAAAACCCCCAAATCCTGTGCCGCCCGCTGCTCAGGCGGCACAGGATTTGGAAGAATACGTTTAATGATGGCTAGCTACTGACACGCTCAATTGTCAGCTCTCGTCATTGGATAGAGCCAGAGGATAACATCTAGGCATTTCATCATCAATGAGCGTTTCAGAATGAGCACCGTCGCCATTTTCCGATGTTGAGATATAGCCCTCAATCCTAAACAAACATTACATTCGCCTGCGAATTCTCTGTTCTTCAGTGGACAAACACCGATACTCAGTAACAGAGGACTATTGTCTAAGTCCCTGGACGGCATTAAAATCAAAACCCCAAATCCTTTACCGCCTGCGCAGCGGGCGGTAAAGGATTTGGGAGGTTACGTTTAATGATGGATAGCTATTTATTTGTTTTTTTGCAACAGTCGGGCGTTCTTCGACTATTCTCCATACTCCTCATCATGCCCAGCAGCTAAACAGCCATGAGTCTCTGCATCAACCCACATTGCGCTCAACCCAATCACGTCGGCAATGACGCGAGCCGATTTTGTCAAAGCTGCGGAGCAGGCTTGGTGTTGCAAGAACGGTATCGGGTGATGCGCCTGTTAACAGACAAAAGTGGATTTGGGGTGGTGTACGAAGCGTATGAACGAAATTCCCCCAAAATACTCAAAGTTCTAAAAAGTCGCCACAACGATAATCCCAAGGCCGTTGAATTATTTGAACAAGAAGCCTTAGTACTGAGTCGCTTGCATCATCCAGGGATTCCGAGAGTTGACGATGATGCTTGTTTTCAATTTAGACCTAGCCCAGAAGGTGAGTTGCTCCATTGCATCGTCATGGAGAAAATTGATGGGCCAAATTTAAGTGAATGGATGCGACAACAGGGTGGCAACCCTATTAGTGAAAAGCAGGCCGTCAGCTGGTTGCGGCAAATCTCTGATGTGCTCCACTTGGTTCATCAAGAAAACTTCTTCCATCGAGACATTAAGCCAGAAAATATCATGCTGCGATCCACTGGACAGCTGGTATTGGTGGACTTTGGGGCCGCTCGTGAAATGACATATACCTATTTTGAGCAATTAGGTGCAACAGCGGGCATTACAAAAGTGAGTTCGGCGGGCTATACGCCACCAGAGCAAGAACGAGGACAGGCGGTTCCTCAGTCTGATTTTTATGCGCTGGGGTGTACGTTCATTTTCTTGCTCACAGGGCGACAACCGACTGAACCTGCAATCTATGATTCGCTCGAAAATGAGTTTCAGTGGAGACAATTTGCGCCTCAGGTGTCTTCAGAGTTAGCCGACCTTATCGACTGCATGACCGCCGTTCGAGCGTCGGCTCGCCCCAAATCGACGGAGGAGCTGCTTGACAGAATTGTGGCGATCGCCCAATCCGTTCAAACTCGTTCCATCACCATGCCTCCGCCCCGCGATCCCCAAACCTCATCCTCCAAACACCAGCGTCATGCCTATCATCCAGGCTCAAATCACGGGCATCATCCCCCAAGCGAACCGAATTCGCAACATCATCACGTCTATCCAGGAGGGGAGGATCGACAGATCCTGGAGCGTGAGAACTCGGTTCCGAATGCAACGTCTCAGCAACCATCGATTTATCAAGGATCATCCCACTCTGCCAATCCCAACTCACCCAATGGATTTCCAAACTATCCAATCCAAGGCGCGCTCAATGCTGATTACCCTGTGACGGATTTAGGGTACGTGAACCCTCATGAGATGCCGTCTCATTATCCAGCTATGTCTCAAATCCCTACATCGCCTCATGGCGTGCATCCTCCGTCTGCTGTCCCAGAGGCTCCATCATCGCGTCGGCCTCAGCGATGGATACGGTTTGTTGGTGCTGCGCTGGCTGCGGTTGTGATTGGGGGAGCAGGCACCTGGGCAGTCATCCGAATGAGGTCTTCGGGAGAATCCGAGGTGCCACTGGCAGAAGAACCTTATGTCATAGCCGAAACGCTGTCACATCATGACGAAGATGTTAAGGAGTTAGTGCTTAGTTCTGATCAGCAACTATTGGCTAGCGGCAGTGACGATACTCAGGTCATTCTCTGGGATATGGTTAATCGGCAAATGAAATTTTTGCTGACCGGGCACAAGAACTCAGTTAATGCTTTGGCGTTCACTCCAAATGATCGATACATTGCAAGTGCTGGAGGTGATCTGTATATCAAGATTTGGAATACTGAGACCGGAACAGAGGTTAAAACGCTGACTGGACATACCCAATCCGTCAACGATCTGATCTTTACGTCAGATGGAGAACGGTTGATCAGCGCCAGCGCAGACGCAACGATTAGAGTCTGGAACTGGCGATCAGGCGAAGAGGTGATGACGCTCAGTGGCCATGAGGGGTTTGTAAATACGATCGCCCTCAGCCCAGACGAAAGAACATTGGTGAGCGGGGCAACTGATAACACGATTCGGATATGGGATGTTGCCACAGGTGAAGAAACAGGACAGCTTTTGGGACACACATCATTTGTGAATGCGGTTGCTATTAGTCCAGACGGACAGTGGGTCAGCAGCGCCAGTGCAGATGCAACGATCAAACTATGGAACCCCAACACAGGCCGCGAAATCCGTACATTGGATGCCCATGACAGTTATGTCAATGCGTTGTTGTTTAGCCCAGATGGCCGATCTATATTGAGCAGTAGCGCTGATCAAACGATCAAGCTATGGCAAGTGAGGGCAGGCGTGCTGGAGTTATCCATTCCTTGGACGGGTACGTTTATTGATGCGATCGCCGTGAAATTTGAAGGGCCTACTTGGCAAGTGATCGCGGGTGGAAAGGGCAGTCATGATATTCAAATCTGGCAACTCAGGCGTTAGGAATAGGCATTCCTCAGATTAAACGCAGCCTTGTGTGAGTTACAAACGCTCACACAAGGCTGGGAATGGCTCGGTCTTGTGTCCTCAGGCCAGGAATCTAGGCCACTTCGGTGGGGTAGCCAACGGCTTTCCATGCCGCTAACCCACCACGCAATTCAGCAATAGCAGAATAGCCTGCGTTGCGCAGAGACTCTGCCGACACCGCCGTCTCATCATCCGTCTCTCCGTAGATGTAGATGTCGCGCTCTTTTTCCAGACTTGACTCAAGGATCCTCAGCAAGTCAGCATCCGGAACAGAAATTGCTCCTGTGATATGTTCTTGATTAAACGCTGTGCGATCGCGCACATCCACGATCGTGAGTGCAGGTTCACCCCAATCGAGACGCGACTTGAGATCATGAACACGAGCTTTGGGTTGCAGGGAAGGAGGTGTTGGAAGACCGATGAAGTTAGCCATGGGTACCATAGAGAATGCTTACACCTGCAAGCTAGCAATATTATTTAATAATTGCAACGTAATTCTTCATGTACTCATGGAAATAACCTTCGTCTAGGTTGGAAATTGCAGTGCTCAACTTGGTTTGGGTTTAACTGGAATCCTCAAAAATGCATCAGATATTCTTTCTGAAGACTGCTTGGGCGATCGCCCAAGCCTTGACGTTTTTACGACATGAACTGAGATGACCGCACCACTATCTTCTGAACATCCTTCTGTAACGCCTCTGCCTCAGCGCACCTACAACGGTGTGTTTGCGTTGGTGCTGATTAACTTGGTGCTCTACATTCTGGACCATCCCTTAAACCTGCCTCTCGAATCGCTGTATCTCAATCACAGCAACCCTTCTTGGTATCAATTCATTACGTCCTTGTTCTGTCATGCGAATTGGACACATTTGTCGAGCAACATCTTTATGCTCTACATTTTTGGACGATTGATTGAAGAAGATGAGGGAGTGTTTGGCGTTATCAGTGTTTATCTCCTCACTGGGACTGTCGCCAATGGACTAAGTTGGATTCTACAGCCCAGTTCTATTGTTTCCCTCGGAGCATCTGGAGCGGTGTTTGGACTATTTGTCGTGAGTGTGTTGCTCAAGCTGAGTTGGGACTGGCGACGAATGATTGAAGTCATCGTGCTAGGGCAATTTGTCGTGAGTCAAGTCCTTGGTGAGATTCAGCAACTTGGTCTCCAAGATGGTGTGAATCGAATTGCTCATTTGGGTGGGGCGATCGCTGGAGGACTATTGGTTATTGTTTTACGAAAAATTGTCGGCAACACTGACAGCTCAGCATCAAACATTCAGTAGCCAAGGCACTTAAAAATAAACAGGTTAGGAATTGCAGTTTCCCCACGGCAAAAACTACAATTCCTAACCTGGATGAGGGTTAAAACACTTATTTCAACGACATTGTGAGTGTTAGCTCATGGCTGCGCTGCTGCGCCCATAGTTTGCACGAAACGTAGGATGGAGTTTGCCTTGGATTTTGCTCCAGTCGCGTTCTACGTCTTCTGCTGGGACGCCAACTTCAATGGCTAGACGCGTCAGCATATCTTGCTGACGACGCTTGGCAGATCGCGTCTGATCCATCATTAAGGATCGGGCCAAGGTATCCACAGTGCCGGACACAGTGTTGGCAAGTGTGGTTGCTTGAACCGGTCGATGGGTTGTCGCAGACGTTGCCTGTGTATGGCAGCCTCGATATCGCAGATTTAGCGTGGCTGGGTAGACAGGAACCTTTTTAGGGTTTCTGAACCGAATATCTAAACCACGATACTTGCCTGAAGCAAGGGTATCGCCATATTCAACAGTGGGTGCGTCATAGTCGTATGCAATGCCGCGATAGGTCAGTTTCATGGATTCGCCTCCTAAAAAATGTCGCGTATGACAGTTAACACGAGGCGCGTTCCTTCGGGAAAAGCTCCCTACTTCCGTCCTTACTCTCAAAAAAGAAAAGGATGAACGTTTTTTCTGTATCCATTGTTACTTTTTATTGGTTTCATGACAACTCGACAGGTAACACCATAGGTTTCTTGCAGAGTTTCTTGCTTGCCACGTATGCGGTTGAGATGACGTAAGGATTTGTGAAACTATTGGGGCTCTTAGTCGAGAACCGGGCACTGTACGGTGGGTGCGGCATGGTTGGCGTCACGGTTGGCGCGTAGACCTGGGCTGCATAGGAATCAAGTCGTGTTGAATGTGCTGAATGAGGGTATCCATGGAGCAAAAGAACGAGGTTGGGCGTTATCATGGCCGATCCACTCGTCCTGGATTGGGGCTAGTTTCTCGTGGCTGTTTGTCTTTCTTGCTGATTGGCATGGCAGTGTTGTGGGATATGGATGCGATCGCCCAAGTGCGTGCTGCTCGTGATGGTGTGGGTACCCGCGTCAACCGCGAGGGGAATGCTGAGCGCGATCGCTTTCTCATCGACGGGGGCACTCGTTCTGGCGATCGCCAGAATCTCTTCCATAGCTTTGAAGACTTTGGGCTATCTGCCGATCAAGTGGCCACGTTCCTCGCTGATCCTGACGTTCGCAACATTCTCAGCCGTGTGGTGGGAGGCGACCCATCCATCATTAATGGTCTGATTGAGGTGACGGGGGGCAACGCGAACCTGTACCTGCTGAATCCAGCCGGGGTTGTGTTTGGCCCCAATAGTCGATTGAACGTACCGGGAGATTTTACAGCCACCACAGCAACGGGTATTGGGTTTGACGATGGTTGGTTTAACGCTGTTGGAGAGTCTGATTATGCTGCTCTCGTGGGTGAACCGGGTCGCTTTGCGTTTGCCACTACTGCACCCGGATCGATTATCAATGCAGGAACCTTGAGGGTGTCTCACGGTTCCTCGTTAACGCTATTAGGCGGAACTGTAATCAACACAGGCACCCTGGCCGCGCCGGGAGGCGACATCACGATTGCGGCGATTCCAGGCGATCGCCTGGTGAGAATTAGCCGAGAAGGAATGCTGCTCAGCTTAGACATAACGGCTTTGGATGATGCAGCTACATCATTGAGCGATGGGATGAATCCGTTACCGTTTACACCGACTTCGTTGCCTGAATTGCTGACGGGGGATGATATTAGCAGTGCAACGACTATCATCCTTAATTCAGATGGCACAGTGACGTTAGCCGGATCAGGGCTGAGTATTCCAGTGGAACCAGGAACGGCGATCGCCTCCGGTGTGTTGGATGCCTCAAGGGGTGACGTACCTGCGGACACGATATCTGCCCTATCGCTGATGCGTGTACCGCAAGTGAATGTATTGGGCGATCGCGTTGCATTGATCAATGCAACAGTGGATGTCTCTAGCAACATGACTCCGGGTCTTATCCAAATCGGTGGTGGATTTCAGGGGCAGGGACGTGTGCCCAATGCCCAGTCTACGTATGTCGATTCAAACACTCTTCTTCAAGCCAATGGTGTATTGAATGAACCTGCGACGGGTCAGGTTGTCGATGGAGGACACATTATTGCCTGGGCGAACGGCGAAACGCAGTTTTATGGGACGGCCAGTGCTAGGGGCGGTTTTGGAGGGGGAAATGGTGGCCTGATTGAAATTTCTGGAAAAGCTAATTTAGCCTTTGATGGCGCTGTAGATGTTGGCGCGAATCATGGCTTTGCAGGGACGATACTCTTTGATCCAGACGAAATCGTCATCGTGGACATGACGGCTGGCGATGACAATCAGCTATCTCCTAATGTGCCGAATCCTGGTGACCCTGCGGGTGTGGTTTTATTTGACGACCAACCAGGCAATACCTTTTTTATGAGTGCAGATGCTGTTTCGGCTCTTAGCGGAACTGTGCGACTTCAGGCTCATTCGAACATCATCGTGGAATCTGCAATTGTATCCACGACGATCGATACTCTGATTCTTCAGGCAGGCAACAGCATCATTCTCGAAGACCCGATTAACTTGACGAATGGCAGCGTTGTGGCGCGCATCAATGACGAAGGAGCTGATCCTGCATTTCGGGTTGAAGGGGAAGCACAATTCAGCATTGAAAACATAGAGACAATGGGTGCCATTCTCACCACCAATGGCGATATCACAATTGAGGTGGGGAGCTTTGGTGGAACTCAAACTGGAACTGTGGCGCTCTTGAACACCACAATTCAGGCTCAGAATGGGGATGTGTCAATTACAGGATTTGGTGGGGTCTTTGGTGGGAGTGAGAATCTAGGGGTGATGCTGAGAAATACACAGGTTCAGGCTCTTGATTCTGGAAGCATCACTATCCGGGGCACCGCTGGAGGTGCTGCAGGTGATATCAGTAACGTCGGTGTCCTGATTGATGCTGAATCGGCGATTGAAGCGTCGGGAACAGCAGATATCAGAATTGACGGGGTTGCTGGCACAGCAATGCTCAGTAATACAGGCGTCAGCGTTGCAGGGTCGATTGCCGCGGCGGGAGGCGACATCATGATTGTGGGTACCAGCGACAACGGAGGCATGGGGGGCTTCGATAACTATGGAGTGTTGCTGGCAGGAGCCACCCTTAAAAATACGGGAATGGGAGCGATCGCCATCGACGGAACCGTTGGTTCAGGGCTGAGTGGCACGACGAATAACTCAGGTATTGCTCTCATTGAGAGAGGGGGCATTGATGGCAGGAGCGCGACTGCCTCTGTCATTCAGGTTGATGGCGGAACGCTGAGTTTAGATGGACAAACAAGCGTAAACGAGCAAGGCAACTATGGCGTTTTTGTGAGTGATGGCAGCTTGCTGGACGCGACAGGAAGTGGCACGATTCGAGTCACTGGAGAGGCTCCCGCTGATGCTGGACTGGTCTTGGACAATGGATTCATTGATGCAGGGGATGTGGCGACTTCTCAGGTGAGGCTGACGGCAGACGAAATTGACATTGTCAATGGTGCGCAGGTTGAGGGTGCGGGCAGGCTCACGATTCAACCCTTGACGCCATCCGTTGATATCCAATTAGGTGGAGAGGGCGGGCTGGTCGAACCAGATGGCCAATTGACCCTTTCTGACGGAGATATCGAGGCACTGGCCAACGGTTTTGAGACGGTAACCATTGGTCGGTTGAATAGCCGTGGACAGCTGACCGTTGATGGAGAGGTCATGTTGGATGATCCGACGGTGTTGCGATCGCCTGCAAGCAGTGGCTCCATCGACACCACCGGCGGAACGCTTCGACTAGCCGATGATGCATCGCTGACGCTTCTAGCCAACCGAGATATTGTGACCGGTGACGTGATAGCACCCGGTCGATCGGTGTCAGTGAGGAGTACCAATGGGGCGATCGCGACGACCGCCGGCGTGCTAGATACGAGCGATATCAATGGTGGTGGACAAATCCAGTTGACGGCGGCAGACGATATTACCGTTGGGGACGTGACCACGAGTGCCATCAGCAGCGATGGAGATGGGAATACAGTACGTGATGCAGGGAATGCCGGAAGCCTGAGCCTTGTCTCGTCTAACGGGACGGTTCGCGTCCGTGGATCGGTCACGGCTACGTCTGAGGCGAGTGGAAATGCCGGAAGTGGCGGATTGATTCGCATTGATGCAGCAGAATCCATTGTGGTGGCAGAACCAGGGGCCTTATCCACCGTTGCCCGTGCACAGCAAGGCAATGCCGGAAACGGCGGAGCAATGCAGCTGTCGGCAGGAAATACGATTCGCGTGGCTCCTCGGCTAGAGGCATTTTCAGTATCTGAATCTGATGGCAATGCGGGTCGCGGCGGTGATATTCGCCTCAGGGCAGGACGCAATATTGTGCTGAACAATGGGGCTGATTCCTCGACCACGGCACCACTCGGCTCCGGGGGGCGGGGAGATATGCGTCTCACAGCGGAACGAGACATTGATGTCAGCGGGCCGTTGACGACAGCATCCATCTCCGAGAGCGGAACCGCTGATCGGGGGGGACGCCTGAGAATTCGAGCAGGGCGTGATATTTCCATCGAAGGGTTGGACACAAGTGGTGAGCCAGGGGGAAGCGGAGGAGCGATCAGCATTCGTTCAACAAACGGGCAGGTGGATGTGAATGCAGCATTTTCAGCTACTGGCGCGGCAACACGCTCGGGTAGCTCCGTGCTCATCGAGGGGAGTCGAGGCGTGGCAATCACTCTGACACCGAATGAGATTGGAGATAATGGCGTATCGACTAGCTCGACACTCACAACCAGCGGTCAACGATTTGTGCTTCGGAGTGGAGATGGCCCGGTTGACATTGTTGGAACAGAACCCGTACGAATTGCAACCCAAGGAGGGCAGTTACGACTGCGAGGCACTGAGGTAACGACCCGAAACATTCGTCTGGATTCGAGTGTGAACACGGGAGAAGGAGGCCGTATTTCGCTGATTGCTGAGGATGGGGCGATCGCCGTCGGCAATATTGACAGCTCAGGACAGGTGGGCGGGAATCTGCGCATTGAATCAACGGTCGCAATTACGGCGGGGGAGATTAATACGCGCGGTGTGTTGGGGGATGGCGGTGACGTCTTGCTCGATCCACCGGGTGATATCGTTGTTGATTTTATCGATGCCCGAGGTGGCCCCGAGGGAATTGGCGGAACTGTGGACATTACAACAGAGCGATTCTTTCGAGCGATCGATACCTTTGGTGCGTCAACCCAGTCTGTCAGCATTGCGACGATTGGAGGCATTCGGAATGGTGCGATTACGATTCGCCATGGAGGCAGTGGTGACACGCCGTTTGAGGTGGGGTCTGCCGACGTGAACGGAACCGTTGGAATCATCACCAGTGGAGATGTTCGCATCAGGCCGTTTCGATCATTTCTACGAGCGTATCGAGAAGGCAACATCAGTCTTCTCACCAGAGAATCACGATTGCCTGATGTTGATCTTACGAGACGGGTCGTGACAGCCATTGACCCTCCTGACGCGCCAGCCAATGTTCCTGAGTTGCCTGATTCGTCTCCACGGGGCTATCTCACATCGACGACCTATAGCCTTGAAACCGTTGAGACAGTTGCAACAACGGAGTTCTCAGATTATCTAGGGCGATCGCCCTCGACTCCTCAGGTGACGATTACTGAGGCTCAATCAACACTCCAAACCATCGAGCGCGATGCAGGAATTAAACCTGCGATTCTGTATGCCTTTTTTGTTCCTGCTCCCGTTGGCGTTGATGCTACGGTTTTGGATGACCTATCTGTCGCGAATCATCAGCCCTTGGGAGTCAACACGTCCAGCATTATCAGTCGTACCAATAGCGTGAGGCGCGCGAATCACGAAGCCGAATACTTAGTGGCAGGACTTCCCTCGTCACGAATGTTTTCATCAGAAGTTGATGGTAACGGCTTCCAACTCGATGCATCACTGGATTCTCCTGTCGAATTGGATGGGGCGATCGCCCAAGCATTTCTGGAGCGGGAACCAGAGGCAACCGATGAGCTAGAGCTGATTCTATTAACGGCAGATACTGTTGTTCGCCGACGTATTGGTGGCGCAACGCGGGAACGAGTGCAAGCGATGGCCGATCAGTTTCGTAGTCACATCACAACTCCACGACGATCCGATGATTACTTGCCCGCTGCTCAAGCACTATATCGATGGTTGGTTGAACCCCTAGAAGGAGACTTGCAAGCAGCCAATACAGACAATATTGCATTTGTGATGGACGCCGGATTGCGATCGCTCCCGGTGGCCGCACTCCATGATGGGCATCAGTTCATGATTGAGAACTACAGCGTAGGACTGATGCCGACCCTGAGCCTAACGGACACCCGCTATGCCGATGTTCGAGACATGACGGTGCTGGCGATGGGAGCAGAGCAATTTTCTGAGTTGCCTCCCTTGCCTGCGGTTCGGCTCGAACTCCAAGCCATTACCGAGAATGTGTGGAATGGCGTTGCCTTGATGAATGATGACTTTACGATCACCAACCTACAGAATCAGCGGGACGATCGCCCCTATGGCATCATTCATTTAGCCACCCACGGGGAATTTCAGTCCGGGGCAGCCGAGAACTCATACATTCAGTTTGGGACAGAACGACTCTTGTTGAGTGACTTGCCAACGTTGGGGCTGAATAATCCGCCTGTGGAGTTGTTAGTGTTGAGCGCTTGCCGCACGGCATTGGGCGATCGCGATGCTGAGTTAGGGTTTGCGGGATTGGCGTTGCAGGCTGGCGTCAAGTCAGCATTGGGGAGCCTCTGGTATATCAGCGATACCGGAACCCTTGCCGTGATGACTGAGTTCTATCAAGCACTACAGGAAACCCCGACGAAAACAGAAGCGCTCCGACAAGCTCAGCTCAGTCTGTTGAATGGCACGGCTGAATGGCGAGACATTTGGCAAGACACCTCAGCGCAGAATAGTGCTGGGGAGTCGGTCACTATTTCTGAAAGCGATGCTCAGCAGTTGACCCATCCATACTATTGGTCTGCGTTTACGATTATTGGTAGTCCGTGGTGATGTCGGATGACTTACCTTCACAGCATGATCGTATGTGAACGCGATATCCTAATCCACTGATTTTCAACTTGCCCGGATTTAGTGGTTTTTCGCTGGAGGGATATTGCAGATGGCGCTTTCGCAAGAAGTCTCCGTCATCTGTCGAGGCGATGATACAGCTGTGGACACGCCAGTTAGAACAGGGAGGCTTTTGGATGGACGCCGAGCATACAACATGTCCCAACCAATTTGGAGGCACCCATATCTAGATTAATTTAATCTGAAGAGATTAATAAGATATCGGGTGTTTTTAGGTTGAAGGGATACGGTTGAGCAGGATTAGGTATGACGTAGGGGTTGGCAAGACGGATTGGGATGTTTATGTCTGTATGATTCGGGCGGTTCACACGGACACAAAAATCTCAGGATGTTTGTAAGCATGGGTAATCTTCATATGAATCAGTTTAAGTTCCTAGCAGTCGTACCTGTGTCAACCGTTGGTCTCTGCGTCATAGCTGGGCCAGGATTTACCATTCCTCCCTTGTCTATTGAGGCGATCGCCATTGCATCCGTGCGACCCATCGAAGGTGAACCTGGCACGCAAACCTCCCCATCTTTTCGGACGGTAGACGATGCTCAAGCATTCGTTTCCAGGCACAATGCATCTGATTTCCCTCAATCAGATGCTACCGATGCTGAAACAGCTGCTCATTTTCCGTCCGCACTCTCCTTCCCAGAACGTGTGCAACCTGAGTTCACTCCGAGAACCATTGCTCAACAATTAAATCCAAATCCCAACGAAGAACGTCTCCCCACTCCCGAACCACTCGAACCTGATGATGAGCCGTTGCAGCCAGAGACCCCTGAGCTTGTACAACCGGATGATACTGAGGGTGAACGACCCGACGATGGATCAGCTGTGCAATTCGAAGTGCAAGTCATTGAGGTCTTAGATAGTACGGTATTCGATGACGATGACTTTGCGCCAATTGTGTCACCCGTCGAAGGGACCTTCGTGACCCTAGAAGACCTGCGGCAAGTCGCCGACGCTATTACCCAGCTGTATTTAGACGACGGTTATTTAACAAGCCGCGCCATCTTAGTTGATCAGGTGATTACCGACGGCATTGTCCAGATTCAGATTGTGGAAGGGCGCATTAGCGACATTCAAATCACGGGGGTCGAGCGTCTTCGAGAAGACTACATCCGCAATCGCATTGAGCTAGGAACCGATGTCCCACTGCGAACCGATCGGCTGGAAGATCAGCTGCGACTGCTCCGGGCTGATCCCAATATCGAAAACATTGAAGCGAGCCTCCGAGCTGGAGAGAATCTCGGAGAAAGTATTCTAGTGGTGCGTGCCATAGAGGAGAATCCATTGATTGGGAATCTAAGGGCTGACAACTTCTCTCCTCCGAGCGTTGGCTCTGAGCGCGTTGGCCTCAGCCTAGGGCATGGAAACCTCACAGGGCGAGGAGATTCCTTCATCGTGGGGTATGACCGCACCGCCCAAGGTGGCTCCCAAGTTGTCGATTTCAGCTATCGCATTCCAGTGAATCCGATGAATGGGTCAGTTCAGGCGAGAGCGACCATTGATCGCAATGAGGTGGTTCAAGAACCGTTCGATGCATTTGAGATTGAGGGAGCCTCTGAGCGATATGAACTCACCTATCGTCAGCCCATTGTGCGATCGCCCCGCGAAGAATTTGCCCTGTCGGTTGGGTTTGCCTATCGAGATGGTGAGGTGCTGGCCTTTGACCAAATTCCCCTCAGCCTTGGTGCCAATGATCAGGGAGTGACTCGCACCAGTGTGTTCCGGTTTGGACAAGACTATGTGAAGCGAGACTTTCAAGGAGCATGGGCATTGCGATCGCAATTTAGCATTGGGGCGGGCATCCTCAACGCGACGGAAAATGATGGGATTCCCGACAGTCGGTTTTTCTCATGGCTTGGGCAAGCGCAGCGAGTGCAACGAATTGGGAGTGACCACCTGCTCATCGCCCAACTGGATATGCAGTTCACGCCAGATGCGTTGCTCTCATCAGAGCAGTTTGTCATTGGAGGCGGGCAATCGCTACGAGGTTTTCGGCAAAATGTTCGCGCAGGCGACAGCGGCATCCGCTTTTCCCTAGAAGACCGCATCACCATCGCGCGCAATGCATCCGGCGCATCCACGTTTCAGGTCGCACCTTTTTTTGATATGGGAGCGGTTTGGAATGATTCGGACAATGTCGAGTTACCCGATCAAACATTTTTGGCGGGCATTGGTGTCGGGTTTCTCTGGGAAATGATTCCTGAACTTGATCTCCGGCTCGATTTCACTCTCCCTCTCGTTGATCTAGACGATCGGGGCAACAACATTCAAGATGACGGTATTTATTTCAGCGTTAACTACAACCTGTAGAAAAATCCGAGTTTAAAGCATGTTTGGCGATCGCCTCTGCGTGTGATCAATCAACTGATAGTGCTTCGATGAATGTCCACGTAAAAGGGACAGCCGCACGATCGTTGTGGTTGGTGGGCGGGTGATCGGTCTTTATCGGTGGGATGTAGGCGATCGGCTTCGCTCAATGGTAAGATTTCACCAGTTTGTCAGCCCGACTAAGCTTGCACCGACACTCGCAAAATTAGGAATTACGAAGAACATTCCATTGTTCTGATGCAATCTCCTTAGCAACGTGTTACGCCGCTTCACATCTTGCATAAGGAAAACCGCAACGTTTCACATGCAGTATTAGAAAGCTATCCTCAAATTTAGGAAACAATAATGAGCAGTAGAAAACCTAATCTGTTTATAACTATTAGCCTTTATACAGGGGGCATACTCCTCATTATTTTTGCTGTGCTACTCCTGCTACAAGCAACGGGTCTTGTTTCTACTGTTTCAAATACCGTTTACATAGCTTTAGTCCTATTAGCCGTTGGCTGCGGACTCCTTTATGGTGTTGGTAGTCGGTCATAGCCAGTGATGACTGAATTACATATCTGAGAATGCATTTAGGGATCTGCAAATAAAAAAGATATAGCGCTCCGCGCTTAAGTTGAACCAATATTTTTATGGAAAGCCTCGCTCCGCGCGGCTTTCCATAAAAATATATGTCCTAACCTACGTGCGGACTGCTATACCCAATAGAGGGGCGGCGGGCTAAGCCCGCCGC
>JBCCWF010000096.1:0-16726 GCA_039194035.1 Cyanobacteria bacterium P01_E01_bin.6 | reverse complement strand
GATGTGGGGCGCGCTGCGCCCCACATCACCGTCTTTGTACTTGACACGGCTGCATACTGCTATACATGGGCTTTGAGATAGGCTTCGAGTCAAATGCCTTTGAATATTGAGCGATGAGGGACAAGTTTCGTCAGGATATACGATTTTATTCATCATTTGGCTTCGATTTGGCCTGAATAAGATTGTCCCAGCTATGAGTGACTTACCTGGATAGCCCATTCACGCACGGGCAGAAATCCACAATGGACCGACCGCTAGGAGAAGGATGAAGATATTGAAGACAGCATTTGAGGGCGTTCCAGATGCGATAGATCCTGCACTATCTAAGATAAACCAAGAGAGAATACCCGTCAGCACAGACCGACGCACAGCCTCGGGTGCTGCGTCATATACCCATGTCGATAGGCACCAAATCATGACACCCCACCCCAAAAGGAAACCACCCAACAGTGCAGATAAAAACCGGGTGTCGGGAGAGGCATAGGTCTGTAGACCATCCAGCGGCCAACTCAGAACATCAATAGTCAATCGGGCTGGTTCCGATGTAGACACCATCGTTCCTAAAAAACAGACTGGGCCAAAAGACCCGATAACGATGGCAGTAATTTTTAGC
Source organism: Cyanobacteria bacterium P01_E01_bin.6 (assembly GCA_039194035.1). Lineage (GTDB taxonomy): Bacteria > Cyanobacteriota > Cyanobacteriia > CAKZMO01 > CAKZMO01 > JBCCWF01. Next base: position 16,113 of record JBCCWF010000096.1, on the reverse strand, counting down.
CATAATTTGTGAAACTTGTGAGACATGATTGTTTTCCAATTGGAAATGGGGATAGTGTCGTTTAACCCGACTTATCCCTTTGTTTGGCAGCTTGTAGATGAATTCATTCAGGCATTCTCTTCTTTCCCAACAGCAGAACACCCATGTTGCCATTGGCTTGGAAAGTGGCAAATAGCAAGTATGGCGCGACCACCATGATCCCGCCAACAGTCGCGACCAGGCCTAATGCCAATCCAATCGGGGAGAACTGCTGACGCCAGGCAATCCATAGCCCAGAAAGAACCAGAAAACAAGTGAAGTCGAGATTGAATTGACCTGACCACGTCATTGCCGCCAGGTCACCAAAAAATGAGGGGAATAAATTCCACCCATGGTTCACGCCAGCAATCAGCGTGTAGGCGACAATACTGATTATCATCAAGACTAGTAAAGACCGAAATACATTCATAGCTCCTCTTGAGTTACTTTTCTAGTGATGTACCGTCTAGTATTGGACGAACAGATTATCTGTGCAATTACCTCAGAGGTAATTGCATGGGTACTGAATTTGCTGAGATCATTGACTGCCCACGTCTGAGTGATTCACATGCTTCCCTCAACGCTTGAGACCCTGCGTCAGGCTCGTAAAGATTGTCGACTAAGCCAATTAGAGTTGTCGTTACGCTTAGGCGTATCACAGCGACATATTAGTTTTGTGGAAAGTGGTCGCTCTAAGCCCAGTCGAGAACTGTTAGTAGCCTGGTTACAGGCATTAAACGCCCCGCTGGTCTTGTGCAATGACATTATGTTGCAAGCTGGCTATGCACCGGTCTACAAAACAACACAGCTCGATGATCCCACATTGACACAAATAAACGATGCGCTCCAGCAACTGCTGTCTGCCCACGATCCGCAGCCTGCATTGGTCATTGACTCTCAATGGAACTTGTTGCGTCTAAATCGTGGAGGCCAATGGTTGGCGGCTGTATTGATGCCAGGCATGAGCGACTCAACAAGTGACGAACCAATCAATCTGTTGGATATGTTAGTTCACCCAGAGGGGATGGCGAAGCTCGTCACAAATTTGCATGAAGTCGGCCCAGCATTTCTGACACGACTGCGGCACGAAGCCTCTGCCCAGCCTGCCCTCACCCCCAAAGCGGATGCTTTTGCTGCATTACTGAATACTCGTCTCGGTACGCAATACGTTCAGAAAAAGTCTCAAAAAATCTGGTCGCCCCCTATCGCCCCAGTACTGACAACCAACTACGCTACCCAGTATGGTGAGTTGTCGTTTTTTAGTATGTTCACCACCTTTGGCACTCCCCAAGACATTACCCTCGAATCATTGCGGGTAGAGCATCTGTTTGCAGCGGATACAGCTACCTATGCTGTTCTCAAAGAACAGATACAGTAAGCCTTTGCCGCACACTTGAACCTCCAGTACTCTTAGCTGAGAAGTATCCTTATCCGCAAGTTGTACAGCATTGACGATGGCGTGGATGAAGCTGAGCTGCAGATGATTCAGTCCAGCCCTGAAGCTAAAAAACTTTCCGCTGACCAGCAGAAAACTCTGCAGGCATACTCCCACAATCCGCATTAAAACCAAAACCCCAAATCCTGCGCGGGCAGCGCAGGATTTGGAGGGATACGTTTATATTATGGCCATCTACTTAATGCGATCGCTCTTTATCGTTATCCGCAAAATTATGTGAGCCTCTGCCCAAATAGGTCGCCGCCACGTTTCTCATCCAATGAAACGCAGTAACCTTCAGGGCATAACCTTCAGGGCATAACCTTCAGGGCATTCGATAGGTACACGGTTCACAGATCCCGAAAAATTCGAGGGTGTGGTAATAGATTTGGAATTGAATTGGGCCATGCAAGTGAGTGTCTAATTCCTGTATCGGGCAATGGTCAAGAGGGAAAGACTGACCACATTGCAAACAAGTGAGGTAGTGCTGATCGGATGCCACAGGGCTGTAGAGTGCTTCGCCGTTGGTCCCCATCTGACTTTTGATCAATCCATGTAACTTCAACGTTTCTAAGGCTCGATACACGGTTGCCAAGCCGATCGCCTGTCTTTGACGCAGCAAGCCGTATAATGCCTGGGCAGAGAGCGCAGCACTTGCTTGCTGATGCAGGACATCGAGCACTGCTTGCTGATTACGAGTCAGGCGAGGTGAATAGGTTACACTACTTTTTTGAGACAAAGGGTCACTTTTCACGGCAGGTGCTGTAGAATGACAAGAATGATTATCATTCTCATTATATCCTATGAGCCTGACTGAATCCTCAACCCTTGCCCTTCAATCTCCGCCGACAGAAATTGACTCTGTCGATGCTGGACGCCAAGCCAATGCCACTGTGCCTGCGATCGCCCATCGTCCCCGGCGGCTGCGACGAACTGAAACCCTGCGTCGCATGGTGAGGGAGACTGTTCTGCGGGTCGAGAATCTGATCTATCCGCTGTTTGTGATGGAAGGAGAAGGGCAGCGGGAATCCGTTCCCTCTATGCCTGGTTGCTACCGTTACACGCTGGATCTGCTACTCGATGAGGTGAAACAAGCCTATGAGCTAGGGATTAGCGCGATCGCCCTGTTTCCTCTGATCCCCGATAATCAGAAAGATAATGCCGGAACTGAGAGCTATAACCCGAATGGCCTAATTCCGCGTACGGTGCGAACCATCAAACAAGCTGTCCCCGATATTCTGATTATCACTGACGTTGCCCTCGATCCCTACAGCAGTGAGGGACATGACGGCATTGTGCAGGATGGCAAAATTCTCAACGATGAAACGGTTACGGTGCTCGCCAAGCAGGCATTGGCGCAGGCCGCAGCCGGAGCCAATTTTGTGGCACCTTCGGACATGATGGATGGTCGAGTGGGTGCGATTCGCAAGGCACTGGATGCAGAGGGTTGGATCAATGTGGGAATTCTTGCCTACTCTGCCAAATATGCCTCTGCTTATTATGGTCCGTTTCGAGATGCCCTGGATTCAGCCCCCAAGAGTGGTGATAAGAAGACCTATCAAATAAATGGATGCTGCCAATTCGAGAGAAGCCATTAAGGAAGTGGATCTCGATATAGCGGAGGGGGCAGACATTGTGATGGTTAAACCGGCCATGGCGTATCTCGATATTATTTGCCAAATCAAGCAGCACACAAATTTACCTGTCGCAGCCTATAACGTCAGTGGTGAATACGCCATGATCAAAGCCGCTGCGCAGCAGGGTTGGATTGATGAGAAGAAGGTGATTTTAGAAACGCTGACCAGCATAAAACGAGCTGGAGCCGACTTGATTCTGACTTACTTTGCCAAAGATGTGGCGTTGATGTTGCAGTTATGAGGGGAGGGGAAAATAGGGAAGAGGTCACTGTTCTCTCGTTTATTTATCTACCCATTTCCCCACTCCCCTATTCCCTCATTTCCCCATTCACTTACCCAATTTCGTTGTGAGGATATTTCAGATGATCCATTCAAAAACAAAATTACAGCCATCTAACAATCTTGTTTGTCGGTTGTCTGTAGTGGTTGTATCGGCGATCGCAGTTGGGTTAGGCAGCTGTTCGTCGAGTGCACCTTCCGATTCTGAATCAACTCAAGATGCGTCTTCAGCCACGACAACGGATGAGTTGCAGGTGGTGACCACATTCTTGCCCATTACTCAATTTACAAAAGCCGTGGCGGGCGATCGCGCCGAGGTCATACAACTCCTTCCGACGAATGTCGGCCCCCATGATTTTCAGGCAAAGCCAGAGGATCTGCAACGACTTTCTCAAGCAGATGTATTGGTGCAAAATGGGCTGGAGATAGAAGAATTCTTAGAAGACTTAGTCGCCAATGCCAGCAACCCAGCTCTAACCATCATTGATTCTAGTGAGGGAGTTGCCACCATCTCTACCGAAGATATAGAAGAAGCTGATCATGCCGAAGGCGAGGATCATGACCACGATCACGATCATGATCATGATCATGCCGAAGGTGAAGAACACGCCGAAGGTGAAGAACATGCCGAAGGTGAAGAACATGCCGAAGGTGAAGAACATGCCGAAGGTGAGGAACACGCCGAAGGGGGGCACCACGATCACGGCGAATTTAATCCCCACATTTGGCTAGATCCAAAGCGTGCGATTGAGCAAGTGGAAAATATTCGAGATGGACTGATTGCAGCTGATCCTGAGGGTGAGACTGAATACATGGCAAATGCAGCCGCTTACATTGAACAACTGCAAATCCTAGACGCAGACATCACCTCAACCCTTGAACCCTATGTAGGTCAGACCTTCGTGGCATTTCATGACTTTGCACCCTACTTCGCTGAAAGCTATGGACTAGAGGCAGAATTTTTGGTAGACATTCCAGACGAAAATCCCTCACCTGATGATATCAAACGAGTGACCGATGAAGTGCAAGCCTCGGATCTCAAAGCGATTCTGACGGAACCCCAAGCTGGAGAAAGTGGGTTTTCTGCCCTTGCACAAGATTTGAATGTAGCCGTCAGCACCTTTGACCCGATTGAAACAGGTCCATCCAACGCATTAGAGCCAGAGTATTACCTGACAATCATGCGTCAGAATACTGAGAGCTTGGTGACAGCCTTTGAGGGTTCACCTCAGGCGTTCTTGCCACTCTGGTTGCCTCAACCCGTTGCAGTGATACCGCAACGAGTTAGGGTCAGGTTTTAGGGAGGTCTTTTCAATTTGAAAGAAGTAGTACTCGCCATTGAGCGGCTTACGGTTTATCGAGAAGCCTATGCAGCAGTGCAGGATGTCTCCTTTTCTTTGGATGCGGGCACCGATACGGCAATCGTTGGCCCCAATGGGGCGGGCAAAAGTACGTTGGTGCAGGCGATTCTAGGCATTCTGCCTCGGCAAGCGGGGAACATTTCTGTTCTGGGTCAACCGTTGATCCGCAAGGGTTCCCTCGCACCAGAGATCCGTCAACAGATTGCCTATCTGCCGCAAAACTTCCTGTTCGATCGCCGTATCCCAATTACGGTGGAAGAACTGGTTGGTTTGGGCTGGGACAAGCTAGGACTTCAGATGCCCTGGGCAAACCGTAGAAAACGTCGTCATGCGGTGCGAGATGCTTTGGCACAGGTGGATGCCCTTCATCTTAGACGTCAACTGATCAGCGGCTTGTCTGGGGGTGAAACAAAGCGGGTATTGCTGGCCTATTGTCTAGTTTATCCACGCCGCCTGCTGATTCTGGATGAAGCCCCAGCGGGATTAGATGTGCGAGGGGAGTCAGAGTTTTATCAACTGCTCTATCGTCTCAAACAGGAACAAGGATGGGCAATTTTGCAAATCTCTCATGATCTCGATATGGTACGCCGACATTGCGATCGCGTCCTCTGCCTCAACCGCACATTACTTTGTCAGGGAACACCAGAGGAGTCACTCTCCCCCGATAATCTTTCCTTGACCTATGGGTCTGAATTTGTTCGCTATCACCATCGCTGTTTACCCCAATGACTCTCGCCGCTGAACTTACTCGTATCATCGAATTATTCCAGCTTCCCGCCATGCAACGCGCTATGTTGGGTGGTATTCTCACAGGGTTAATGGGAGGAATGCTAGGCAGTTTTACGATTCTGCGCCAGTTGTCTTTTTTCAGCGATGCCTTGGGGCATTCTGCTCTGTTGGGCATTAGCCTTGGTTTACTAATCGGCATTAACCCATCGGTTGTATTGTTGCCGTTTGCGGTTTTGTTTGCTCTGGGGGTCACGTATCTGTTAGAACGCACTCGTTTATGGACAGATGCGCTACTCAATATCATTTATTCGTCATCGCTGGCGATCGCCATCATTGTTCTCAACTTTGTAGGACGGTACAAAGGGGGGCTGCATAACCTGTTGTTTGGCGATATTTTGGCCGTTCGAGAACCAGATTTACTCTTTAGTGCGGTGTTGTTGCTGGTTTGTACTGTGTTTATTGGTCTGACCTTGCGCACCCAGATGTTACTGACGTTGAATGAATCGTTGGCGATCGCCCGTGGTGTCTCGGTTTCTGCCCATCGCACCGCATTTATTGTGTTGCTGGCGCTGGTGGTGGGAGTTTCGATCAAGGCGATCGGGGTGTTGTTAGTCAGTGCATTTGTGGTGATTCCAGCCTGCGCTGCTCGGTCGCTGAGTCGTACCTTTACCTCCTACGTGGTTGTATCGGCAGGGTTAGGAGCGTTGAGTGCGATCGTTGGAATGCTAGTGTCTGCGGCGTTTAACTTACCTTCTGGCCCCAGCATTGTAACAACACAGTTAGCGTTTTTCTTGATAGCTATCTTCATTCCTCAAACAAAATTCCTTGCCCACTAACGCCCAACTCCCATCTGCTTTGACTTGCATGTGCTGAAATACGGAGACTTTGATTATGGCAAATCTTCCAGAAACCCTTTCAATTCCTAAACGGGGAATGCCGGTTACTATCATCACAGGATTCTTGGGAAGCGGTAAGACGACCCTGCTCAATCAGATTCTCAGCAATCGCCAGGATTTGAAAGTAGCCGTGCTGGTGAATGAATTTGGCGACATTGATATCGACAGTCAACTGCTGGTTTCTATCGATCAAGATATGGTGCAACTGAGCAACGGCTGTATTTGCTGCACCATTAATGATGGCCTGGTCGATGCGGTTTATAACGTGTTGGAAAAGAGCGATCGCATTGACTATATGGTGATTGAAACCACAGGCATCGCCGATCCACTGCCGATTATGCTGACATTTCTAGGCACTGAGTTACGGGATCTGACCCATCTCGATTCGGTGATTACGGTGGTAGATGCATCCGAATTTACCTCCGAACATTTTGAGAGCGAGGCGGCTCTCAAACAAATCATTTATGGAGACATTATTCTGCTCAATAAGACCGACTTGGTTGCCAGTGAACACGTCAATGAGCTAGAACGCCAGATTCATACCATAAAAGAAAAGGCTCGCCTGATGCGCTGCCAAAATGGAGCAGTGCCTCTGCCCTTGATTTTAGATGTGGGTTACAACAACCCAGCCGCTTATACGGATCTCGTGCAAGAAGAGATTCAACAAAACCAACGCGATCATGCAGACCCAGAGCATCACGATCACAGCCATGACCATCATGCCCACGAGCACCATCACCATCACTCTGACCATTTAGATAATGACGGGTTTGTGTCGGTGTCCTATTGCAGCGATCGCCCCTTTGCCCTCCGCAAATTAGAAGAATGGCTGAGTACGCTACCCGCCAACGTTTTCCGCGCTAAGGGGTTGCTCTGGTTTACCCAAAGTCCCCATAAACACATCTTTCAGCTCAGCGGCCAACGCTACACGTTGGACGTTGAACCATGGGGTGAGACCTCCCCCGGCAACCAACTCGTGGTGATTGGGCGAGAGATCGATCCAGAGAAAATTCGACACCAACTGTCTACTTGTGAAGTCTCACCGGTATTGAGTGCTGACCGCTAACGATCCTCGCCAAAACCTTTTCCCACCCCAAAAAATCAACGTTCGCATTGCTAAATTTCTCATTCTCAACTTAGCGATCTCTACATCCTGGGCAATATGATTGGGCTGCGGGGCAATAATAAAGCCGTGCTCCAGCGACTGCAATCCCCCCATTCTGAGGAGCCGAACTCCAGATTTGCATCGGCTGGTGGGAAGAACAATGGCAGCACCGTCATCACCCTTGATGGTCCTCAAGACCCGCAAAGCTAGGGCAAAACATCCCGTCGCGTGGTAGGAGTGGGGGCGGTGGGACGCAAACCTGGAGAGGCCAGCTATACCCTGTATAATCCTGGCACCAATGCTGTAACCTTCAAAACGATCAACTGCAATGCTTCCTTCAATCTCCATTAACCCTCAACGTCAGTCCTATAAATGGTTGCACCAGGGGAAACCCGTCACAATCGCCTATGAAACCCTGGGAGAGGGGTCTCCGGTGCTGCTGTTGCCCGCCTTCAGCACCGTTTCTAGTCGCACTGAACTGGCCGGTATTGCTCAGATTCTCGCCCCCCACTTTCAGGTAATTGCGCTGGACTGGTTAGGGTTTGGCGAATCCGATCGCCCTCCGATTCAATATGACCGATCGCTCTACCAACAGTTGCTCCAGGATTTTGTGCAAAATTGCTGCCCTCATCCCCTCGCCATTGTGGCGTCAGGTCATGCAGCGGGATATGCCATGCAACTTGTCCAACACCAGCCCGGTGTTTGCGCCAAATTGCTGCTGGTTGCCCCCACCTGGAAAGGCCCCTTGCGAGCCATGGGAGCGCCCATTTCCGTGGCTACGGGAGTTCGGAATCTGGTGCGATCGCCCCTGCTGGGACAAGGGTTGTATGCCCTTAACACCCACCCCGCGTTTCTGAAGTGGATGTATCAGCGTCATGTGTATGTGGATCAGGACAAACTCACGCCAGAGTTTATGAGCGTCAAACATCAGACCACCCAGCAACCCGGTGCCAGATTTGCCCCCGCCGCCTTTGTGACCGGGGGCCTAGACCCCATGGGCGATCGGGAGGAATGGCTGAGGGTGGGGCGATCGCTCCCATTGCCCGTGCAACTGATCATCCCTGAACAATCACCCCAAAAATCTAAAGCCGAAATGGAAGCCCTGGCAACGCTACCCCAGATGCAACATCAGCGTCTCCCTGGCACCTTGGGGGTATATGAAGAGTATGGGGCGGCGGTGGGCCACATTGCCCTGACCTTCTGCCAAGAGTAATCCAAGTCCAGCTCACAGAGTCTAGAGAATTAGGGGGTGTGCAAACGACAAGCTCCCTAGGCATCAACCTCATCTAAATGCTCAACCACAGCGTGGTAGAAATTGAAAACGTGATCATCCAGCAAGCGGTAAAACACATGTCGCCCTTGCTTCCTGGAACTGACTAATCGAATCGTGCGTAATATCCTGAGCTGATGAGACACGGCTGATTCATTCATGCCCACAACCGTTGCCAAATCCCCGACACACATCTCTTGTTCTGCAAGAATTGACAGAATTCGCAAGCGATTGGGGTCAGCCAAAAATCCAATGAACTCAGCCATGCGTTGAGCCTTTTCGCTACTCAGTGGTTGCTTCTGTAGCCATTTATCAGAGTCAACGTGACTGGGATGGGGAAGCTCACAACAAAGATCTTCCCCATCATCAGGGAATTCAGCGACAGGTCGAGCGGTCGAATCAGAATCAGACATAGGGGAGAACAGTTAGTGATGCTCAGGCATGGCAGCCGCAGCCGGTGTGACCACAGCCTGCGCCTTCGGAATGTCCATTGGCACAAACCTCGCTGCAATAAGCTTGACCGTCCTTCATCAAAGCATCGGTCAAGTTAACGATGCACAAGCAATCTGGGCAAGCACACTTCATTTGAGTCACTGTTGTCATGGTAGAACCTCTAAATCATTCTCTTCATTCACATTAACATATGAACACTTGTTCAGGTATTGGAGAATCTTCACAGTTGTAAACTCGAAGTGATATATCTTAACCCTGCCTATCGTAATCTTGACTGTTGTTGAGTTTTACCTGAGCTACTCTATCAACCTACTTATGTAAGTACCTGGACGTAATTAAAACCAAAAGCCCAAATCCTGTGCCGCCCGCTGCACGGGCGGCACAGGATTTGGAAGAATACGTGTAATTATGGCTATCTACTTACCTGTATCTACCAAACGGGATAAATGCACCTTCACTCCTGATTTTGGTTGCAATGTCGGCACTGGATTTAGTGATAAATCTTGGTTAGGTAACAATGTCCATTGATATTGGCGTAACAGCAACGCCGCGATTATTTTCATTTCTAGCTGCGCAAAAGCCAGCCCTAAACACACCCGTGGGCCGCCACCAAAACCCACCAAGCTGAAGTCATAACGTTTATGCTCAGCCCGACCCGGACTAAAGCGATCGGGGTCGAAGTCTTGGGGATTGGTGTAGCAGCGGTCGTCTTTGTGGGCGGCATCAATGCGATACAGTGCCATCCACCCAGCAGGAACCCGATATCCATTGAAGACGAAAGATTTAGTGACTCCTCGAAAACCACCGCCCACTGGGGGATACATGCGCTCTACCTCCTTTAGAATCTGATCGAGGTAAGGCATCTGTTTGAGCTGAGCAAGAGATAGCGATCCTTCTGATGCGAGTGCCTGTTGTTCTTGCCGTGCTCGTTCAAGAACTTGGTGATGTTGAGCAAGTACCATCACGAGAGACGTCAACATCGACGTTGTTGTTTCGTGGCCTGCAAATAGCATCAATAGGGCCTGAACTTTGAGTTCCTCCATTGTTAGGCGATCGCCATTTTCATCTTCACTCTGAACCAAAAGGCCAAGGGCATCCTGAGTCGGTTGGGTCATCCGATCTTCAACCACGTTTTGAATATGAGCCAGCAACTGGTCACGCGCCTGAAGGGCACGACCATAGGGTGTCCAACGCCAACGTAACGGAACCATGAACAGTCCATTCGTCAGCACTGTAAACCACTGAGATAGCCGCTCAGTCATTTCTCCCGGTTCGCTGCCAATTAAAAGTTTGCTGGCGATCTCAAAGGTTAGCTTTTTCATTTCCCCAAACCAGGTGAACGTGCCCATTTGCTCCCATTGATTGAGGAAATGCTGGCTGATGCTAACTATCGTGTCAAAATAACTTTCCAACGCCTTACCATGGAAGGCTGGCATCAAAAGCTTACGATTCCGGCGATGTTGTTCTCCTTCCTGAAGAAAAAGAGACTCGCCCAATAGTTCTCGAAAGGTGCCAGGCCAGCCTTCTCGCCAAGAAAAGTGATCCATATGGCTAGAGAGAATGAAGCGATTGGCTTCTGGCCCCATCATTACAACGGTTGGACGTCCTAAAAGATGAGTTCTGAAGATGCTGCCGTACCTCGCTTGGCGCTTGTCTGCAAATTGAGGATCAAGCAGAAAATTGAGGCTTTCCCCTAGAAACGGCAGGCCAACGCTTCCGGGCGGTAGAGGAGAGGGCACGCCCGTATTAGGCTCTGGTTGGGGAAGTGATCGATCGTTGGCCATAAGTTTAGGATGAATGTCTTTGGTAAATCTGTCGGGGGTAAATCTGTCGGGGTAAGCGTGCTCAGGATTCCGGAAAAAGTCTGTCGATCAGAGGGATACGTCGTCAAACAAGTGTGAGCTCATCCTTTCTAAGTACCTGGACATAATTAAACCCAAAACCCCACATCCTGTGCCGCCCGCTGCGCAGGCGGCACAGGATGTGTAAGGATACGTTTAATTATGGCCATCTACTTACACTTTGTAGATCTTCCAAATGGCCGATGAGAGCCACCTCATTCTAGAGGTAAACCTCTAATAGGATGAATCGCTAGCTTTAGAGGAGGCAATCATAATGGCTTCTGATCATCGACGGGCAATCGGTCTTTTCCCAGATCGTCCAAAAACAGCATCGGCCCTACAAGCACTGAGTGATTCTGGCTTCAATATGAGTAACGTTTCCATCGTTGCTAGAGACGCAAAGCGAGAAGATGCGATTACTGGCGTTGATGTTAAGGATGAGGTCAGTAATCAGGCAGATACGGGCGGTAGCATTGAAGCACTTACCGGAGGTGTGTTAAGGGGCGTAACTGTTCTCCTCGTAGGACTTGGGACGGTTACAATTCATAGCATGAGATTTTATGATCACGCTAGCGGGGATCCACTCCTCCAGAAAGAAATAGGTGATGAACATACCGCTACAAATTCAGTCGCGTTTGAACTGCAATCTACTTATACAAAAGCCAGATCACTCTCGCAGTTCTGCTTATTTCGTTCCAGAGGCGCGCTTATTCTCAGCAGCAAGTCGAGCTGTCTCTAAGATACGCTTAGCACGGGTCTCTGGCTTTTTAGCCAGCTTAATCCATCTTAAAATATCGCGCTTAGCTGACTCTGGGAAATCCTCATAGTTCTCTAAGGATGGCGGATGCGCTTCCAACGCCTCAATCAAATCATCAGGCTTGATGAGTGCATCTACATCATTCAAAAAGTCCCACAGTCCATTCTCTTTAGAGACTTCAATCGTTTTTAATCCGGCCTTATGCATCCGCCCCGCTTCTTGTAGTTTAGCCACCCTATCTTTATAGGTTTTAGACCAGTGCTGTGTTTTACGCGGAGATAGTAACTGCATCGTGCGTGCGTCATCTAGCTTCATCCGCCGTCCGTCCATCCATCCAAAACACAGTACTTCATCCAACACCTGTTGGATAGATACGTACTTATCTGGAACATTTCTCTTGTATGTAACAAGCCAAATACTTTCCGGTTGAGAATAATGTTCTTCAAACCACTGGCGAAGCTCTTGAGTAGATTTCACTTCAACCTTTTCAAGCTCTTCCATTTTGGTCATACGTTACTCCTGTCTCGGTTATCTCCTATGCTCCTTTCTCCCAAACTATAGCCATCGTCAGGTACGGTAGGACACGATTGCGAGCCAGATCAATGATGCGCCAATGGTTACAGCTTTACTCCGAGTCACGAGCTAACTCGCCAAAGCTATATAGCAGGATGTAACCGCGTCGGGTACAAAACAGTGAGGTGGGGCGCAGCGTGCATCACCTCACCGTACTCAATCAAGGTGCACAACACTATCACTTCATTCAGACGCATCGTTACCGAAGGCTAAAAGAGAAGCGCATCCTGTGCCGTATTCGAAAAGACGCTCTAGCACATCGCCTTTTAACCAGGCGCTTTTAGGAAGGGATGTTTGTACGATGAGGCTTTTAAGCTTCAGGTAGTCAGCATATTCATGGTCGCTATAGGCTTCGTAGCCCCGAGGCATGGTCTTTAGCTTGTCTTCGTCGCTGAGGAATAAGCCTGCTGCTTCTAAATCTTTTAGTACAACTGAAAATGCTTTTGGTTGTTCCATAATTTGATCTCGAATGGGGGCCAGTTCACTCGCTTTGAGCTGATAAAACCCACATGCCATCATGCCGCCGGAAGAATCGAGCTGAAGATAAATCAAACCGGATTTTTCAGCTTTAGTACCTGATGGTGTTAGTAGGCCGCTGATTTGCGTGTTGTAGGGAGACTTATCTTTGGAAAAACGAACGTCACGATTTTGGCGGAACATCGTTTTAGCGCTCCCGACTAATGGCGTTGCAGTTTCTGCAAGGCGATCGCTCGCCAATTCCAAAACTTCAGCAAAAGGTTCTCTTAAGTATGCCTCAAAGTCCTCTCGATGCTCGTCGTACCAAGCTTTCTCATTATTGGCTTCGAGTTCTTCAAGTAAGTCGAATGACTTCTGCGTAAAGTTAAACGACACCATTGCTCAGGCTCCAAAAGATTCGACGGACATCGACTGAAATGCACGTATAAATGCGCTGTAGATTGATCAAAAAGTAGCATGATATTCATATCGACACCAATATATAATTAGGCAAGTTTTCATATCTATTTTGGTATCGATGAACTTAAAAACGTTCAGCTCTTTTATCACGCTTGCGGAGGAGCTTCATTTTGGTCGCGCAGCCCACCTGTGCGACATCTCGCAACCAGCAATGAGTCGATTGCTGAGTGAGTTAGAAGCCGAGCTAGGGGTAAAGCTGTTGAACCGCACGTCTCGCGACGTTTCGCTGACAACAGCAGGAAAAGGGTTTTTAGCATCTGCTCGAAAGGCGGTCGCTTATGCTGATATGGCCATCCGCGCAGCTAAAGCTAATACCGTTGATGGCATCGATTCGCTAACCGTTGGCATGATGATTGGAGCTGCACAGCCTTTCGTGGGTCGGCTACTCGCTCAGTTCAAAGCGACTCACCCTGAAACGCGAGTGTCTTTGACACAAACAGATGAACGGTCAATCGGTTCTGCGTTGGCTAACGGCGATATAGACGTTGCGATCGCCTGGGATGGCTCACTTCCTGCTGGTCTCCAGCATCGCCATTTGGGCAGCATTCCGATGTCGATCCTCGTGCCCTGTGACCACAGGCTGGCAGCTAAGAAAACAGTCCAAATGGAAGATACCGCTGGTGAGCCGATTATTCTGCCTTCGCGCGATCGCCAGCCTATCATTTACAACACCTATCTGAGACACACCTCTGAGCTTGGATTTGAGCCCTTAATTGTCATCGATGTTTCAACAACTTCTGATTTGCTTGCGATGGTCGCTGGTGGGATGGGTATTGGGAATGCGCCAACTGTACCGGGCCTTGCCTATCCGGATGTCTGCATCTTACAGCAGACGCCATTGTTTGAGTTGAATTACGAGCTTGCCTGGACGAACCAAACACCTGCGGTAGCGTGTCTTTTAGAGATTCTCAATTAGACACCTGGATGTACCAAATGCACAACAGAGCGGTACAGGTAGAGAGCCTCGGTAAGGGAAAAGACGCTACGGTCACCGTTAACAGTCCATTAGCAAATCATGACTAGAACCGGGATTCTACACCAGCGAACTAAGAACCTATCCGGAAAATACTAAGAGCTTACGCCCCACAATCAAACAGGCCACAAGTTGAACAAAGCCTGCAGTTTCACACTTGCTATTCCGCACAGACTCAGGGGCAATTGGGTTTACGGACATCCAACGCTTTGGTGGAGAGATAACTCACTACTCAAGCAGAGAACTTCAGGCATGATGCAAACCTCACCGACTTTTCGGATAGATTCTGACTTGAATGTCTGGGTTTCCAACGAACGAGCAGAGGTATTTGATGAAAGTGACCTAAATCGATTTCTCTCCTATTTCCGATAAAGTCGATTGATTTCATCCCTATCGAAGCGGATCGCTACAACCCCGATGTCGCCAACCGCTATGGCAAACTGAATTTCCAGTTTGCTATCGTCAGCTAGGTAGCGTTTTCTTAAATGCGTGCACGAATGTTAAATGTGTAATCACCACCAGGCTCAAGCTGATAGTCACTACGCTCTAAAAAACGACCCAGAGGTTCCTTAATCAGAGCACGTCCCAGAGACGGCTGAACAGAGAGCGTTCCTCCCTGAAACCGCCATTGAAACTGCCAGGAATAACCATTTGCTCTAACTTCACCGTCGAGCCTTCCTTGAGACCAAGATTGATGAGTAATTCGAACATAGGCTGTTGTTTCAGGCAGATCCTTTAAACTCACATTATTTAGAGGGTAGAATTTCTCCTGAGCATATTCCTTAATCGTTCAAAAGTCTACGATAGAACAGATGAAATTTCTGCAAACTCCCTCTTAGTTTTCAACGAGAGTGCTACTTAGCAAGATGTGCTTCAGGCTCATGAATCCATAACACAATTCCTGTTCGGACGCGTGTTAATATTACACGTTTCCCTTTTCCAATAAGACGTTGAGCGACTTCTTGTGCTTTTTCTGAACTCGCAAAAAACTTGACATAAGCATAATATTGCTGCTCATAAAAAATCGCACTGGTGGGTTGTTCACAATCTGGAAAAATGATGTGACAGCGATCTAATGCTTTCTGAGCAAAAACAGGAACAGCATTTGCTGATTTCTGAGGAGGCAATATTTCTGGGTTCAGAGCATTCACCATGATTATGTAGCCTTACAGTGCGGAAACATTGAGAAATGTATATGTATATATAATGCCCATATAAAACTTAAGAGCACCTCAGAGTTTTCCGTATATTTCTAGCTCACTTCACGCTGAATATATATTGATGCAGAGAAAAACAAGGAATGAATCACCTCTCCCTTCCCCAATACTAATTCTGATCAATATGATTCTGGCCAACAATTGAAAGCGGATATTTGTAAGAATACAAATATCCGCTCTGATATAAGAACGACCTTAGCATTTAAGGATCTTGCTTAAGTGCTGGCTCTCGTCAAATTGCTAGGCCAGTGTCAGTTGATTCAGGCTTCATGCTAGAGAAACTAAGAATCTCAGATTGAGATCGCGACATTGCAACCTGGTGATGGATCTCGCGTACCTGAGCATTTACTGCAACAGTCTTCGCATCGTAAAGACTTGTTGCCACCTTAGGATAAAATCCAATCGTCATAATCAATGCAAGAAAGGATGCTGCAATGAATAGTTCACGAGGGCTTGCGTCTTCAAAAGTTGCTTCTGTTGGTAATTCGCAGCTTGTCCCAAAACAGGCCACTTGCTGATTTCCCTGATTCTTTAAATCCAAATCATCAAGATCGCATGAAGGGATTACATCGCACATCAAATCAGCACTCGACCCATAAAATACATCTTTCAAC
Source organism: Cyanobacteria bacterium P01_E01_bin.6 (assembly GCA_039194035.1). Taxonomy (GTDB): domain Bacteria; phylum Cyanobacteriota; class Cyanobacteriia; order CAKZMO01; family CAKZMO01; genus JBCCWF01. The sequence continues at coordinate 19 of JBCCWF010000096.1, read as the reverse complement.
ATGGATAAGAGATAAAGGG
>JBCCWF010000095.1:0-16875 GCA_039194035.1 Cyanobacteria bacterium P01_E01_bin.6 | reverse complement strand
CCCCCCCCCCCCGCCTCTCTATTGGTAATTTATTTGCAGATCCCTAACCGCTCTATTCGGTCAAGCATTTACGCCAACACACCTTATTCACACAATCGACTGTGTGGCGATCGCCCCTCGTGCAACCTTGCTACCGTTGGATCGGTTCTGGGAACACTGGTTCAATATTTATTTGAGCCAACGGGTGCTTTCCATGCAGGCGAACAGAGTCTATTTCTTCTGTCTGGCCTATATTACGGGCTTGCTGCTCACAGGATTACGCGAAGAGGTTTACGGAATTCCTCTCGGGGCGGTCGTCCTCGTGCTGGGCAGTCTTGTCTGTGCTGTTGTCGTTCCTAAGCTGCAGCGCACAGCTCCTAACGCTAAATTTTGGCTGTGTGCTGGGCTGATAGGCAGTCTTGCGTTCATTTATCTTCATCTCCGCACTCCCCACCCCAGTCAGACCGATCTCAGTTTATGGCAACAGCGCATCAGCCCAGAGGCGGTCGTGACAATTGACGGTCAGATTGTGGACGAACCCCAGCTCACGCGCAGCCAACACGTCCGGTTTTTGCTTAACGTTCAACATGCGACCGTAGAAAACCATGGAGAGGGTGACGGTCAAGCAGAGGTGGAAGAAATAGCTGCTCGCCTCATTCCAGATGAAACAGTCATTGGAAAAGCCTATACAACGGTTCCTCTGCTGCAAGGAACGGGACTCTATCCAGGAGAACAGGTGGCAGTTCATGGCACTCTATATCTGCCTGAATCTGCTCAAAATCCAGGGAGCTTTGATTTTCGCGCCTATCTTGCTCGTAAAGGGGTCTTCTCAGGGTTGAGAGGACAAGAGGTCACTAGTCTTTCAGGGTCACCTTCCGTCCTATGGCAAATGCGGCAGCGCGTTGTGCGTGCGATGGTCGATCGATTAGGAACACCGGAGGGGACGCTTCTGAGTGCGATGGTGTTGGGACGGCGGGCAGTTGATCTGCCCTACGATATTCGCGATGGATTCAATCAAGCTGGATTAGCTCACACGATAGCGGCATCTGGTTTTCACGTTTCTTTGTTGCTTAGCGTTGTGATGGTAATGGCCCAGCGCTTTGCCCCGCAAACCCAATGCTGGATTGGATCCGGTGTACTGCTGCTCTACATTGGCCTCACGGGCGCTCAACCTTCCGTAATACGAGCTGGGCTGATGGGGTTTGGAGCACTGTTGGGCGCCGCCATGGAACGACGGTCGAAGCCTCTGGCCATGCTGCTCCTCATTGCCACGATGATGCTGATTGGCAATCCTCTATGGATTTGGGACTTGGGTTTTCAATTTAGCTTCCTAGCGACGTTGGGGCTGCTGGTTTTGGTGCCTGCTCTCGTGACTCGACTCGACTGGATACCCACTGGAATTGCAACGCTGGTTGCTGTCCCGATTGCCGCTTATACATGGGTGATGCCGATTCAGATGGCGGCATTTGGATCAATTCCGACCTACAGCATTGTGCTTAATGTACTGGCAACCCCACTCATTCTGCTGATTAGTTTGGGAGGCATGGTTAGTGGGGCGATCGCCCTCCTATTGCCAAGTGTCGGTGGGTTCTTAGCGTGGTGCTTACAGATTCCGATTACTCTGCTGATTCAACTCGTTAACACATGGAATCATCTACCTGGAAACACGCTAACTACGGGTAGTCTCACGACGATACAACTGTTGATCATCTATGCAGTCTATGGGGTGGTCTGGTGGAAACCGTGGGTGCAAAAACGATGGTGGCTTGCCCTCGTGACCACGATCGCCCTCATTACAGCCCCAATGGTCTATGTCCAAATTCAGCAACAATACATCACTATTCTGGCAACATCCCATGCACCAGCCCTGGTGGTGCGCGATCGCGGCAATGTTGGACTCATCTTCGGCGGCACAGATGCAGACGCCAACTACACGGTTTTGCCATTCCTGCGATCTCACGGTATCGGACGACTTAATTGGGCGATCGCCCTTGACGCGGCAGCAGAAAACACTGGATGGCCGCGCCTGACGGATACCGTGTCTATTCAAACCGTATACGTCCACGACAATACTCTATCTGCGGATGATCAGGTCACTCATCAGCCTTCCGCAACCTCATTCGTCACCACATCTCCAGTCGCATCATCTCTCCAACAACCTGATTGGCTCACCAAGCATCCTCGCAACCTTACGTTCGAGCCAGGGCAACAAATTCGTGCAGGGCGGATACCCATGCAATTCCTGGAGCACAACCCTGCGGTTCTCCGATTTCAGTTCGGTGAGTCCATCTGGATGATCTGTGATCGCCAGCAGCCAGACAATCCTGCACCATCATACGAACCAGGGATTGCCGATATTATCTGGTGGTCAGGAGATGAGATAGATGCGCCGTGGATTGAGGCACTGTCCCCCGATGTGGCGATCGCCCCAGTCCTCAACGGCGACATCAGAACTCATGGCATGACACCCGACACCATCACGACTCAGATGATCCAGGTTTACGAAACCGATCGTATTGGAGCACTCCAATGGACACCTCACCAAGGCATTGTTCCATTATTTTTAAATGAAAATCCTCTCTAGCCGCCAGAAGCAAAAACCTCGCTGAACAGGCATGATACATGCGTTCAACGAGGTTCTCAAGCATCACATTCACGACAAAGACTAGCAGATCGATACAGTAGACATTGACGTCGTCAACGGTACTGCCTTCCAACACGTAGGCTTCATCGTGAACGACCGCGTGAGATGTTATTCAATCGCTACTTCTTTACTTATCATCTGCTCCAGTAAGGGCTTTTGCCGTTTTCTCTCGATCAATTTTCAGTACTAACACACCCAGCGGCGGCAAGCACAAATCGATGGAGTAGGGGCGATCGTGGAACGACCATTCATCCGACCATTTACCACCTAGATTTCCCATGTTGCTGCCGCCATACTCTCTGGAGTCAGAGTTAAACAGCTCTGTATAAAAGCCATGCTCAGGAACCCCAACCCGATAGTGAGCATGGGGTTGTGGAGTAAAGTTGCACACCATCACCAAATACTCACCGGGGTCGTCTTTTGCTCGTCGAATGAAGGATACAACGCTATGACGATTGTCATGACAATCGATCCATTCAAACCCTTCCTGAGAAAAGTCTTGGGTGTAGAGAGCAGGCTCATTGCGATACACCTCATGAACACGGCTAAAGAAATGCTTCAACTGTTGATGAGGTTTGAATTCCAACAACTGCCATTCCAAGTCACTCCAGACATTCCACTCACTCCACTGACCAAACTCCATACCCATAAACAGGGTCTTTTTTCCTGGATGAGTAAACATATAAGTGAACAAGCAGCGAAGACTAGCAAATTTTTGCCACTGATCACCATGCATCTTGCCAATCATCGGACTCTTTCCGTGAACCACCTCATCATGAGACAGAGCCAGCATAAAGTTCTCGCTAAACGCATACCAAATGCTGAACGTAACATTGTTCTGGTGGAACTGACGGAACCAAGGATCCATATTGAAGTAGTCGAGCATGTCATGCATCCAGCCCATGTTCCACTTCAAGTTGAAGCCTAAACCACCCACATAGGTAGGCCAAGACACCATTGGCCAGGATGTCGATTCCTCAGCAATGCTTAGGGTTCCGGGGTAGTAGCTAAAAACCAAATGGTTCATCTGACGAAGGAAGTCTGCGGCCTCTACGTGCTCACGTCCGCCATATTGGTTGGGTAGCCATTCGCCCTCTTTTCTGAAGTAGTCGAGGTAAAGCATCGACGCCACAGCGTCTACGCGGATGCCGTCGATATGATATTTATCGAACCAGAAGAGTGCATTAGCCACGAGAAAGTTTCGGACTTCATTCCGGCCATAGTTGAACACAAGAGTTCCCCACTCTTTATGTTCACCTTTGCGGGGGTCAGCATGCTCATACAGGTGCGTACCGTCAAAGAAAGCAAGGCCATGTCCATCTTTTGGGAAGTGACCGGGAACCCAATCTAACAGCACACCAATGCCGTTCTCATGGCACTGATCCACAAAGTACATGAAGTCCTCAGGCGTTCCGTGGCGCGAGGTAACAGCGTAATAGCCGGTCACTTGATAGCCCCATGACCCATCAAACGGGTGCTCTGCCACAGGCAGCAATTCTATATAGTTGAACCCCAGTTCTTTGACATAGGGAATCAGCTTTTCAGCCAGTTCTCGATAGGTCAGAAACCGTCCACCCGTGTCATATTCTGAGGGGTGAACAACAGCAACGGGGTTGCCTGCTGCATCTAGAGCCGGTTCGCTCGATGAGGTATGGAGCCAGGAGGCAAGATGTACTTCATAGACGGAAATGGGCTGGGTGAGAGGTTCGGTGTGGCGTCGTTGCTCCATCCAAGCATCATCTTGCCAAGAATAGGTGTCGAGGTCAGTGACAATTGATGCCGTTTTTGGGCGAACCTCTTGCTGAAAACCATAGGGATCGGACTTCTCGTAAATATGCCCATCAATGTTCTTAATTTCATATTTGTAGTGCTCACCGTTCCCAATTCCTGGAATAAACAAGTCCCAGACGCCATTTCCCATTTTCCGCATTTGATGTTGGCGACCATCCCAATTATTGAAGTCCCCAAGAATGGATGCATTTCGAGCATTGGGTGCCCAGACAGCAAAGTAAACGCCACTCACTCCATTGACGATCGTGGTGTGTGCTCCTAGCTTCTCGTAGATGCGGTGGTGATTTCCTTCAACAAAAAGATGAATGTCAAACTCGGTGAGTTTCGGAGAGCGAAACGCATAAGGATCGTAGATAACACGTTCACGATCTCCTTCTTTAATCCGGAGCTGATAATTGGCAAGTTCGGGCACATCCACCTTGCACTCAAACTTGCACTCAAAAAAGTTGGGATGATGAACCGACTGCATCACATATTCTGTTCGATCTTCAGGAAAAACAACCGATGCAGCTTCAGCGTTGGGCAGGTATGCTCGAACAACCCACGTTGCTGTCCCATTTTCCTGAATTTGGTGAGGCCCCAACACTTCGAACGGATCCTGATGTTGGTTCCAGACGATCCGATCAATTTGCTCTGGAGCGACGGTCATGGTCATAAGATACCTGCCTAAACTGCGTCTATTTATATACTTCTATAAAAGGGTCATGTTTTCCCTGATACGGAAATTATGAAGAAGTTTTACGCATATGTAAATTAATATGCGGGAAGGGAAGGAGTTAAGACCCAAGATATGTGTTACGTAGCTTATGTCTTGGCTCTTGAATTCCCAATGCTTTTTTTCTACCAAATGTAGCGAATGACAACAAGCCTCGAAAGATATAGCCGTAGACACGTAATTAGGACATCGATCATTGTTGTGTGGGGTCTCGGTGCTCCATACAACAATGATCGATGTCCTAACCAATTATGGCGGCAGCGATAACAGAAATACTCCTGCTCTAACGGATGTGCTGCTTAACGATACTTATCGTAGGTCACTTTAGACCACTGCAGTGTTCATGTTGCAGTGGCCTTTAGATTACAGCATCAGCATCATCGGCGATAGGTATTCTTGAAGTGTAGGCGGAACCGCTCAAGCTGCACATTACAACCCTGCATCACGTACTTTATCTTCATGGCCCCGTACTCGATGGTCAAAACCGACAGGAGGGACGACAGCATTAGAAATGCAAAGACCAGAGGAGACCATCTTGGAGCGTAGATGGCATGTTGGAAGTAGTAGTAACAGAAAAATGAATGGGTAAGCCAGAGGGAAAATGAATATTTACCCAGATAGGCAAAGAGTTGCGATGTGCGGAGTTGTTCAACGATTCGAATTGAGAAATAGATGAAAAAAGGCACAATGAGAAAATCATAATCTGCGCTATCTACCTTGAGCCGAAAGAAGAAACAGAGTAAAAATCCCAGGATGGTATTGTGCCAGGTAGCTATATCGCCGGTTTGAATCAGCTCTGAAGAAAAGAGGTTTAGGCGGGCACAGACAATGCCGCAAGCAAATGACGTTTGCCAAAACACAAAACCAAACATACCCCACGGATGCACCTCTTTATTAACGAAAAATAGGAAGAGGCTGAGCAAAATAAGCAGGGCGCTATTTTGCTCAGCCAGCTTGGCATAGAGAGGGAAGAGCAGAAGCAGCGTCACCACAAACATGCGAACAAACCACCATTCGGCGTTATAGGTGGAGTCCCAGCCAATGAGGTTTTTAAGAAACAAGACAGGTTCTGTAGAGTAGCGAAGTTGGTGGGAATTCCAAAGAGTGACGTTTTGAAAGAACAGCAATCCCACGGGCACAAAAATAATGAAGTAGCGCCAGTAATTAATGTAAAAGTCTTTTAGCTTGTTAAGAGCATAGGCCAGAGCTGACTTTTTTGACGAGTGACGATAGCCCAGGTACATGCCGTAGCCAGACAGAAACAGAAACATGGAGACACAAATGTTCCCGAAGTTGCCGATGTAGGCTTCGGCATCGAAAAAGGGGATGAGGGGAATATAGCGATTATCGTCGAGGAGGCGATCGCCAAAGGCATATAAATGATGGGCAAACATTAGGCAAATTGCCACACCTTTAGCGATGTTTGTTCTTTCGCGGGTGAATTCCATGGCGAGGGGGTATCCAGGTCAGTTGAAACAGTACTGTATAGACCATTCACCCTGTTAAGTTGCAGTGACGAAATTATCTGAGAAATGTGCCGCAGAGGTTTAACTTATTATTCTGGATAACGAGCAAATCTATTCCCCTATATATGTCAACGTCAACGCAACCCATCAAGAATTGCTAAAAAAGAGCAAGCAATTTGGCAACGTCGATTTGGTGTTTCCCGCGAAAACAGGGTCAGGGGGGAGAATCGAGAGGTCGCTCCTGGGATGACTGACGATGACACCTGAAGACCAAGCATGATTGGAAGCCTGTGCAGCAGAGATTGCAGAGATGTTGTACCGCACTAGCGACCCAGAGCTGGATAGCTTAGACGGCATCGAGCACACTGTGCGACAGCAGATGCTGGAGGAGGTAAGCTCTCGATGCGCTCTTTTTTTATCAACCAGCAAGTTTTATCAACCAGCAAGCGTATCCGGCGCGAGGACGCTGCCGCTCAAGATGCACATAGGATCGTCAATAACGAAACTAAAGCGAATTCCTGCGATGATTTGGGCGATCGCCAACGTAATTTCCTTGCTGACCAAACAGGATATTCACAAAAGCGACTTGAAGTTCTAGAAACCCTTGTTGTCTTGCACCCCTTTCAGGATATCGATCCAGTGGAATGGCAACGAGAAAAATGACCAATCAATTGGAGTTGATCACTCGAAACATCAACGATTTCAAGTGGATTGACGGATTAATGTTGATCAATCCAGTAGATTTATGATTTGATTGCCATACTTAAATCGAGCCAATGCGATCGCGTAATTGGGGCGCTACTGGAAATATAATCTACCCCTGTCTCAGCAACAGCTCGAATTGTTTCTAGGGTGATGTTTCCTGATGCCTCAATCTTCACCCGTGGCTCGGCTTTCCGAATGATTTGCACGGCCTGCTGCATTCGCTCAACGGGCATATTATCCAGCATGATGATGTCCGCGCCATGCTGCATTGCAGCCTGCACCTGTTCCAAGGATTCTGTCTCCACCTCAATACTCAATGGATAAGGGATGCGTTTGCGGATGCGGGCGATCGCCTCTCCAATACCGCCAGCTGCTGCGATGTGATTGTCTTTAATCATCACTCCATCATCCAACCCCAACCGATGGTTCGTAGCACCGCCTACCTGGGTCGCGTATTTTTCTAACAGTCGCAGTCCCGGTGTGGTTTTGCGAGTATCCACAAACTGGGTAGGCAAATCAGCGATCGCCTCCACATACTGATGGGTAGCAGTGGCAATGCCGCTGAGACGCATGGCAAGATTCAATGCGACGCGTTCTCCCGTCAACAATGCGTCTAATGGCCCCTCAATCTCCGCGATGACGGTCGGGCGATCGCACCATTGCCCGTCTGACACGGTAGGAGAAAGCTTAACCTGAGGATTCAGCAGCGAAAAGACCCGTGCGGCCACGGGCAGACCCGCAATGATGCCTGATTCCTTGGCTGTCCAGGTGGCTTTTCCAGTGGGGATGTCGGTGGCAAAGAGTCCCTGAGTCGTGCGATCGCCCCGACCGATGTCTTCCTGAAGCCAGGATTGAAGGAGCGGATCGAGCAGGATCAAGGAGGGCAGAATGGCATGTGTCATGAGAATTGTGTCATTGAGAACGAACGCTAGGATGAACATCCAAAAACATGTCGTGGGGAGGCGCTGCTGAGCAACATCTCCCCACGACATGTTTTTGGATAAGTACCTGGACGTAATGAAACCCAAAAACCCAAATCCTGTGTCGCCCGCGCAGCGAGCAGCACAGGATTTGGAAGGGTACATTTAATTAATTATGGCTAGCTACTTATAATCTATGCCTTCACAGGTGTGGGGGCTACTTTGATGGTCTTTAACAACCGCTCTGCAATTTGAGGAGCCGTTAACCCCAAGGTTGCTTTCGCCTGATCAGGTGTCGCGTGGTCTACTAGTTTATCGGGTACCCCAATGCGAGTGACCGGCACCAGCACCTCGGCATCCATGAGCGCTTCGGCAACAGCCGATCCAAACCCGCCCATCAAACAGCCTTCCTCCAGGGTAACCACCCGCCCAATTTGCTTCGCCAGCGGCAGAATTAGCTCTGTATCCAGCGGCTTCACAAATCGAGCATTGATCACGGTGGCTTCAATGCCGTGCTCACTCAGAATTTCGGCGACCTGCATGGATGTGTAGACCATCGTGCCGTAGCCCAACAGCAAAACATCGTCTCCGCTTCTGAGAATTTCACCTTTGCCGATGGGCAGTTCTTCCCATCCTTCTTCCATGAGCGGAACCCCATAGCCATTTCCACGGGGATAGCGCATGGCGATGGGGCCATCGGTGTAGTTAATACCAGTCACCACCATCTGCTGAAGCTCGGCTTCGTCCTTTGGAGCCATCACCACAATATTGGGAATGCATCGCAAATAAGCAATGTCATACAACCCTTGGTGGGTGGGGCCATCTGCTCCAACAATACCTGCCCGATCGAGGCAGAAGAAGACGGGCAACTTCTGAATACAGACATCGTGGATGATCTGGTCATAGCCACGCTGCAAGAAGGTTGAATAGATAGCAGCGACGGGCCGCATGCCTTCACAGGCGAGTCCTGCGGCTAGGGTCACGGCATGCTGCTCAGCAATGCCCACATCAATGTACTGCTCTGGCAACTTCGCTTGGAGCTTATCCAAGCACGTACCCGTCGCCATTGCTGCGGTAATACCCAGAATTTTGGGGTTATTCTCAGCCAGCTTCACCAACGTGTGAGCAAATACCTTCGCATATTTTGGTGGCTTGGGCGTGCTGGCCGGAATCGCTTTCCCTGTCGTGAGGTTAAACGGAGATTGTGCGTGATACCCAACTTGATCGTTTTCAGCGATCGCATAGCCTTTGCCCTTGGTCGTGGCTACATGCACCAGGACGGGGCCGTCATGTTGATGAGCCAGCTTAAAGGTGGCGATTAATTCTTCTAAGTTATGACCGTCAACGGGGCCAATGTAGGTAAACCCAAGTTCCTCAAAAACGGCACCAACTTTTGACATCGCCAGTCGCTTCATCCCTTCCTTGATGCGGCTCAATTCAGGAGTCAGGGACTCACCGACAAACGGTAGATGCTTGAATTGCTCTTCCAAATTGTCTGACAGAAACTGCATTGGAGGGCTGAGCCGCATTTTGTTGAGATAGCGAGGAATCGCCCCCACATTGGGCGAAATCGACATCTCATTATCATTCAGCACAACCAGCAACTTGGTATTGGGCAAATGCCCTGCATGGTTGATCGCTTCGAGTGCCATCCCCCCAGTCAGTGCGCCATCACCAATGACTGCCGCTACCTTAAAGTCTTTTCCTTGATTATCTCGGGCGATCGCCATTCCCAATGCAGCGGAGATGCTAGTGGAAGCATGACCTGCGCCAAAATGATCAAATGAACTCTCACACCGTTTCAGATAACCCGCCACACCATCTTTCTGCCGTAGCGTATGGAAGTTAGCGTAGCGCCCTGTCAATAGCTTATGAGGATAAGCCTGATGACCCACGTCCCACACAACTTTATCGTGGTCTAGATCCAAGGTTTGGTAGAGAGCGATGGTTAGCTCAACAACTCCTAACCCAGGCCCCAAGTGACCACCACTCGCGGCGACCGTTTCTAGGTGTTTCTCCCGAATCTGATGAGCGATTTGTTTCAATTGATGAATCGACAAACCATGAAGCTGATTTGGATGGGTCAATTCACTCAGATGCATAACAGTTTTACCTTTCCAGCGTCTAAATTACGAATTGTAGTGCTCTTTTTCACTCTAGATCTAGAGTACATCTCCAATCAGCATCGCTTTCTTTGGAAATTAAGTAAACTTATACAACTATTAGGTAAACTTATCCAAAAACCAGTTTTAACACTGTGATGAACTCGTTCAATCCTGCAAAATTGACAAGAAACCCCTATTTCTAGAGAGATTCAGGGTCAGAACACGACGAATCTCCTGACTTCACCATAAAGCGTCGGAAATCTCCCGCTTGTACCTATCGATACGATTTTCACTGCAGCCTCACCGTTTATTCATTCAGTGAGGATTCGTTCAGTGAAAAGAGAGCGTAGGCAGGAACCCCTAAGTACATATACCACGCTCAAATTTACTAGGAAATATTGAGGATGGTGTGAGCAGCAGAGGAGGAAGACTAAAGAAAAGCTAACTTCCCGAACAAAGCGTGAGCAAACTCGGTAAGGTTTTGAAATGGTCGCCTTGAATACTATTGAGCGCCACCATTATGCTCGTTCGAGACGTAAGTTTTATGACACAACCGACGATTGAATCCATCCTGCAGGAAGACCGTGTGTTTTCACCCCCGGCAGACTTTTCGGAGCAGGCACACATTAAGAATTTTGCCGCCTACCAACAGCTCTACGATCGAGCAAAGGCTGACCCAGCAACATTTTGGGCAGAGCTAGCCGATCAGGAGTTGGATTGGTTTGAGAAATGGAACACCGTGCTCGATTGGCAGCCCCCTGATGTGAAGTGGTTTGTGGGTGGCAAACTCAATATTACCTATAACTGCATTGATCGACATCTGAAGACCTGGCGTCGCAACAAAGCAGCCATTATCTGGGAGGGAGAACCTGGAGATTCTCGTACCATTACCTATGCTCAGCTCCATCGAGACGTGTGCCAAGCGGCTAACATGCTCAAGGACTTGGGAGTACAGAAGGGTGATGTGGTCGGGATTTACATGCCCATGATTCCCGAAGCGGCGATCGCCATGTTGGCTTGTGCTCGCATTGGGGCTCCCCATACGGTCGTCTTTGGAGGGTTTAGTGCTGAAGCTTTGCGTGATCGCCTGGTCGATGGCAAAGCGAAGGTAGTTATCACGGCCGATGGCGGGTTCCGCAAAGACAAGACCATTCCCCTTAAGGTACAGGTCGATAAGGCACTGGAGAACAATGCAGCTCCTACCGTAGAACATGTATTGGTCGTCGAGCGGACAAAAGAATCTGTCGAGATGGTATCCGGGCGCGATCACTGGTGGCATGAGCTGCAAGCTACAGCCTCGGCAGATTGTCCTCCAGAACCCATGGACAGCGAAGATATGCTGTTCATTCTCTATACCTCTGGCAGCACAGGGAAACCAAAGGGTGTGGTTCACACCACCGGAGGCTACAACCTTTACACTCATATGACCACTAAGTGGATCTTTGATCTGCGTGATAATGATGTGTATTGGTGTACAGCAGATGTCGGCTGGATTACAGGCCACAGCTACATTGTCTATGGGCCGTTGTCGAATGGGGCAACCAGCCTCATGTATGAAGGGGTGCCGCGACCATCAAATCTTGGCTGCTTCTGGGATGTAGTGGAAAAATATGGCGTCAACATTTTCTATACTGCTCCTACAGCTATTCGTGCATTTATCAAAATGGGTGACCATCTGCCCAATGCGCGAGATTTATCGTCGCTTCGACTCCTGGGAACGGTGGGTGAACCGATTAACCCTGAAGCGTGGATGTGGTATCACCGAGTGATTGGGAAGGAGCGCTGCCCCATTGTGGATACCTGGTGGCAAACTGAAACCGGCGGCATCATGATTACGCCACTGCCGGGAGCGACGAGTACTAAGCCCGGTTCTGCAACGTTACCCTTCCCCGGAATCCTCGCAGATATCGTGGATTCAGAGGGAAATCCCGTTGGGGATGAAGAAGGCGGATACTTGGTGGTGAAGCATCCGTGGCCAAGCATGTTGCGCACGGTCTATGGTGACCCGGATCGATTCCGCCGCACCTATTGGGAGCACATTCCACCCAAAGATGGGCAGTACCTGTACTTTGCTGGCGACGGCGCACACAAAGATAAGGACGGCTACTTTTGGGTGATGGGTCGGGTCGATGATGTGATTAGCGTTTCTGGCCATCGTCTAGGCACCATGGAGATTGAGTCGGCATTGGTATCTCACCCTTCCGTGGCCGAGGCTGCAGTGGTCGGTCGTCCCGATGACATTAAGGGCGAAGATATTTTTGCCTTCATCACCCTCGAAGGCAATGTCGATCCATCTGATGCCCTGAAAGATGAGCTGAAAAAACATGTGGTTCAGGAAATTGGGGCGATCGCCCGTCCCGGTGATATTCGCTTCAGCGATGCTCTACCCAAGACACGCTCTGGCAAAATCATGCGCCGATTGTTGCGATCGCTCGCAGCAGGCCAAGAAGTCTCTGGCGACACGTCAACCCTGGAGGATCGATCCGTATTAGACAAGCTCCGGAGTGAAGCATAGTCAAGCATCATGCCCTCAGGGGAGTTTGCTGTTGCCGATGTCCCTTGAGGGCATGATGCGAACACACGCATATCCAAGACAAGGACATCATCATGGTTGATTCAGCGTTGTATCTGGATAGCCTACCTGTGCGCTGCCGAGTATCTGGCTTGACGGTCATTCAATCTGGCCATGATGATGGGGAAGAAATCGAGCAGATATTGATGGCCGATCGCCCATTTTGTATTCAGGTCACGGTTGAGTGGCTAGGAAATGCGGCGATCGCGCTATTGATGCTGGATCCAACATTGTCAGTAGAATTCGTCGCGAAACCAGCCGGTATCGGTGACAAGATTGAGTTGGCGACTGCAAGTGAAACCATGCAGGCCCCTCAGCTCGCCTATACACCCAGGCTTGATCTGAATACCCCACACAGCTATGGATTAGAGGCCGGCGTGTATCATCTCAATGCCATTATTCGTGTTGGTGCAGAAGCAGGCCCAGCAATGCTTTGCGGAGTATATGAAGGAATAATCATCGAGATCTTTAATCCCCCACAATCAGCAACGAGTAGGAAACAATCTCCCAAACACAAGTAAAAGGCACACCTACGTCAAGTGGGCGTACCTTTTACTTGGTTCACATCCATACAGTCTTAAAAGAACACAAGGACTGTATCACCGTAAATCTCGTCTAAGTTGGAAGCTGTCGTTTTTCCCGCAGAAAAAACGACAGCTTCCATATGATTTGGGGTTAGATCAAGCAACCCTCGCCCGTTGGACATTGATCCGTTAAATCAATGCTAACGGGATTAATCTTCCAAATGTCATCGCAGTAGTCTTGAATCGAGCGGTCAGATGAGAACTTGCCCATGCGAGAGGAGTTAATAATTGACATGCGAACCCACTTTTCATAGTTTTGATAGACTTGGCTCACCTGATCTTGAGTCTCAACATAGGATGGGTAGTCCGCAAACAACAGGTACGTGTCATGGTGCATCAGTGAATCGAGCAATGGCTTAAAGAGTTGCTTATCGCCCTTCGAGAACTCGCCCCCTGCAATGCTGTCAATCACTTCTTTGAGTTCAGCATTCGCTGAATAGTAGTCGCGAGGGCTATAGCCACTGGCCTTGAGTGCCTGAACTTCAGCTGCTGTGAGGCCAAACAGGAAGAAGTTCTCAGCTCCAACTTCCTCACGAATTTCGACGTTAGCGCCGTCTAGCGTACCAATGGTTAACGCACCATTCATGGCAAATTTCATGTTGCCTGTGCCTGATGCCTCTTTCCCTGCCATCGAAATCTGCTCAGAAAGGTCAGCAGCGGGATAAATGCGCTGAGCAAACTTGACGTTGTAATCCTTTAGGAAAAGAACCTTGATGCGATCGCCCACCATCGGGTCATTATTCACCACGTCAGCGATGGAGGTCACCAACTTAATCATCAGCTTGGCCATGAAGTAGCCAGGTGCCGCTTTACCTCCGAATAAAAAGGTGCGGGGTGTCATCTCTAGGTTTGGATTCGCCTTCAGGCGATTGTAGAGCGTGATGATATAAAGTGCATTCAGGTGCTGACGCTTATACTCGTGAATTCGCTTTGCCTGAATATCAAACAAGGAACTCGGATCGATTTTGACCCCATACTGATCCCCGATGTAGTTCGACAAATCTCGCTTGATGTCGTGCTTGATCTGCCACCACTGTCCTCGGAATCCAGAATCATCGACATAGGCTTCAACCTTCTTCAATTCATCTAGATGCTTGATCCAGTTGTCCCCAATTTTGTCGCTGATGAGATTGGTTAACCGAGGATTGCTCAGCACCATAAATCGGCGAGGCGTGACTCCGTTGGTTTTGTTGCTAAACCGCTCTGGGAACATTTCATAAAAGTCTTTCAGGACGCCTGACTTGAGCAACTTGGTATGAAGAGCCGCAACTCCGTTAATCGCATAGCTTCCTGAACATGCCAGATTTGCCATGCGGATATAGCGCTCACCAGACTCATCAATGAGAGACATCCGCTGAACGCGCTCTTCATCGCCTGGAAACTTCGCTTTGACGTCTTGAATAAACCGATGGTTGAGTTCGAAAATAATCTCTAGATGACGGGGTAAGAGGCTCTGGAACAAAGGTAATGGCCAACGCTCTAGCGCTTCAGGAAGCAACGTGTGATTGGTATAAGCAACACTGCGTTGAGTAATTTCCCATGCCTCATCCCAATCCACGCCATACTCATCAATCAAGAGTCGCATCAGCTCAGCAACGGTGACTGCCGGATGCGTATCATTTAGCTGAAGCGTAAATTTTTCAGGGAACTGTGTCACAGCAAGACCCTGGTCGTTCAAAATACGGAACATGTCTTGCAATGAGCAAGACACAAAGAATGCCTGCTGCGCCAATCGTAAGCGCTTTCCTTGGGAAATGTTGTCGTTCGGATAAAGAACCTTTGACAGGTTCTCAGATACCATTTTCCGCTTCACTGCACCCAAGTAATCACCTGAGTTGAACGCATCAAAGTCAAAAGATTCTGGTGCTTCTGCTGCCCACAGGCGCAGAGTATTACAGGTATTCGTCTTATATCCCAAAATTGGCGTGTCATAGGGAACGCCCCTGACAACCTGGTAGGGATTCCATCGCACGCGATAGTTGCCGTTTTCATCGACGTATGACTCTGTTGTTCCGCCCAGCTTGACTTCCACCGCCCATTCTGGACGAATAATTTCCCAGGGATTGCCAAATCGCAACCATTTATCCGTTACTTCAACCTGCCAGCCATCACGAATGTCTTGGTCAAAAATACCAAACTCGTAGCGAATTCCGTAGCCAATGCTTGGCAGTTCCAACGTCGCCATCGAATCAAGATAACAGGCTGCGAGTCTTCCCAGACCTCCATTTCCTAGACCCGGCTCTTCTTCTTGCTCCAGGAGGTAGTCTAAGTTAAGCCCTAATTCTTCAACAGCCTGCTGAACCTGGTCATAAATACCTAGGTTAATCAGGTTATTGCCTAGGTGAGGCCCCATCAAAAACTCAGCAGAGAGATAGGCAACTGTCCTTGAAGCGTTCTCTGTGTAGGTCGACGTCGTATTGATCCAGCGCTGGAGGAGGCGATCGCGGACAGTAAACGCCAGCGCCATGTAATAGTCATTTCGTGTCGCTAATTTCGGGAATTTTCCCTGGACATAGTAAAGATTGTCCAAAAACGCGCGCTTAATTGCTGTGACGCTTAATCCTGTTCTATCATCCTCGACTTGCACTATGTCATGTTGAAGATTAGGAGCAGTCTGCATAGCTAATTTCCTTAGTTCGATTATTAGAACTCGTACAATACTGGGCAAAAGACAACGTCAGAGCGTGTTTTGGGAAAAATCATAGGGGCTTACGCTATGCTCTGAATCTTATTTCAAAGATATGCGGTTGAATATGATTGATGATGAATAAACTGCTAACAGCATGTTTTGACACATAAGCTCCTCGTTTGTATTGAAAGGCGATCGACTTTCAAGCAGACCATGACGACGTACATGAAAGGCATAAACCTCACCGTAGGTTGGGAACGGCCGTTCCCAAATTGGCTTGGGGTTAAGACCGATAACAGTTACTGCAGAGGGAATCCCTTTCGCTGTCAACCGTTAACCTGCTGTCTCGACTATCCATTACCTGCCACTGCAAGAGCAATATGCGCCATATGCCATAAAACACAGTTATACAAAGCACCACCAATATGAATATATAAACAAACATTTCAATGATTTTCGTGAATCCTTACTTTTTCTTCGGTTATTGATGACGTCTTGTTATGCCGTGACTAATGCCTTGTCAGAAGTCTGAATACGCTTACGATGCGTCAGGTTCACACCCCTTTTCAGTCTCATGCAGAAGAGAGCCGTCTCCCTTGACAAGGCTCGATCTGCTGTGATCCCTGCCCACCCATGAAGAATCTGAATACACGACTTGGCAAAGTTCGGGGAATCGGGTAAACGGGATAGTCACAGACGATTGAAATGCGGGATGATTCTCACAGCAGAGTCATATAGCCGGACAACCATGCTTCCATTTGTTGG
>JBCCWF010000094.1:0-16934 GCA_039194035.1 Cyanobacteria bacterium P01_E01_bin.6 | reverse complement strand
TCCTAACCTACGTGCGGACTGCTATAACAGCTTAAACCTCGTTTAGATTGGGTCTGCCTATTCCTTTGAGAATTTTTGAATAACAGGCTTGAAAAACAGTAAAGGGGCGCTGAAAAGCGCCCCTTTATTGTGTGATCGACAGAGTACGTCAACCAAACCAGAAACCGACATGGTTGGCTGTCTAGCTTACTTTATAGAAAGTCACATCACGATCTTTGGTTGCCCAAAAGATTTGGTGAATCTTTTCAATTGCGGCCATCAACTCGGTTGCGTGCTCCAAGCTCACTTCAACTTTGCAAGCGGAGCAAAGCTTTGCTGCTTTCCAGAAAGTGTCGTGGAGGTCAGGAAACTTCTCTAAATGAACAGGCTTGAAATAGTCAGTCCATAGAATAAGAAGCTCATCCTTTGTGATTTGGGCTTGCTCTTCCTTAACAGCAACAAATCGAGAAAAGGTGTTAGCCTTCTCAACACTGTCAGGGGCACCCAAGTCGATTAACTTCTTGGTCATTGAAACAACTGCTTCTGCAGAGATACGGGCAGAAGCTGGGTCATAAACACCACATGGCCCATCACAGTGTGCATGAACCTCTTCAGCAGGAAACCAATTCTTGATCGTAGAAGTAATAGTCTTGAGCATAATGTCCTATTGGATCGGGCTCGCTAACAACAAATTTAAGCAGTTGACCACGAGACTATTAAAGAGTCGTCGTTGTGTCATCAGATGACCATTGAAAAATTCATCTGCTATTGGTAGAAAACCAAGTAGCTGCCCTTAGAACTCTATAAGTTCTGTAAGCATGCTTGCCTGATTCTCCATCTAAAATTCTATATCAAAAAATGGTTGCTAGCCTGACCTGACCTGGAGAAAAACTCCAATATAGAGCATCGGAGTATGACGCATATCCACGCGTACTTGATTGAGTCACGCGATCAGTCGGTAGACACAATTAACGATAAAACCTCTAAATCCTGTGTCGCCTGCTGCGCGGGCGGCACAGGATTTAGAAAATTGTTTTTAGTTATGTCGAGGGACTTATTCCCATGATCACGGGGATGGTCACTGGCGATTGTGGTTACGCATGATTCTGATCACTGTCGATCGCTATGGCTCTAGCTCGTCGTCGTTTTGAGATGAGATGTCTTGGTTACCGGGTATTGCTTCACGGGCAATCATAAATTCAATGACCGATTTCACGACCGGAGCCGCCACGGTTGAACCAAAAATATTGTCTCCGCTAGGTTCATCAATGATGGATAACACAACGTAACGGGGTTGCTCAACTGGAAAGATTCCCACAAAACTCGTGATTTTTGCCAACTCGTCATACCCGCCTTCGGTACTCGCTTTTTGAGCCGTACCCGTTTTTCCAGCAATTCGATAATTTCTGATCTGTGCAGCTCTACCCGTACCGCTATCAACAACGTTTTCCATCATTGCCAATACTTGTTGCGTTGTGCCCTCTTGAAACAAGTTGCGGGGTTTTGGGCGGGTCGGTTGCCAATGCAATTGCCCGGTACTGTCAAATAATCCTTGCGTCACATGAGGGGTGACAATTTTGCCACCATTGGCGATCGCCGCTTGCAGTTGGAGGAGATGAATTGGCGTCATGGAAATGCCCTGGCCAAAGGATGCCGTAGCAGCCTCAACATATCCTCGGGTAAAGTCATCAAAATTTTTGAGGCTCCCCGTCCCCTCTACCGGAAGGTCAATGCCACTGGGGCGCTCAATTCCAAGACGTTCCAGCCATCGATAGTACACCGCAGAAGGAAGACGTTGCATGATTTGAATCATGCCGACATTACTAGATTTCTTGAGAATTTCGGTGACGCTGATTTGCCCATGTCCTCCAGTCTCATCGAAATCCGAGTTTTTAATGAGCCACTCTCCGACATAAATGAACCCTCCATCGTAGAAGGTGTCATTCACTTGAATAACGTCGTTCTCAAGGGCGATCGCCAGGTTAATCGGCTTAAACGTTGAGCCGGGTTCTAGGGCATCACTAATCACCCAATTACGGAAATTATCTTGATCTTCGTGATAGTAGGTATTGGGGTCAAAGGATGGTTCTGTTGCCATCGCAAGAATGGCTCCATCCTCAACGTCCATGACAATGACGGTTCCTTGTTCCGTGTCATATTGCGCGAGTTGTGCGAGCAGCCGCTCATGGGCCATTTGCTGAAGTTGGCTATCCAAGGTGAGTCGTAGCGTGAGCTGATCCTGCTGAATACCATCTGGAGAGAGGCTATCCGGCAAGATGTCTCCCTGACCAGTGCGTGCAACATCAAACGATTCTTGTGTCCCAACGAGTCGGTTGTTATACACGGACTCAACACCAACTTGCCCTTGCTGATCAAAATTAACGTAGCCAATGATGTGGGAAAAGATATTGGCATGGGGATAATATCGTCGTTGCTGCCGATCGAGATCAATGCCATCTAGAGACAGAGCCTCAATTTCACCCGCCACCGATGGGTCTATGCGACTAGCCAAGCGAATGCCGCTCGTCGATTGGCTAAACGTATATAGCAAATCTCCAACAGACAGCTTCAGAATCGGAGCCAGTTGAGACGCAACCTGATCCGGGCTTGTCGTGAAGAGCATCGGATGCACATACACGTCATAAACAGACTGATCCAAGGCCAACACATTATCGTTCCGATCCACGATCGAATGTCGAGGTACAAACGATTTCACGGTCATGTGCTGTTGCTCTCGCGCGATGACACGCAGGCGATCGCCCTCTAGGATCTGGAGGCGAAACAAATTAACCGTCAATCCACCCAGGGCCACGATGAACACAAGCCAGACGACAACGAGACGACCTCGAATGTCTTTTACATACGATGTGGATGCATGAGACGGCAAGAGCGCACCGTCTGAATGCGATCGCCGTCGTGCCTGATGTCGAAATCGTCGCCTAGAAGAAATAGACACGTTTTTACCACAAAAACAGGGGGCTTTTTAAGAGGATCCTGATCCAGAAAACAATAGTGTCACTAGACCCTTAACAGATCTGTCACGAGGCTCATTGAGGACATCACACAACCCTGAACATCAATCTCTCTTAAGAAAAAAGCATTTTCCAACGTATTTTTCTTAGATTTTGATCTGAATGATGGCGGCGAAACCGTCATCATTCAGAGAGAGGCTAAAAACGAACGCAAAAAGAATGAAACCGAATCAAGCCAATACTCTACGTCCAAATACGTCCAACGAGGGTCTAATCAATAGCCACGGGGTTGATTCGTGCGGATTGGTTGTATCTCAACAGACTCTTCGGTGGTTGTGACTGGTGGGCGAGAGGGTGCCGCTTCGAGAGACAAAATACTATCCATTCCAGGCAAGTGGAGATTCGATGACGGAACCCGAGCATCATCAGCTAGACTGGCTCCCAACCCTGTTGTCATGCCAACCATTCCCTTTTCATGATCACGCAGTTGGTTGAGTCTTCGATTCAGATCACTCCCTCGCTGCTCTAGCGACACCGTCCATCCATAGGCAGCAAATGCTGCAGCGAACAGCGCTGATGCAACGCTCATCGTTCCCCATTTGAGGAACCCGATGTTTAGCGTGAGCGGCTTATGAGCTAGCTTCGCACGGGTCGGTCGGGAAGCTTGCGTGATTCTTGAATGGGTAGATGAATGGGTAGAGTTTTGAATGGAACCCGCTGGGGAATCCTGTGCAACTTGAACTGCTTGAGTCACTTGAACGGATTGACGCGAGATAGGGTAAGTCTGCAAGACGCGTTCCGCTTCATGTCGGCGAGTCGGGTAATGCAGCGTTGCTTCCCTAGACTCACGCTCCACAACGGAGGCCTGACTGACCATTACCGGATGCTGACCTTGCTTGAGGCTCGGTGACGGTGCCATCTGAGCTGCAGGGCGTACCGCTAATGATGCCGTTTGCGTAGGCATTGTCGAAAACACAAAACCAATAGGCCGATTGACAACGTCCTTCAGCTCAGAATAAGAATTCAAGTCAGCGCCCATTGCTCCCTCCCTCAGCAGAAGTACACACGCACTCATCCGTGCGTTTCTTCACTATAACGTTCGCCATTAGATAATCCAACTGCTATCACCAGATATCAGGAAGGGCTTGTTTTTAAGCCGATATTGTGAGGCTCAGAGTGCCCCACAACCCCATTAAAATTTCCCCAGCTTACGCGAATAAGCCTCAGGACGACTATCGGTGACCAAATAACAATATTCATTAAGACACCTCAGATAATACCCTCGGTATTTCAAACCAAGGCTTCTTGCAACCTTTTGAAACGTAACTTTTATACAAAATCCGTCTTGACTAGCTCAGACTATCGCCAAAAGCTCTCACCATGAGGCTGCCATGCACCCCTTAAATGAAAGAGACCAATCATGGTCGGGGCAACATCGTCCCTGAGCATCATTGATCTCTATATTTCAAGACTTATAAGGATTAAAGCGTCAGCAATCGTTACCGTTTCCGAATTTCCTTCGCCATATTGCGGAACATATCCATGCTGTTGTCAGGGGATGATTGGTTGGATGATTTGGTTTTTTCTTCAGGTGGTGCAAATGCTGACTCATTCTTCTCAACGGAAGGCTGACTGGCTTCCGGAGCTTTAGGGGTTACAGGATTTCCCCATGTTCCGCCAGGGGTTCCCCACGATGATGTCGTGCTACTGGATGAACCTGTCATTGACGTCGCATTACCAGCCTCTTCTTTCATCGCTGAAATACTGCGTACACGAGCAGGCCCTTTCCCCTTAGGAAACGTACGCTTCACTGTTTTAGAGGTGCGCATGTAATCAATATCACCAAACGTCTTTGCATCATCGGGGTCGAGGAAAAATGAGCCTTGATTATCTGCCATGAAAATGTCCTGTTTAGTCTTCTACTGCCTTGCTTAATGGGGACGCCAACAAACCAAACACCACGCGCGAGGTTGCAAATGTCAACCAACATTAAGTACTTCTAATAATTGTTGCAGGAAATAATGTCAAAAGCAATCAATCGATGCTGATTTTTAGGCGTACGGTGACATGAGGTGTGCAAGGGTCATCGAACGCTATCAATTTTTCTCAAGTTTAGACCTCGTCTAGGCTGAAAACTGTCGATTTCAACCTAGACGAGGGTTAGCATCGCTTTTCAATGAATCTGCTGCAATGAATGTCTTGAATCTGCTGCAATGAATGTCTTGATTCCAAAAGCATTAGCGTATTCTGTTAGTGCATCTCTACTGCTCACGTTTGTTTCGCGTGACGAGGGATGGTTTGACAGCATCGTTCGATACTGCACCCTGTCTATTAATTGTTGCATCAACATTCGCATCACTGGCTATGGTGAATCACGTCCAGACTTCCTCACATTCCAACTATTTGGCCAATCATTTGGATAATCCCCTTCAAGACTTGCCAGAGCGGCTCGTGAAACATGCCGTGCGGTATGCCGATTATCGAGAGGTGAATCGGGAGGCGCTCACGCCAATGTTTCAGCAGTATATGGCGATTAAGGATCAGTATCCCCATACGCTGCTGCTCTATCGTCTTGGTGATTTTTTTGAGACCTTTTTTCAAGATGCGATCGCCATTGCCCGTGAGCTGGAACTGGTGCTGACGAGTAAAGAGGCTGGGAAAGAGGTGGGGCGAGTTCCTCTCGCAGGAATTCCTTATCATGCGGTCGAACGATATTGTGCACAGCTGGTCGAAAAAGGATATGCGATCGCCATCTGTGATCAGATTGAAGATCCGGCAGAAGCACAAGGGCGGTTGGTCAAACGAGACATTACCCGCGTCATCACGCCGGGCACCATTCTAGAAGAGGGGATGCTGGATGCCCGAAAAAACAACTTTCTGGTGGCCGTTGTCATTGCCGGAGATCATTGGGGGTTGGCCTATGCCGATGTATCAACGGGAGAATTTCTCTCGACCCAGGCAACGGGGCTGGACGGACTCACTCAGGAACTCATGCGGCTGCAGCCGTCAGAGGTGTTGATGCCCACGAATGCACCCGATTTGGGTGGTTTGCTACGACCGGGCGATCGCTCTGAACATTTGCCCGACTGTCTGCCGCCCTGTTTTTGCTACACGCTTCGTCCTCAAACGCCCTTCACCCAAATTGAAGCGCGTCAACGGCTGCTCCAACGCTTTCGACTGCGGTCGCTTGAAGGCGTGGGGTGTGAACACCTGCCGCTAGCCGTACGAGCATCCGGTGGTTTGCTGGAATATTTGGAAGACACCCAGAAAGAACACCAAGTGTTGCTGCATCCTGTCAGCACCTATGCCCTGACGGAATACCTGGTGCTGGATCATCAAACTCGCCGGAATTTGGAAATTACTCAAACGGCACGGGATGGGACGTTTCACGGATCACTGCTGTGGGCGCTGGATCGGACGGTGACGGCAATGGGCGGGCGGGCTCTACGGCGATGGCTGCTGCAACCGCTGCTGGATGTGGCGGGGATTGATGCGCGGCTGGATACCCTGCAAGAACTGATCGACGATGGGGCGTTGCGCCAGTCGCTCCAGGTGATGCTGAAGCAAATTTATGATCTGGAGCGGCTGACGGGTCGTGCTGGCTCCGGCACGGCCAATGCACGAGATTTATCGGCATTAGCAGATTCTCTCGTAAAATTGCCAGACCTAGCCTATTTAGTCGCCACAGCCCAATCGCCTTACCTCAAGGCACTGCAACAGGTGCCCCCAAACCTGGAAGACTTGGGGCATCATCTCCATGCTTTTTTGGTCGAGCACCCTCCCCTCTCCTTGACGGATGGCAACCTGATTCGGTCAGATGTCCATGTTCAACTGGATGATATGCGCTTCCAGATTGAGGATGATCAGCAGTGGATTGCAAATCTAGAGGCCATTGAGCGCGATCGCACAGGTATTTCAACCCTGCGCGTGGGCTACAACAAAACCTTTGGGTATTACCTGAGTGTGACCAAGTCCAAAATGGATCAGGTGCCCGATGACTATATCCGCAAACAAACCCTGACCAATGAAGAACGCTATATCACCCATGAATTGAAAGAGCGTGAGATTCGGGTTTTCAATGCGCGGGATGCGATCAATAAACTGGAATACGAGATTTTTGTAGGATTGAGAGACGAGGTAAGCCGTCACGCGGATCCGATTCGCCACATTGCACGGGCGATCGCCGCTGTGGATGTGCTCGCAGGACTCGCCGAAGTGGCGGTCTATCAGGGTTATGCTCGGCCAACCCTAACGCACAGTCGCGATATTGCCATCGACGCCGGACGACACCCAGTGGTTGAGCAGTCACTCCCGGCTGGATTCTTTGTGCCAAACGGTACGCAATTGGGGGCTGATGGCGAAAACGCGATCCAGCAAGACTCGGTCGTGCCGGATCGCGTCGTGCCGGATTTGATTGTGCTCACTGGCCCTAATGCCAGCGGCAAAAGCTGCTATCTGCGGCAGGTGGGACTGATTCAGCTGATGGCGCAAGTGGGGAGCTTTGTGCCTGCCCAGCATGCGGTCTTGGGTGTGTGCGATCGCATCTTCACTCGGGTGGGAGCGGTGGATGACCTAGCGACGGGGCAATCCACGTTCATGGTAGAGATGAACGAAACCGCCAATATCCTCAACCACGCCACACCCCGTTCTCTGGTACTGCTGGATGAAATTGGCCGAGGCACCGCCACCTTTGACGGACTTTCCATTGCCTGGGCGGTGGCCGAATACCTGGTCACCGACATCAAAGCCCGCACCATCTTCGCCACCCACTACCACGAACTGAATGAGCTAGCGGCCATTTTGCCCACGGTGGCCAACTATCAGGTGACGGTGAAGGAAATGCCGGATCAGATTATCTTCTTGCATCAGGTACGGCCTGGAGGAGCGGATCGGTCGTACGGCATTGAGGCAGGGCGATTGGCCGGGTTGCCTGCGTCGGTGATTCAGCGGGCGAAAGCTGTGATGGGGCAGATTGAGCAGCATTCGTTTATTGCTGTGGGGCTGCGCGGTGAAAACGGTGGCGCGAGTCAGGAGAAGGGGCGATCGGCTCCTTCAAAAAAATCGTCTCCCAAGAAATCACGTCGAGTGTCTGAATCCTCACCTGACGAGCAACTGGATATGTTCAGTCTTTCTAATTCTCTTTGAAATGGCAAGGAATTGTTGCTTCCTGGCACGACCGCAGAATTCAAGCTGGGTGTGAATGGGATAGTGAGATTAAACTCCGCCTAGATTCGGCAGACATTATTTTGTTATTAATTAGTACGGATTTCATTGCATCAAAATATTGTCGAGACATAGAAATTCCCCAAGCGATGCAACGTCATGAGATAGGCGAAGCGATTGTTGTTCCTATTATTTTGAGACCATTTGATTGGAAAGCAGCTCCATTTTCAAAACTTCAGGTATTTCCTAAGGATGCGAAACCTGTTACCAGTTGGACAAATCAAGACGAATGTTTTTTTGTGGGTATGAGGAGATGGCTTAAAGACGTAATTCTGGCGATCGCCCATAAACAGTCCTCGTGTGGGCGATCGTCTTCTATCTAGATCCATTCCATAAAGCAGCAGCCTTATCAGCGCTGCATCTTCAATAAGTCAAAAAGCTGTCCAGCTGTTATCGAGAGACTAATCTCATCTAACACCGTTAGAGCATCCATCCCTTCGCAAAAAATTGGCAAGGTTTCAGGTTGATAAATGGTTACGGTTCGATCCTCTGGATCGATTAACCATCCCAACTGACACCCTGCCTTCAGGCAATAGACGATATTATCAATGACGCGATTGGGGCGCTGATCGGGCGACAAAATCTCAATCACCCAATCCGGATAGGTCAACACATCATTCTCAGGTTCGCCATTCGCATCAAACGCAATACGAGGCCAATAAAACACCGCGACATCGGGCACCACCGAGCGCGTGCCAAAACTACAGCGCAATTCAGGAAAGGCGTATGCAATACCTTGTGTTTCAGCAACCGTGTTAATCTCACTGCATAGCTTGAGCTGAAGTCGACTGTGCTTGCCTTTTGGCATCGGTTTTTGAATTATTGTTCCATCGACAAACTCGCTAGCTGGTTTGGTTTCTGGCAATTTCAGAAACTTCTCCAAGGTCAGAGGTTGTGACATAGCCTGGGTCATGAGCATGGCCTAGATGGATTGCCTACTCTAAGAATAGCCTGTTTAATATGTGAGATTTGTGACCAATGCGAATCGTCAGCAGCCACGTTCCATGACGATGGGCGATCGCAGATAGGCGCTTGATTGATGGCTCAGTTCCAGTAAAAGACGGACTAATCCGCGATGAGTTTTGTAAATCTAGCCACTTAAGATGGGCGATCGCCACAGCTAACCACATACGCCACAGCTAACCCCATACCGATGAGACATATAGCGGTGAGACAAACAGCACAGCCATCTTCACCGATATGGGCGGCCAATAATCACATCTCTTTCCTCAACGAGGGGTGGATTGTTGGCTCAGGGTTCGATACGCTGTCGTGATCATTTTCATTCGGTGCTCTGCAAGTTGTCGAAACTCTGGGGCAAGGCCAATCACCTTATCTGGATGGTTCATTCGCGCCATGTGATGATAGGCCGATCGTATTTCTATCAGCGTTGCCCCTGGTCGAATTCCCAATACTTCATAGGCATCGGGCTGTTTTTCCTTTTCCCGTGCCTGCTGACTGTCATTTTTGCCAAACTCATCGTCCTTTTGTCGAGGAGTTAGCCACTGTTGAACGCTATTGAAGGTCTTCGTAAAGCGCTCTGCAAGGGAGACATTGGATACATGGAGCCGAAAGCTTAAGCCGATGCTGGCCAAAAATTGCAGTAGCCCATACTGCACTTGGAGCAAGCGAGGATTGTTCTTCGCATTCGGGTCTGGTTTGCCAAACTTGGTAACATGCTGCCAGGTTTGTCCAATCACTCTGGCATCTTTGGGGATCTCATTCGCAGTGTTGATCTGCTGGCGATCGCACGATAGGTTAAGCGCGCTGTAGGACATGGCACTGTAGACATTGCGCCGCCAAATCAACACACAATCGGGTAAGAAGAAAATTGCCAATGCCCCAATATCAATACTCCAGATATCAAGGTTCGTTGCGATAAAGGGAGGGGGCAGACACTGCACCTTGACAGGCGTCTTGCTGAGGTTAATGATGTGGCTGGCTCCAGCATTCCGGTGCTGGTTGCTGACGACCTTTCGGGTGGACTCTAGCCAAATCTTGTCTGATTCTGCCAGTAGCTTACAGGCTTTTTGAATGGTGGAAAATCGTAGGCGAATGTCTTCACTCAGCTGATAGGTCAGCGTCGTGGTTTGATTCCGTTTACGCTTACTTTCTAGCGTCCAGCCAACGCCACTGCCAATGGTCATTGTTCCCAGCGCAATCCACGGCTGAGCGAGCACGATAACAAGTACCGATATCCCCACAGTTAGGCCAATGACCCATCTCAAGTAGTTGGGCTGGTGAATTCGGGCGTTGATTTCAGAAACGACTTCAGCAACTTTGGGACGGGTAATCCCTGTGTAGGCTTTTCCTAACTTAATTTCGAATTGCATAGGCCCCTGACAGTCTCAGCTAACAGGACACAGATGCATAAAGCACCTACGGTTGCACCCAAGATGATTGAAATTATAACGTTCACCATGGCGTGGTGTGGCCTTTCAGTATCACACCTGCACCTGCCTAAGGATAGGCCGTTCATGCTTCGCCAATCATCTGAGTAGACAACATCATTTTCTGAATACACGACATTCTATCGATAGACCGGGTAATTCTGAAAAAATGTCAGTTGAGTTGAGCTTCAACATCGCTCCCCAAGGATGTTTTACGTTCGTGGCGAATTTAAAACTGGACATCACATCCAGTCGCGATCGCGGAACGCAACTGGATGTGTAACCGTTGCCGGACATCGAAGATGACGGGTTTAAACCCGTTATTCATATTGCGCCTAATCCAAGCCTAGCTCTCGCTTCAAGAGGTTAATGGAGGTTGTCCCGATATAATTTTCGCAGCACAAAATCTGGGGAGCACGAATGAGATCATCCCGTGCAGCCTGAATGGCTTCCTTCAGGGTTGCATGACTGGCCTGGTCGCAAATAATCGTTTGGGCGGCTCGAACGATGGCATTGAGCTTATAGTCGTCGTCTGCCTGCGCCGTTAGCACCAGCAATTCTTCACCCATCAAGCTATGAATAATCACCTCTGCGGCTCGCAAAATACCGGAGCTGAGGCTGACCATGCCAACGGAACTGCCCTTCGGTAATTGGGTAATGAATTGCAGTTCGTTGCTGTAGTCGTAAATATCAATCGGGATGACCCGCACAGACTTGGGGCCAGCAATTTGTTCTGCTTCGCCAATGAAGTATCGGCTGGTGACGACAGTTCCCGATCGGGTTTGGCTCAACACCTTCTCCAGTTCTTCCATGGGCACGAGCTGGACGGGAATTTGTAGGGATTGCTCCAATTCCTGCGCCATCAACTCGCCTGCCCCAATATCTTGCTGGGGTGCTGTGACCAAGACCCGCGCGCTGCATCGCAAGCGCCAGTCAATTTCTGCCAAAAATAGTTCTCGGGCGTGGTTGAGTGTACATCCCTGCGTCAAGAGGTCATCCAAACTTTGTTGCACAAGCTTGTGCGCATCGGGATATTTCTCAAAGAGGGGCGATCGCTGTTTATTGCCCCCTTCATCCCCTTGCGTTCGCACATAGATGCCTGACCCTGCCTGGGCATCAACAAATCCTAAGTCTTCGAGCTGCCGATAGACTTTACTAATCGTGTTGCGATGCAGCCCTGTTTGCATGGCGAGTTGTCGAGTGCTCGGCAATCGATGTCCTGGCGGAAACTGCCGCGAGGCGATCGCAAACCGAATTTGGTTGAAAAGCTGAGTCGATGCGGGAATTTCGCTATCAGCTTGAATATGGAACTTGACCATTACAAGGCTCCAGACAGTAAGAAAAGATGAACCCCCACCTCCATCCCACTAAGGACGCGGACAGAATATCAGGCGAGACTGATATATTCTACTCCGGCAATTCAGAACGCTTCATGATTAGCAAACATTTTCACCGGATTGGGTCAATTTATGGGGACAATTCATGGGGTCAATTCATGGTCAGCTCTTTTATTGTGTCTAGACACGACTTGGTTTCTAGACACGACTTGGCAACGTTTACAGAGGCACCAATACAGAGGTACCAGGGTTTGGAGAGCGCGGTGTTCGCCCCAACCCCTTGTATGTTTAGAGAAGGATCTGAGTACCGAAGGCTCAGCCCTAATCCCAAATCTTCCTTAAAAATCAACAGTTATGGCGATCGCCGTCTGACAATGCTGGTCTGTCGATAGCAATCGTATCTTGGGTCACGGTGATGTCCATTCAAACACGCTCCGTCACGTTACATAGTGATGACATTGATGTTGCGGCCTATCTTGCGCTGCCTGATGGCGATGGCCCTTTTCCTGGAGTCGTAGTGCTTCAGGAAATCTTTGGGGTGAACGAGCACATTCGCGATATTACTGAACGGTTGGCACAGGAAGGCTATGGGGCGATCGCCCCGGCTCTTTATCAGCGACTCGCTCCAGGCTTTGAAACCGGATATGCTCCCGACGACATCACCATTGGACGCGAATACAAAGTCAACACTCGTGCTTCTGAGCTACTCAGCGATATCCAAGCGGCGATCGCCCATCTCACGGCATTGCCCCAGATTAAGTCCGGTGGCGTCGGCTGCATTGGGTTTTGCTTTGGGGGACATGTCGCCTATCTCGCCGCGACGCTCCCGACTATCACGGCAACCGCATCCTTTTATGGAGCCGGCATTCCCACGTGGTGCCCCGGCGAGGAACAGCCCACGCTAGATCGAACGGCTGATATTACGGGAACGATTTACTGTTTCTTTGGCGATAATGACGCCAGCATTCCCCCTGAGGCGGTGAACGCCATCAAAACCCAATTGCAGCATCACAACGTGGCTCACAAAATTTTCACCTATCCCAATGCTGCGCATGGATTCTTCTGCGATCGACGGGCAAGCTACAATGCCGTGGCAGCTCAAGACGCCTGGACACAGGTACAAACCCTCTTTCAACACACTCTGTAGAGGGATCTGCAATTAGATAATTTCCCGCAATTAGGCAACCCTTCTGTAGGGGCGCACAGCTGTGCGCCCCTACGGGTGGTCTGTTATTAACCCGCAACGGCTTATAACTGAAGCCGGGAAAAATTTAACGGGATTCTGGGGCGCTCCGCGCCCCAGAATCCCGCCTAAAAATGCAAGCCCCCGCAACTACCTAATGATTGATTTGAATCCGAAGTTTTATCTCTTTTTTGTCCATTTTTCCGATTCCTATGACCAGGAGTGTTACGGAATTCAACCGTTTCGAGGAACTTCGCAAACCTTCGCAAACAATTAATGGCAATTATTGGAAGAAATACGCGGGAATTGATTATATTGGATAAACTGGATCGGCTAGTCTGCCTTGCTTGTTAGTTTGTCGCGAACTTGGTTTGGATGATACTGGCAGTCTAGATACGTAGCTGTCCTTAGGAGGCTGGTTTGTCCTTTTCGTCTGAAGATTTTGAAAAAGCACTTGAGCAGCATGATTACACCTTCCAACGAGGTGACGTCGTAAAGGGCGTGGTTCATAGCCACGACAGTGAAGGCGTGTACGTTGATGTTGGAGGCAAAGCCTCAGCCTTCTTGCCCTACGATGAAGCAGCAATCAAGCGAGTTTCAAATCTTGCAGAAAAGCTACCCGTTGGCGAGGAGCGGGAATTTCTCATTATTCGAGAACAGAATTTAGAGGGTCAGATCACGCTCTCTATCCGTCAGCTTGAGCTTCGCAAGCTATGGGATAGTTTCACTGAAATGCAGGAAAGTGGCGAAACCATTGATGTCCGCATTGGCGGCGTCAACAAAGGTGGTGTCACTGTCGATGCCCAGGGACTGCGAGGATTCATTCCCCGCTCTCATCTCATCGACCGAGATAATGTGGAGTCGATGATCGGCAAAATTGTGACGGTCAGTTTGCTGGAAGTGGACTCGGAGCGGCGGCGGCTGGTGCTGTCGCAGCGCCTCGCACGGCAGGCCGCAAGTCTGGGTGAGCTGGAAGTCGGTCAACTGGTTTCGGGCACCATCTCTGGCATCAAGCCGTTTGGGGTGTTTGTTGATTTTGGTGGCGTTACCGGGCTGCTACACATCAACCAAATCAGCAAGAATTATGTGTCGTCGTTGACGTCCATGTTTGAGACTGGGCAAGCGGTGAAAGCCATGATTATCGACCTAGACGAAGTGCGTCGTCGGGTGGCGCTTTCCACGAAGGTGTTGGAAAACAGCCCAGGAGAAATGCTGGAAGACATGCCCAAGGTGATGTCGGAAGCGGAAGAGCGGGCATCTAAAGCGCGTAATCGCCTGGCAAAAGGCGGCTCAGAAGACGACTAACGAGTTTGTCTTTCCTGGTAATCCTTCCTCTTTCTTCCCGTTCCCCAGGCAAAGCCTGGGGAACCTATGGATGAGCTTCTATTTCAAACCAGCTTAATCACTCATTGTCTTGTCTAAAGACGAAGCATTTTTAGGCCAAAATCCAAAATCTAAAATGCCCTCACCCCGAGGTAGGGTAAAGCTCTTTGATGTGATCTTTGCAGAGCCAGAGCACATCGCCTTCAGGGGTGGTGGTGCGGGTGAGGCCGCCCCAGATTTTTTCTGGGTCTTTGCGCTTGAGGAATTCGTGGAGGGTGCGCAGGGCAGCACTGCTAATTTTCTCGACCTTCCCATCTCCACGGCTGAATTCATGTGGATCAATGAAGCTACGATCATCTTTTTTTGAGGTGATGTCCGGTAGCTTCGCGACCAGGGCTTTGGTGAGGTCGAGGTCATGTTTGATTAAGTCGCTGTAGATGGGGGCAGAAATGTTGAGCCAGGGGCCAACCACAGGTGTTACATATTTCAGAATGCCGAAGAGGCGATTGATGTGGGGAGCCATGGTCTGTAGCCACTGGTCAGGCTGGTCGATAGCGTAAGTACCACCTTCTTTAACGGGGTGGAAGCAACCGGGATGTTCGCAGTAGAGCTGGAGATTGATCCGCTGGGAGCCGATATCTTTGTGCCAGATGGGGCGATCGTCTGGCCGCAAAACAAACACACTTGGGCAGGGCGACTCCATCCATTTTTGCACAGCGCGAATCTCTCGCAAAACATCCCGCTGCACTAACTCCCGCAATTCAGTGAATCCCTGTTCCATTGAGTCTTGCAGTGAATCAATTTTCTCAATGACGGCATCTTGAGTGGTGTAGTGGAGTCCAAACAAAAGACCTGTTACTGAGATGTCGGCTAAACAATTGGGGCACTCAATCAATGTCTTCGGTTTTTTAAGCTCCAATCGTCGCGTCAGGTTGGCATAGTCAAACTCATGGATGCAGTTGGCTTTGTCAGGATCAGGGCAGGGCAGTAGCCGCGTTACTTTGAGACCGGGATAGCGGTTGAGGGTGAGTTCTAGCCCTTCGCGGAGGACATCAAAAAATGCATAGGGCACGGGGCCACGGACGGTGAGCTGAAGATAGTCGGCATTGGTTTTGTCGTCGCGCAGGGTGCGGACTAAGCCCAGGTGCTTGCCCTCTCGGTCGCGGAACAACACGCCAGTGCGCCAATGGACTCCACGTCGTTCCCCTTGCTCGATCGTGAAGCGGTGCTGACGGGCAATAAACCAGGTGGGAATGCCGGGAAGAATCTCACTCACCTGAAACTTCATGGCAATCTCTTTGCAGTTGGATTCGTGCTGTTTTTTCTGCCAGAGGGTTTGGAAGTTGGGAGGTTCAAAGGGCAGACGTTCAACGACTAGACTGATGTCTCGGTTTTCCAATGTGCGGTAGGAGAGGTCAAACCGCTCCATGAGACGGAGGAAGAAATTGCGCAGTCCGGGTTTCAAATCTGCCCAGACCTGATCCATACATTTGCGAGTAAAGATGCCGTTGCGCTTAATAACTTCTTCGGCTGTCAAGACTTCGCTAATGTGCTGCGTGACCCATTGCGGTTTGAGAATGACCAGATCATTCACCTCTTCGTCATCTTGGAAGAAAAGGATATCCCCCAACTCATGGAGCCAATTTGCCAGAACAGGTTGCCCATCTTTAGATACCTTCGCTTTGGTCATGACATCCCAGAACTGCTTGGGTGTCGATTGTGTTCCCGTGCTGTTGCGAACGATATTGGCAAAATTGAGCCAGGTGGTCGGCCAGATTTCGCCCATGAGCGGGAGTTGGGCAGCGGCAGTCGTAATGGCCTGTCGTAATTCAGTTATGCCTGTTCCCTGTTTATTGCTGACTTCGTAGAGGTCAACGATTTGAGGGAACTGGTGTTTGAGGTCGGATAGGGGCAAATCGGCGTCGCGCTCGTCTGCCCAAGTGGCGACGAGAATCACGGGAGACTCGGGGGCATTGGCGCGGATGGTTTTGAGCCAGTAGATGAGCTTGCCCTGCTCGAAGCCCAGACGGGCATTGAAAGCGAGGAGAAACAGCGATCGGTTCGTGAGAAAAAACTGATGGGTGGCGTGGTAGATTTCTTGGCCGCCAAAATCCCAGGTATTGAGGGTCATGGTCACATCTGCTTCTGTAGGATGCGCTAATGGCAATGCCTTGATCTCAATGCCGTGGGTGGAGGATTGCTGCACTTTGAACGACTCCCCCCGCAAGGCTCGCAGCAATGAGGTTTTGCCAACGCCCCCTTCCCCGACGACTAACAGCTTCGAAATCCACTGACGTTCGCCATCATCTTTCTGCTCTCGCAGATACGTCAAAATCGCCTGACGCCCTTGAGCAACCACTTCGGGAGGCGGAGACGCAAGGCCTGGATTGTGGTCGAGGTCAAGCTCCGTCAGCTTGCTGAGCTGTCCCAATTCCTTCGGCACCGTGGTGAGTTGATTGTGGTAGAGGGAAAGCCGAGTCAGCTTGCTGAGCTGTCCCAATTCCTTCGGCACCGTGGTGAGTTGATT
>JBCCWF010000093.1:0-16949 GCA_039194035.1 Cyanobacteria bacterium P01_E01_bin.6 | reverse complement strand
GGCGGGCGTAGCCCGCCGCCCCTCTTCTCTAAGATTTTGGGGATTTTATTTTTAAGCAACACCCTTATGTGAACAGTGAGACATTATTTAAGGTAACGGTGGAACTTGCTTGATCCGTGTTGTCTCCAAGGAACACAAAATTCTGGGTCGTGTATGGATTCACAGGAAGGG
The DNA here is from genome assembly GCA_039194035.1 of Cyanobacteria bacterium P01_E01_bin.6. Lineage (GTDB taxonomy): Bacteria > Cyanobacteriota > Cyanobacteriia > CAKZMO01 > CAKZMO01 > JBCCWF01. Next base: position 16,778 of record JBCCWF010000093.1, on the reverse strand, counting down.
GGGGATCGCTTTGAGAAGGATCAAAATTATACGTCCGCACATTACCCGATAGAATTTCTGTATCGTTAGCAAATAAGCGATATCCAGAATCCGCAACGTATAAATCGTAAGAGACCAGCTCACTCATCGAGAATGTACTGGGTGTAAACGATTCAGTCGCTGTAAAGTTCTCGGACTGAGCAAAGATGCCTGTGCTGTCAAAGCCAAGTTCAATAGCACTGCTGCCATCGTTGCTAACAATGACGACACTGAATCCAGCACGATTGGCACTGTTGCTGGTTTCTGTGGCGATCGCCAAATCGAACGACAGCGTGTAGCCGATACTCGCGTCAAGAACCGTGGCTCCAGACGGATTAACAGGTTCTAAATCGGCATTGAGAGGTGTCAGACTAAGGCTGGAATAGTCAAGAGCGTAGTTGGTGTATCCGACATAACCAGTATTGCTGCTATTCACTTGGCTATTTAGCTGAACACCTTGATTAACAGGTGTTTCAGTCGCATTAGAGGATGCGATTAGATCTTCGCTATTCAACAACGCAAGTACAGCCGTATCAGGAAATAATGGAGGCACAGCCAACTCATCAGCAATCAAGTTCGCTTCTGTAGCCGTGAACGGCACCTGATTCAGTATCAGCTGGTTTTGGTCGTTGGGTACGGCTGTACCAGCAACATTCTGTGAATAAAGGGACGTCTGGGTCACGTTGGATGTTGACGTGGTTAACGTGTAATTTGTCGCTGTCGTACTCGTTGACGACACTTGAATGTAGTAAGTCCCTTGTTCGAGATTGCGGGTGATGGATTCTGCACTGGTTCCTGCAGTGACAGAGAGTTTTAAGGTTTTGCCACTGTCGTCCAACAAGGAGAGATCTGCATTTTGGGTGAGGCCGTTGAGGTTGAAGGCGACTTTCTGGCGATCGCCCAAAACAAACTGGAACACATCGCTATTGTCCGTCCCACCAATCTGCTCAGATTCTGAGGTTCCCAAGGTGGTGGCTTTTGCGGTTCCAATCGTATTCCCAATGGTGTCAGGGGTTGGCAATACCGTAGAAGCGTCTTCGGCGGAGAATCGTAGCCGATACTTACTGCTGCGGTTTGCGTTACTGGAGACAACGAGAAAGTAGGTGCCCTTATCAACGTCTGCACTGTAGTCATCCCGGCGTCCGCGACTCGACGTGGATAAATCAACGGACGTGAGGAATTTATTGAGGCGTCGTGTTCGAATGCTAGAAAAATCGGTGTCCCCAATTCTTCGAAGAGTTCTGCGCAGCTTACCATCTACCTGATATAGGTCAACCGTATCGCGATTGCCCAAGCGATTTGCTGTAATGTCAATCTTGCTGCTCCGGGCATTAAATCGAAAAATATCGGTTTGATCGTCTCCACCGATAAACTCACGAACCCGAGTAGTTTTGTTCTTAAAATTGATTCGTTGCGCGCCTTTTAGATTTTGCCCTGCACGATCTCTCATAATTTTAAATAGGTAGGAATGATAATTAAGTTATAGCTTCCCCTATTAGAGTGCCCATTCGGTTGTGGTGCCTACTGTTTCCAAAAAGATTCAGCAGAACTTTGCATAAGTTGTGAGCTATTTAAATTGCGTGCTTTTCCCTGCTGGAGGCAGGGAAAAGCACCAAAATACGCAAAATAGGTGAGTTTTAGCGTATCAAGGAAAATCACAGGCTGAATGGAGCGATGATCCTGGCTGGTTCACTGTGAAAATCGAATCTTTTCTTATGATCCGTGATCTTTAAGAGCAAGATAGAATTTTGTAAGGTGAGACACAGTTTTTGTCTAATAGAACACAGGTTCAACAGACATGTATTGTCGTAGGGACGAACGGTCGTTCGTCCCTCAAAAGGTTTAACCTGACTGACAGAACTAAGTAGCTAAGTAGCTTGGCATTATTAAACGTATCCTTCCAAATCCTGTGCTGCCCACTGCGCAGGCAGCACAGGATTTGGGGTTTTGATTTTAATAATGTCCAGGTACTTATCTGTGTGGATGGAGTGATGATGAGTCATCACATCACCGACAACTGCCCTGTGAATGAGAGATAACAAAGGATAAGGTGACATGAGCAAAGGAACGCTGTTTGATAAGGTCTGGGATGCACATACGGTCGGCATCTTACCGTCTGGTCAAACACAACTTTTTATTGGGCTCCACCTGATTCATGAGGTCACCAGTCCCCAAGCATTTGCCATGTTGCGAGAGCGTAACCTATCGGTTCTGTTTCCTGACCGAACGGTTGCCACAGTAGACCACATTGTGCCGACGGAGAATCAGGCACGACCATTTGTGGACTCGTTGGCCGAGGAGATGATTCGCACATTGGAACAAAATTGCGACGAGAACAACATCCGCTTCTACAACATCGGGTCTGGGCGTCAGGGGATTGTTCACGTCATTGCTCCAGAACAAGGACTGACGCAACCCGGCATGACGATCGCCTGTGGCGATAGCCACACCTCCACTCATGGTGCCTTTGGAGCGATCGCCTTTGGCATTGGGACGAGTCAGGTACGGGATGTATTGGCTTCTCAAACACTGGCTTTGTCAAAACTCAAGGTGCGTCGGATTGAGGTGAATGGCGAGCTACCAACGGGAGTTTATGCCAAGGACGTGGTTTTGCATGTGATTCGCACGCTGGGGGTGAAAGGCGGCGTGGGCTATGCCTATGAATATGCAGGCACGACCTTTGACCAGATGAGCATGGAAGAGCGGATGACCGTGTGCAACATGGCGATTGAAGGCGGTGCGCGCTGCGGCTATGTGAATCCTGACGATACAACGTTTGACTACTTGAAGGGACGTGAATTTGCGCCCAAGGAAGCAGAGTGGGAGCAGGCAGTGGAGTGGTGGCGGGCGATTGCCAGTGATGCGGATGCGGAATATGACGATGTGGTCATGTTTAACGCTGCGGATATTGAGCCGACGGTGACCTGGGGTATTACTCCCGGTCAGGGCATTGGCGTGGGAGAAACGGTTCCTGTTGCAGCATCGTTACCGGAGGAAGACCGGGTCATTGCAGAAGAAGCCTATGCGTATATGGATTTAGCTCCGGGAACTCCGATTAAAGGCACCAAAGTGGATGTGTGCTTCATCGGTAGCTGCACCAATGGACGCATTAGCGATTTGCGGGAAGCGGCGCGAGTGGTGCAGGGGCGCAAGGTGTCGAACTCGATCAAAGCGTTTGTGGTGCCTGGGTCTGAGCAGGTGAAACAGGAAGCCGAAACCGAAGGGTTGGATCAGCTCTTTCGGGATGCGGGGTTTGAATGGCGAGAAGCGGGCTGTTCGATGTGTTTGGCGATGAATCCCGATAAGCTCGTGGGGCGCCAAATCAGCGCGTCCTCGTCGAATCGAAATTTTAAGGGTCGTCAAGGATCGTCGTCGGGGCGGACGTTGTTGATGAGTCCGGCCATGGTGGCGGCAGCGGCGATCGCCGGACAAGTGACCGATGTACGTGAATTATTGGAGAAGCCCGTATGAAGTCGTATTCTGACGACATTGCTCCGCTACTCGCGAAACCTTATCGCTATACACGGGATGCTGAGGAGTGGCCAAATTATGTGGAGGAGCGAGAGCTAACGGAGGCTCATATCCCTGAGCTGGCCGATATGCTGATGAATCCTGAGTTTGATGAATTGGCACAGGATGACCCTGCGATCTATGCACCGCTTCATGCGCTCCGGGCGCTCGGCCAGTTGAAGTCAGAGCAGGCGATCGCCCCGCTCATCGAATTTTTATCCCGCGATGATTTGGGTGATTTGGATCGAGAAACGTTGCCAGTGGCTGTTAGCCTCATTGGGGGAGCAGCGGTTGAGGCGGTGGGAGGCGTCCTCCACAATGAGGCGATTGCTCTCTGGTCACGGGTGCTGGCGGCGAATTGTTTGGAGCAGATGGCTAAACAGTCGTCGGGCGATCGCTCAGCTTGTATCGCGGTATTGACCACCCAGCTGGAACATTACGCCACGAATGATCAGAGTCTCGATTCGACGCTTGTGAACGCGCTGGCTGAGTTGCAGGCAACAGAGGCCGCATCGTTGATCGAGCAGGTGTTTGCCCATAAAGAACTAGATGAAATGCTGACGGGGAGTTGGCCTGGGGTGCAGGTGCGCCTGGGGCTTAAAAACGAGTCTGATTTCAGCCCTGAGGATTTGCAAGCAAGGGTTCCAGAAGACCTTAAGGAGATTCAAGAGATGCTGGGTTTGTTGGATGCTCGTGTCCAGAAACCCCAGGGATTTGGTGCCCCGGCACCGGCACCATCCAAGAAAAAATCGAAGAAGAAAAAGAAACGCTAGCGTCGGCAAACGCACTCAGTTCTGCAACGTCTTGAAGAAATCACACGTCTTGAACCAATCAACCCATTACGGTGCTGATTGATTGGCATTGCAGCTTAAGGGCTGTGGATTATCTTGGGCTAAGCCTTTGCCAAAGGTTTCAGGGATACGAACTGTCGTAAAGCCTTTAGCGATGCTGCCCTTCATCGCTTGCTCTGCAGCATATCCTGATGTGGGTAACGGTTGCCCTGTTGCCGGATCGTAATCATCTCCTGCTTCTGTTATGTGTTGATGGGCACGAACGAAAAGCACTTGATCGCGTTTGAGTTGAAGAGGAGGACTCGTGTTAACCATGAGCGGTTCGTCATCGAGAGGAAAGGATAAAAACTCAGATTGATAAATCAGCGTCTTGCCGTCTTCACTCAAGATTTCCCACCAATCCACATACTGATCGCAACTGGGGTCTGGACTATGTACCGTAACCTCAATGATCGACGACCCAGCTTCTTCCTTTGGCTCGACTGCCAACACCACAGCGCCATCAATCAGCGCCGGATGCTGCTGCTCTGCTCGCAGACTCAAGATTTGGGTCAACCCAGCAATTTGATTTTGCTCATTGGCTGTTCTCAAGGTACCCACTGCTTTTCCCCAGTTATGGAGCCTGGCATATTCTACGGCTACTCTTTGCAATGCACTCGAGGCATTGATACGGTCGGCTTCTTGGCGAATTGTTTCCAGCAACGCGACTGTCATTTGCCGATCCCCCAGATCTCCAGCAGCGAAGACGATCGCCCTCAGGGCATGGGATTGTTCCCCTGGTTCGTTAATGGCTTGGGTCGCCGTCATCGCCGCCTCTAAGATTGTCACGGCGTCATTCGCGTTGCCTAGCGCTCCATACGCCGTGGCGATCGCCCTCAGGGCAAGGGATTGTGCCGATGGGTCATCAATGGCTTGGGTCGCTGTCATCGCCGCTTCTAAGCTGGACACGGCGTCACTCGCGTCTCCTAGCTCTCCATACGCCGTGGCGATCGCGCTCAGTGCATTGGATTGTGCCGATGGTTCGTCAATGGCTTGGGTCGCCATCATCGCCGCCTCTAAGCTGGACACGGCGTCACTCGCGTCTCCTAGCTCTCTATAAGCCGTGGCGATCGCCGTCAGGGCATTGGATTTAGATAATGGGTTGTTGTCAATGGTGTTGGCGATGCTTAGCGCTCTCGATAGCAATATCTTCGCTCGTTCATCATCCAGCAATCTGGGGGCAATACGAGCAACCTCCTGAACGAAGTAGGATTGATCAGAAGAACGATTGATATACTGCTGTTCGAGATCAAAGCCTTTATTCCAGTCACCCAATTTGACGAAGGCCATGGCAGCCCTTGCAACTTCTGCATCCGAGCGATATTCGAGGCGACTGCCAATGGGATGTTTGAGCTGCCAGCTTGCCTGCTGAATCTGTCCTTGGGGGGTGACATAGAGCCAACTGCTAAACACCAGCGCTGCCGCTAGAAGCGTGGCAACCACGCCAGCCGCCCCATACACCCATCGCCGACTCCGCGCCAGCAACCGCTCCTTTTGCCGTCGTTTTGTCCCCCAGGCAAGATTGGCTTTTTGTTGCTCAATGCGCCATAGCTCTCGCCAGTTCAGCAAATAGCGACGATCATACTGGTTTCCTTCCCAAATATTCACCCGCCGATCCAGCAGTTGATTGACCTGATCCACCTCAGAAATCACTTTGTCTTCTAGCTTCAGCAGAGCCGGAATCAGTCGTTCATGGGCCAGCTCATAGCCAACAGTGTCTGGTCGTTCAATCGGCGTAATCAGCCGCACATCTCCTCGCGCCAGCCAGTGAGTCGCGTCCATCACCTCACTCGAACCGAGAGAGCTGCCCAACTTTGTTTGCAAGTCCGCTTGGGTCAACACCCCCGCCCGCACCTGTTTGTCCAAGTCCGTCAGCGCCACCAACACCTTCACCGCAGCCTGCCGCTGAGCCGGATTCACCTGCGCCGCCAGAGCCTTCTCCAAAAAGCGTGCCAGCAGCCCCACCACACCCCCAAATTTTTGAAACACGTCTCGGTTAAACGCTTTCAGTCCCGAGTCATGCTGCCGCTCAATCATCCAGGCCAAAATTTGCAGATCCACAGGCGAAATCAGCCCGTCTTCTGGGTGCGCCAGCTCCTGCTCTGCCAGCTCCTCCACAAACCGCCCATCAAACTGAAGCTGCTCCGTTTCCGCGATCACGCTCAAAATCGCCGTGGCTTCTTGAGGGCTAAATTTCTCTAAATGAATGACGTCGTGTGGCCCCAACGCACAGCCCAGCGACTTTTGCAGGTCAACCAGATAATAGAATAAGTCTGACCGAATGGAGACCAAGATTTTGACTGACTGGGCGATGGGGCTGTGATACCAGGCGGTGAGTGCCTCCACAAAGGTTTGTCGTCGGGGCGATCGTTTGGAATGCACAAAAAATTGCTCAAACTGATCCAACAACAGCACCACCGGTTTGCCAGTGGCTTCGGTTGCGTGCGTCAGTAGCGATAAAAATTCCGTGTCCGTCAGCCAGTCCACAGGCAATTCCAGCTGATCGGCCAGTGCCTTGCGAATCGTCTCAATCGGGTCTTCATCAGAAAAGCGAATGTAAATCCCCCGATGACGTCCCTCTGGTCGCGACAGCGTCGGCCACACCCCCGCCTGCAAAAACGACGTTTTGCCACAGCCCGACTCCCCCATGAGAATGCCAAACCGAAACGGCTGGCTAGTGACGACATCCACACATTCTTGCAAGCTCTGTCGCCGCTGCAAGCGGGAAAAAATATCGGCATCGTCAAACCCAAACGGACGCAGCCCTTTAATCGCTCTCCGTTCAGCGATATCAGCGGCAGTGGGCGCAGTGGATCGCGGCATCGTCACAACCGCCACAATGACCGCACTAATAAACATCAGCACGGCTGCTAACCCAATCGCTTGCCAAAACGGATCGTGAGAGCCATCCGGCAGCCATTGATTAATCGTGTCTTTCGCAACATGCCCCCCAATACTCAGCACAACACCCGTCAGCACCAGCAACATAAACCAGTTGCGCCGCCAAATCAGCTCGGCGATCCAGCGCAAAACATGGGCGACCGTTTCTGTGGTTTGCTTGACGAAATTGACGGGAGCGGGTGGCGGAGACTCAGAATTCATAACAGACGCAGGGCTTGGAGGGCTATGACCATTAAAGCTTGTTATTCTCCAGTCAGGGTGTCTTGTGTTGCAATCGTGTCTTTTGTGGGCAGTTCCTAGCCATCACTAAATATCTCCTTTCAACTCCTCTGCCGCCTGCTCAGCGGGCGGCAGAGGAGTTAGGGTTTTGATTTTAATCGCGTTTCATCCTCTGATAGAAATTGATATAACCGTGGTCTTACTTAAACGAAGTATAAAGTTCTAATTCGTGACTTGACGCTGTGATTGACAAATGTAAAGTTCGATACATCAGGTGCGACGCAACACATTCCCATCAGGTTTAGACGAGTTCACCCACAGGCTTCGCTGACATTGTCAGCACCTCGACATCATTAAAAAACAGAGCCAAAACCCTGTCCGCTTGCTGCGCGCCAGAACAAGATTTTGGGTTTTGTAGTGAATGATGTTCCCCGACTCATTACATATAGCAGTCCACACGTAGGTTAGGACATATATTTTTGTGAAAAGCCTCGCTCCGCGAGGCTTTTCACAAAAATATTGGTTCAACTTAAGCGCGGAGCGCTATAGACACTCATCTCTCCCTTCGTAGGAGGAGTGTCTAGACGTATTCGCGTACGTTAACTACACTGCCTTGAAACCAAACGAACGTGTGCTGTAGCCAGCATTGAACTGCTGGTGATGCATTCGTTAGGGGTAGAACTGGAGGGTTTTGTTAAGGAACCCTCCAGTTCTACATCCTGCATTGGTTGCACGGCAGCGTGGGTCGAGAGGCGAGTGCAAGACCATCCGTTTCCCCATTCCACTCAATCATTCCATCGACACCCCAGGATATTGGTTATGACGTCCTTGATTATCCCCGGAGGAGCGTCCACAGCGGCGTCCTCCAGCGTTCGTTTATCGAATACTGAAACACGACTTGTCGAACAGGCCAAAGGTGTTTTGCGCGGCAACTGGTTAGGCTATGCCACAAAACCGGCCCCCCATCTCTATCCGTATCAGTGGAGCTGGGATTCAGCGTTTATTGCCATGGGCTATGCGCACTATGACCAAGAGCGCGCGATGCAAGAGCTGCGATCGCTCTTCGATGGGCAATGGACCAATGGCCTGCTGCCCCACATTGTGTTTCATGAATGGGGAAATGTAGATAAGGTCTATTTTCCAGGGCCAGATTATTGGCAAACCGAGCGATCGCCCTATGCACCACGCTATGTTGAAACATCGGGTATCGTTCAACCCCCGGTTCATGCTACAGCTGCCCTGCATATCTACCGCCATGCCCAGGATCAAACGCTCGCCCATGACTTTCTGAGTGAGCTGTTTCCACAACTCGTCGCCTGGCACGACTACCTATATCGAGAACGTAACCTCAATCAGGACGGACTCATCTATATTCGGCATCCTTGGGAATCGGGGCAAGACAACTCACCGCTGTGGGACCGTGTGATGCAACGCATGGTGCTGACACCCGATAGGGTTCCGTCCTACACACGGGTTGATACTCGCCACATCAACGCGGCTGAGCGCCCGAGTGATGCTGATTATGATCGCTATGTCTATCTTTTGGCCCATGCCAGAGATTGTCACTATGATGAAGCTCTGATTCAGCGAGATTGCCCATTCCTCGTGCAAGACGTTCTGTTTAATGCACTGCTCGTCCAATCCAATCGAGATTTGGCGGCGATCGCCACCTTATTGGGTCTTGACGCTTCCCCCTTTGAGCAGTGGGCGCAGCAAACCACCCAAAGCATGAACACAACCTTGTGGAATCCAAATGACGGCTCCTACCTGTCCTACGACTTAGTGACACAGGAAACGATTCCCACCTGCGTCGCCAGCAGTTTTTCCCCGCTGTATGCCCAGATTCCCAATGCCGATCAGGCGGCTGAGATGATTACGCATCTGCTTTCTCCATCCTTTCAAAGCAGTGCCTTCGGCAAATGGGCCGTCCCAAGCTGCAGCCGTCAAGAAAAGGGGTTTTGTGCCCATCTCTATTGGCGTGGCCCCATCTGGATTAATCTCAATTGGATACTGTGTCGCGGTCTGCAAACCTATGGATATGTAGCCGAAGCAGCCCAGCTTCGCCGCACCGCTGTACGTATGCTGAAGCGGTCAGGGTTTCACGAATATTTTCACCCTGACTCAGGAGACGGCTTAGGATCCTCCCATTTTTCGTGGTCGGCAGCTCTGTTGCTCGATTTGATATTGGGTTGATATTGAGCGATCGCGTCGAGGGTTAATCCTCAATGAGTCACGGGTGAATCGCATCTCTTGTAGGGGTAAATAACCTTCATCTCTACAAGAGATACGATTATTCTGCGGCGAGACGGGCGATCGCCCCCTTATCCATCCGACAGATGCGCCATGTTGACATCACCCTGCCGCCTAGCGATTCGCTCTGGGCGATCGCCGATTCATTCTCATGACCCATCAACCACTCCAAGCGCCCACAGTTGCGCTCTCGTGCTAGCTGGGCTAATGCATTGAGCGCTGCTGTCTGACTCTCCAGGACGCGATCGTTCGATTTGATTGTCATGGCCTCAACCACAAGCCCTGGCTGAGTCAAAAAGGTGGAATAGCTATGGGTGAAGGTCGCTAGGCCAACTGGATGGATGTCGCGGTGAACGATAATAGCTTCTACGCCTGAGGGATGGGTGGCGATCGCCCTTTGCAGTGCCGCGTATTGAGCCTCTGAGAGATGCCCTAGCAATGCCCCAGCATTCAAAGGTTGACTCGACGGTTGACTCGAATCACGAATAAATGGGCGATCGGGAAAGTTATTCACCGTGACCAACCGAGTGCAGAAATCAGACGGACTGGACTGTTGAGCATCTTTGCCCAACGCATCTCCAGTGAGACGCGAAATGCGATCTTCCTCGGAGATAACCGCTCCAATTTTCTGGTAGAAGGCGATCGCTGGAGCATTCCAATCCAACACGCTCCATTGAAGGTGCGAAAAGTTTTGGTCTAAGGCTCGTCGAGCAAGGGCAGCCAGGAGGGCTTTGCCCAAGCCGCGTCCCCGATACTCTGGTTGAACAAACAGATCTTCGAGGTAGTAGCCTGGGGAGCCGATGGTCGTGGAATAGTTCTGAAAAAACAAGGCAAAGCCAACAGGAATGCCATTGTCTTCAACCAAAAATGACTCGATATAGGGGCGATCGCCAAACAGATGCTCGTGGAGTGCTGCGTCAGAACCTACGACTTCATGGGAGAGCTTTTCGTAGTCTGCTAGCTCTTGGATGAGCCGAAAGATCGTCGTCTCATCACCCGGGACAGCGAGACGAACGATAGGGGATGATGCTGATTCAGTCATTACACCTTCAGGGCAACCATCTCTTGAACCGCCTCAATAATTTTTTGAGGTTGAACAATGGTCAGACTTTCCAGCATTCCATTATAAGGAGTTGGAATATCCTGGGAGGCCAATCGCCTCACTGGAGCATCGAGTTCATCAAAGAGGCGATCGTTGATTGACGCCGTCAATTCCGCCCCGATGCCACCCGACTTCATACATTCCTCGACAATAATGACTCGGTGAGTTTTCCGAATCGATGCTCCAATTGTCTCAAAATCCAAAGGCTTCAAAGAAATGAGGTCAATAATTTCAGGATCAAACCCTTCCTTCACCAGCGTCTTAGCCGCTTGAGTGCAGTGGTGGCGCATCCGAGAGTAGGTCAGCAGCGTCACGTCTTTTCCTTCACGCACCACTTCGGCTTTGTCCAAGGGAAGCACGTAGTCTTCCTCTGGCAGATTGTCCTTCAGGTTATACAGCAGCACATGCTCGAAAAAGAGGACGGGGTTGTCATCCCGAATGGCAGCTTTCAGCAATCCCTTGGCATTGTAAGCCGTAGAACATGCCACTAACTTCAATCCTGGCACGCCTTGAAAGTAAGCTTCGAGTCGCTGTGAGTGCTCAGCCCCAAGCTGACGACCCACGCCTCCTGGGCCACGAATCACCATGGGAATCTTGAAGTTGCCACCGGATGTGTAGCGCAACATCCCTGCATTATTGGCAATTTGGTTGAACGCGAGGAGCAAAAAGCCCATGTTCATGCCCTCAATAATAGGGCGCAGGCCGGTCATTGCGGCACCAACCGCAATGCCTGTAAAACTATTTTCTGCAATGGGGGTGTCGAGGACGCGAAACTCACCATATTTTTTGTAGAGATCTTTGGTGACCTTGTAGGAACCGCCATAGTGACCGACATCTTCACCGAGGACAAAGACACTGGAATCACGCTCCATCTCTTCATCAATCGCCTCTCGCAGGGCGTTAAACATAAATGTCTCTGCCATAAGACTCTCTAGCCACCTCGTTATTGCAATCCGCTACGTATACACAGCGTTTTCTAAACGAACATCGTACCGTGTTCGGGCCGTATTCGGGTGCTCTGCTAACCCTTTTTTATGGGAAACGCATGATTGCAGACGTCCACCATGGTGTTTTAGTCTCAACCATTGATCTCCCCATACAGTGTACGACTTGGCAACATTTATAGAGGAACCAGTACAGAGGAACCAGAGTTTGGGGCGTGCCACGTGCGCCCCAAATCCTCATTGCTTCGTTGCAATGTTGAGGAGTTTGCCAAGCCATGTCCATTCGGTTATTGACGTTTGAAATACCTGACTCATGGCTAATCTATGGCTTTTCGTTGCTCAGTTTTAATAGCGCTTGCAGCCATTTCAAGACTTTTGATGTATTCTCCTCCATCCAGAGCATCGTTTCATCAATCCATTCCAGTAGCCGCTCTAGGGGATGTTTTTCATAACCCACAGTCGTCACTTTAGCGTCCAATACTGTTGGCGCGATCGCCCCGGGTTCTTTTCCAAAAGCAAACACCGTCAAATCGTCAGGGTCCAAATCGTCAGGGTCAGACGACGCATGACGCTTGGACGATGCAATGGAGGAATGTGTGGCGCTCGTCGAGTTGGCCAGGTCAGAAGCCGCGCCATTGAGTGGACTGCGATGCCGATTTTTGATCGCTTGCTGTCGGTCGATCGCCCCCTCACGGGCACTTTGATCGCCTTCAATCTCAGACTCAACCTGACCATTCTCAGGATGTCCAGGGATGAATGCTGGATGGATTGGACTGTCAGCAAGGGAATCACTGCCTCGAATCTGCTCATCCCAGTTCGACACCCAACGACTGCGAAATGGCAGCGATGGCGTCTGTAAAAATTGCTCTGTGTCACGCCGTTGATGGTTCAACTGATTGGATCCAGACCAGCCATCCACACTGCTGTAATGATCGGGATCAAACCACCGATTCACATGAGGGCGATCGCGCCCGTCGTTAGGGAACTGAGGGGATGATGACGATCCCAGCAACGCATCTGCAAGTGCTTGAATTGATTGGCTAAGGTTCTGAAGTTGAGGAGACTGAGGAAGTGGAAGAGTCTGCGGATATCCAAGATGGACTAAGGCTGATTCTTGAAAAACATTGGCAGACACTGCAATTGGGCTGGTTTGCATCCATCCCATGAGTGCGCGAAAAAAGCGGACTGGTCCCACCATTGTTTGTTTATCTTGCGGCAGCGGAAGAAACCGCCAAGCACCTCGGCTGACGAGTTCATTGGGCGATCGCTGTTGATGATGGGTTAATTGCCCAGCCGCTTGAGCTGTTTTGATCAGGTTTTGACTACGGTAAAAGCTAGCTACCTCAAAGGCAATATGCCGATACATCCACTGTTGTTGCTCAGGGGTGAGAATATCGATCACCTTATTATGTGTGTCCGTTAAGACAAGAGCCTGGCTCTCAATGAGGCTTGCAAACCCTCTGATGGTCGGAAGAGAAGACAAGCCATTTTCTTGTCTTGCGGCGGCGATCGCCATCTTATCCGCTGATAACTGAGCCGCTAGTGTTGACTGGCTTGGTATTGCTGCTGCTCCTCCCACCCTTGAAGAAGGCGTCCCCGCCAACTGTCGTTGGGTAGTTGATGGTGCCAATTCCCTAGATTGCAAAACGGAGGAACTGATGGTGATTGGCAGATGAAGCAACTCCAAGCATTCCAGAACTTCATGAAACGGTGTATCCACATTGAGGGGAGGGACGCCAATCGTTGGGTCAAAATCATCGTCTTTAACGGCTTCAAGCAGCGGTGCGAATCGACGACTGGCTGCCCGCAGCTGTTGCCCAACCAAGCGTCCCGACTGGAACAACAGATAGATTGGGTAGAGAACGATTTGCATTCCCCATGAAAGACTAAATCGTGCCTCTCGCACTGTTTTCAACGTGCGATCGCGCCACTGCATCGACTGCTGCGACAAAAAGCTCAGGATTCGACTTTGATAGCGTCCACGGGATGCGGGCATGGGTGTGTTTCCCCTGGGATCAATAATCTGCTTGTACCTGACTCTATTGTCACGGAATTTGGGTGCACATTCCAAGCTAGACGAAGTTTACTTTCACAATGGGCCAGTCATCTCGACCCAACGTCCCTGATTTGAATGGTTCCTGAGTTGAATGATCAACATGGATGACTACAAATTGCTCAGCATCGGCTTTTGTTCAGATGCAATGACACGCTCACAGCGCGAATCAGGCCACGCCCATTGGTAATGGCACTCCTTGGGGTCTCCCCAACACAAGCTTAGGTAAAGCTCTTCTCGACCTGCAGCTACCTCTACCCATTCCGCATCATGGGTCATTTGCTGCACCAAATACTTTTCAATCGGGTAAGGCGTATGTCCAGCAGACCAGAGGGCCATGTTTTGGGCTGCTGCCCACCAAAATTCCAACACAGATGACTTTGCATCAATCAATGTTTCTTTATCACCCGGCACAGGGACCAGTTGATGATGCAGTTCAGGATATCGAACATCATGGGTTCTGAACGTGCATGTCTGCCAGAGAATACCTGAGACATGATGCTCTAGCTGATATTGCTGCACTTGCTTCTGAAAATCTTGGTAAGCAAATACTTTACTCAACTTTTCTGCCCCAAGCGCCTTTGCGACGACAGGATTACTCAGGCGCTCAGGAGACGACAATAAAATGCGCTCTCCTTTCCACGTTGCCCGAAGCTCATCGTCCAAAATTTGGATTAGCTGCTCAGTCGAATACGTCATTGGCTGACACACGCACTAGAGATCAATCGTGCAAAAACGTCAACAACACCAATTGTTCATGATGCTTTTTGAATCGTTAGACGGAACCTTAGCGACACCCACAACCATGTGACCAGTCATGACTACTGCGCACAAGTAACACAAAAGCTACAAAAGCTTGCACGACAATACTGAAGAGTCGGGTGATCACAACGTTACCTGATAGCTGCTAATCCCTAAGCTCCTCAGCCCTATAACGAAGAGAAACAATCGTTGCGTTCAACACCTAGTCTAAGTATCCTAGCAAGTCATCGGCGTCATCCGTTGTGTTATCTGCAACAGGGCGATTTCCGGGTAACGGAGAAGGAGCTGGCCGATAAATTTGCATCCGCTGACGGGCCTGGGTAGGGGCGATCGCCGCAGACTCAGGAGCAGATTCAGGTGGCTTAGCAGTGAACGAACGTTCAGACTCTGAAGACATGTCGACTAATCCTTAAATAATCACTAAATTCATTTTACTGGCTAAGTGCAAAGCCAAAAATCACAAAGAGTGATAAGAGTTATTTTTAAATTAAATGAATATTTTTTCTATTTAAAACACATTCTAAAAAATGAGGGCAATGCTGCAAAAAGCAACATTGCCCACTCGAACTATCTTAAAAATCGGCGTTGCTCACTAGTGAGGTGAATTCAAGGCAATGCAATCGTTGTGAGGGTATCGCTTTGCTAGGACATGGCGATGCTCCTGCAAAAATCACCCCTCACGTGAGCAACGCCTAAACATCTCAACCCCGTTATCGTCTTAAAGCTGAGGTAAGCAAGGCTTACAGGATATGAACTATGCTGCAATCCCAAACTGTGCCAGCAGCGTCTTCACAAGACCTAAAACAATGGCCATGACAAACGCACCCAAAATGGCGCTCCAGACTCCATATCTTAGTCGAAACCCTTCAACTAATTTTGCCGATAAACCAAAGACAATCACATTAATGACAAAACTGAGAATCCCAAGGGTAATTGGAATACTTGGGGTTAGAAATTCGCCAATAGCATTGAGAACAGCAAAGACTATTGCTGATATTAGTGCGATTGGAAAGGTATCTATTTCCACGCCTAAGAATGGAAGCTTCGAGACAATAAGCAAGCTGACTGCAATAACAAGCAGTGTAACGATGATAGAAACAATATCCATAGTGTAGATACTCCGTTGTATAGGTTAGTTGTTTTGAAAGCTCTCCTTGAATGGCATTCAACTGTCATCGACTGTGGTTAATTAAGGATTGTTAATATGCGTCTAATTTCATTCCATGAGAATCATACAATCCTCATTTCAAAAGAGAAATCGAAGGCTGTTTCTTGCGATACAGATTACTATACGTTAGTAGGATAAACACATGTCTTGCGATACATAACATTGCATATTTTGTGCATTCACCATGAATGATTTACTCGCTGAACTGATTCCGCGTGATTTTCTCCCGTGGGTCGTTGCGATCGCCCTCAATACCCTCCTCGCCACCATTGCCTGGATCGCTCCAAAAAAGTTGCTTACGTCTGCCGGGCTGGCCCATGCGTGGTTTTTAGGCGTCATGATTTGGGGCACATTAGGGTGGCAAGGGTATGGAATCATCATGGTGTATTTCCTTGCAGGGTCTGCCGTTACCCGCGTAGGCATGAAGGAAAAGGAAGCGGCAGGCATTGCCGAAAAACGTTCTGGAGCACGAGGGCCAGAAAACGTATGGGGTTCAGCACTGGTCGGAACCTTGTGCGCGATCGCCATTTTTATGCTTTCAATGACAACAGTTCCTGCTGCGTCAAGCTGGATTGCAGCACTCTGGCTCGGTTACGTGGCCAGCCTCAGTACCAAACTATCCGATACCTCAGCCAGTGAAATTGGGAAGGCCTACGGTCAACGCACGTTTTTGATCACAACCCTCAAGCCAGTTCCAAGAGGAACAGAAGGAGCGGTGAGTCTAGAAGGCACCTTGGCCGGGATTGTTGCGTCGGTGGCGATCGCCCTCGTCGGGTGGCTCGTTGGTGTCATGTCACCGGTGGGCATCGGCATTTGCGTCCTCGCAGCTTTTGTTGCTACCAATCTAGAAAGTGTCATCGGCGCAACCCTTCAAGAACAAATCGATTGGCTCACCAACGAAATCGTCAACATCATCAATACACTCATTGGTGCCAGTGTTGCCGTCGGCTTGTTCATCCTTGGGCAAGCGTTATGAGGACAGTTCCAGTGACCCTGTTTGAAACACTCGCCCAATCACTTC
>JBCCWF010000092.1:0-16968 GCA_039194035.1 Cyanobacteria bacterium P01_E01_bin.6 | reverse complement strand
ATTTGAGTGGTGATGGTGGCACTGACACCATCACCACTCAAATACTTTCCGGTTCTATCTCATGCCTAGTCCTTAGTCTGAATTGAACTCAGGAATCGTCGTTTTAATGGGTGCATCAGCGCTAGTGCACGGAGATAGGCTAATTAGGTCATTGATATTAATTAGCATTGTCTTACACATGTCATCCAGGGGTAAATCATTCGGATCGGATCCGAAGGGGTCTTCGATCTCAACTCCAATTTCCTCAATACCAAAGAGAGTAAACCCAATCAGTGCCACCAATGGCCCTGTCCACCAGCCCACCGTACTCACCACCTGAAACGGTAACGTCATGCAGTAAATAAGCAAGAGCTGCTTTAGATGAATCGCATAAGCGAGCGGGATCGGTGTCTTTAAGATGCGCTCACATCCTCCTAGAATATCCACCAGCTCATTCAGAGTTTGCTGCATCGCCGTGAGTTGATAGATATTAAGGCGATCGCGCTGATGCTGAATTTGCAAATAATCCCCAATCCAGAAGGCAATCTCCAGAGGGGGATTATTCATCGAAGAGAGTTTTCGAAAATTCTCAAGAGGCAAGAGTGACTGAAGCTCAGCATTTGGAGGTTCGTGTCGGAGGTGAAGTTTCACGGCCACCGCATAGGCAACGAGCGTCCTCAACATGACAATCTTGTAGTTGCGATCGCGCTTTTCTCTCTCCAGTACAATAATCCACACTTGTCGCGCCAGGTTTCTAACAGCGTTGACCATCCTGCCCCAGAGCTTGCGTCCCTCCCAAAATCTCTCATAGGCCGTATTCGTGCGAAAAACCAACAATAAACTCAACACTAATTCAGGAATAAAGTTATTGAGCGGATAAGAAACTGGCCAGCCTTGGACATAAAGAATCGAAATGATGAGCCCGACCGCACCACATAAAAACGTACGCGGCAAAATAGCAGGAATTACCGAGCCGCGGAGTCGAAATGCGAGATGAAACCAGTCTCGTTGAAAAAATTGCATGTGTCCAAATCTGAAATGCTGATGCTGATATATCGCTAACCACAATAAGGTTAGGGCAGGGTTGTGGGCGTGCGAAGCGCCATCACAATCATGTTTCGTCCGACCTAACTATGCTGTCAGCTATGTCTCTGGATTCAGTAAACCTTTATCCCCAAATATTGTGGATATAGCCGCCCTAATTTAAGCCTACCCACGAGAGAAAAATCTTTTCTATGAGGGATTCCAATTTCACATAGACAGGCCCGAATGAATATGGCGGTGCTGCATACAAACAATCAAAACAGTTTCTCAATATTCTTCACGAGACGGTTGGTTTTTCAGGATACTTGATGTGTCCCTGCCCTTTCCCCCCATCGCAGTGAGTATCAAATCAGCCCATCAGTTGCCAATATCAGCAGATCTGCCCGAATCACCTGCCATGCCAACATCACAACACTCATCTCCTTCATCTCCAAGCCCGGTGGTGACACCACCACGACGCTCATGGGTGCAGCGCCGTATCCCTTGGCTTTATGCACTTTGGAAATTTTCTCGACCCCATACCATCGTCGGTACCACGCTCAGTGTTTTTAGCCTTTACGTGATGGCGATCGCCATCGGAGCGCCCCCCCTCACTGCCATTATTTCTTCCATCCCCTATGCGCTAGCAACTTGGTTGACCTGTCTCTGCGGCAATATCTACATCGTTGGGCTGAATCAGCTCTATGACGTAGACATCGACCGGATAAATAAGCCTCATCTGCCCCTTGCATCGGGTGAATTTTCGCGGCGAGTTGGCTGGCGCATTGTTCTGTTGATGGGCTTCCTGGCTCTTGCAACCGCTCCCATTCAAGGATTGGCATTGACCTGGACTGTTTGGCTGAGTGTCGCCATTGGCACAACCTACTCCATGCCCCCCATGCGGCTCAAGCGCTTCTCATTTTGGGCATCGGTGTGCATTTTCACCGTTCGGGGCGTGATTGTGAATGTGGGGCTATTTCTCCACGCTCAACAGATTCTGAATCAATCCCGTCAGGTGACGCCAGCCATCTGGGCACTCACGCTATTTATTCTAGTGTTCACGTTTGCGATCGCCATCTTCAAGGACATTCCCGACCTAGAGGGCGATCGCCAGTACAACATCACCACGTTCACCGTCAAACTGGGGCCGCAAGCCGTATTTAATCTCGCTCGGTGGGTGTTGACGGGATGCTATGTCGTCATGATGGTGACGAGTATCTGGCTCTCGTCTGTAAACACGCTAGTTATTCTCATCTCTCATGCCGTTGCACTGGGAGCAATGTGGTCCTTGAGCCAACGCGTAGACCTTCGTAGGAAACAATCCATCGCTCAGTTTTATCAGGTTATTTGGAAGCTTTTTTTCCTGGAATATATGCTGTTCCCGATTGCCTGTTTACTAGCATAAACCCTCATTTTTTGAGTGCAATTTTAAGACGGTTGCCAAGTCATGTGGATAACACGACTTGGCAAAGGTTACGAAGAAATGATCGATTGAGGCACGCTCAGTGCATCTCAATCGATCATTTCTTTGTAGTGAACCTGAGAAGGTTGTCAAGTCATGTGGGCAAGTCTTGGCAGGCCAAAAAAAAGCAGGAACCTTTCAGTTCCTGCTCTTTACGCAAGATTCTCTTGAAAAATAGAACGATGCAGACATTAATCTGGCTTGAGAGAGTCGGGTGAGATTCCGACAATCTTAATAAGCCAAACCCATACTGCGAGTCGTTTCGGCACCTAAATAAACGCGTACGCTCAGGAAGTCTGTAGGACAAGCTGTCTCACAACGCTTGCAGCCGATGCAATCTTCGGTGCGAGGTGATGAGGCAATTTGGCCTGCTTTGCAGCCATCCCAAGGAACCATCTCTAGAACGTCTAGAGGGCAAGCACGAACGCATTGGGTGCATCCAATGCAGGTGTCATAGATTTTGACGGAATGAGACATTGAATAGAAGCTCCTATCCAAAACATTTTTGTGATGAACGGACAACGGACATCAGCTCGATAGCCCGCCCGTTGGGTTTAATCTAAAAGTGAGAATGAAAGATATATCCTCGCAAGATTGTTATTAGTCTACAGCAGGGTTTTTGCTGGGTTTGCAAAAGCCATTGAAACTTCAAAGAATGTAATACTGCACACTCAAGAAATACGCATTGACATTATCACAGCAAAAATCTGCTCAAGAAATCCGCTCAGTCGATAGGCATCAATAAACTCAATTTAAAAACCTGGAGAACGCCCCTGAGGGACACTACCCAGGTTTTTAAGTTTTCAGTGTAATAACGCCGGGCTACTGAATAGGCAACGTTAATGTTGCGATTTGGATTATAGCGCGGAGCGCTATATGACTTAAGCCGGGAAAGAATTTAGCGGGATTATGGGGCGCGGAGCGCTCCATAATCCCGCCTTAACATACAATCTGCGACTTTTAGGATGTGATGACACGTTGGCCATTCACCGCAACGCGATCGCGTCCCTGACGCTTTGCTTCAAAAAGAGCCTCTTCGGATCGTTTGAACACATCGAGGGCATGGTGATCCTGATCAGGCATTAATTGAGCAACCCCAAAACTGGCCGTGATAGTCAACACCTCTGTTTCTGTGCGTAGCGGCATTGAGCGAATGGACTGGCGCAGTCGTTCGGCGACATCCTTGGCCGTTTTCAAGTCTGTCTCTTCTAGAATAATGGCGAATTCTTCGCCACCATAACGATAAATGGGGGTTGCTCGCCGTAGTTGATGTTGGAGACGTTGCGCAACCCGATTCAAGACGCGATCGCCAACGTCGTAGCCATGGTTATCGTTCACTAGCTTGAAGTAGTCGATGTCACATGTGATTAAGCTAAAGGGGGAGCGAAAGGCCCATACCGATGCTTTGCTGAGGACGTCTAGTTCTTTTTCTAATGCCTCTCGATTCAGCAAATGGGTGATATCGTCGGTGAACGGAAGCGGATTCGCAACAGATTGGCGAATGGGTGATACCGCTTGAGGCAGTGTTGGGGCGCGCGTGTATTGGATGATCGAAAAGGCAATGGATAGTTGCTCGCTACTTTGGCGTGCCATCTGTAATTCATCAAGCGAATAATTGCGATCTGAGCGATGGGACAAGAGGGCGATCGCCCCAAAAAATTCTTCTCGAATAAACATGGGAAGCACCAGAGCAGAACCAACCCCCACGGTGCGTAACCAGTCGCTTAATGGCTCCTCGTCCTCGTCCTCGTTATTAAGCTGAAGCTCTAAGTATGACGCGCCACCCTGAAGAAATAGGTCGATGGTGTTTTGCCATAGACTAGGGTGCAGTGCCTCAAGGTTAAGAGAAGCTAGCTGTTGTCGAGGCCGTTCCCAGGTGGCGATCGCCGCCACTGTCTGATTGCGCAAATCAAACAATATGATGCGATCGCTCCTCATTCGTTGCCCCATTTCAGAGAGAATTTGCTGAATGGCAAGATCGGGGTGGATCGATGTGTTGAGAATATGGGATGTGCGACTCAACAACGAGACATGACGTTGGGACTGTTCAAGTCGGCGTTTGAATGACAAAGCATCGCATGCCAATATCAACTGATCGCCAATGGCTTGCAGTCTTAGCATGTCCTCATGGGTCCATCCAGAGGAATTGGGATCGTCTCCAAAGGGATTTGAATCATCGGCAGATGAATCAGACGTAAAAGCCCCCTCACCTTTCTGCCCAAGCAGGTCAGACGATGTCGAAGCTGGCGGACTGGCCATTGTCCGACGCAACTGAAAGACAAATCGAAGCCCTTGGTCAGATGAATCAGATGAAACTGTTGGATAGGCGTTACCGACCATGCCACCAGAAGCCGCCATGCGAGTCCCTTCGTTGCTTGGGTTCGACGATGTGGGTGGATTGTCAACCACAGGAATAATCAAATCTCCAGTGTCAAGTTGTATCGGCTGTGGGTGACGCTGTTGTTGAACTAGCCAGGATGGGATGGATGTTGGACGAAAGCGACGGATCACCTCAGCAGATTCTGATGAGTCAGTGGCAGGATTGTGGAGAGCCGATGTATTGTCGTCAGCGCGACTTGTTTCTTCTGAATCTTCCAGGGTCTTCCAATTGCGGAGCGTGCTGTAGGCGCGGCAAGACTCGCCGTTTGACTCATCCAAGTTAACCCAGAGGATACTATCGACGTGATACGCAACATTCACAACACTTAGCGTTTTGCGTAACAATACGTCTACTGTTTCTGCCTGTAGAATGGCATCCCTCAAACCGAGCAAGACGGTTTGCCAAGGCATGGTCTCGAAAGTCATACGCTACGTTGGGCCGAACGGCCATAGTCCTCTACACAATTCAGAACGCTGATGGATGATACCTGCTCATGCATTTATTTAGTCTCACATCCCATCCAATCTATGCATTTCTACACGGTGTCACAACAGCTTTCCTGCTTTGAAAATTAAACATTCCTGACATTTAGACATTACGTTTATCTTGTTCATGCAAATTCAGCGCTGGGCGCTAAACCGTAAGCGGATGTATTTGCAGAGCGTATTCTATGTTCATCATGACATTCATAGAGATCATCTGTGTTGCTGAGCGCGAAGGAAGTGCTATGAGCCTTCTGAAGTAAAAGTTTCAGCATTTCCATTGTGACGAAAGCAGGCACATTGTCGGTTAGAAAATTGCATGGCGAGATATGTCAATGTCGTCGCAGCTTGGCAGATGTCATGTATTAGAATGTATCCCTGATACTAATGCGCTGCACGTTGGCATTACTGTCTATCGATATCAACCTCGTCTAGGTTGGGATCTGTAGTGCCCAATATAGTTTGGGGTCAATACTATCAACTGACGGTCAGTACCTCGGCACAATTAAAAACCAAATTCACAACCCTGCGCCGCCCGCTGCGCAGGCGGCGCAGGGTTGTATGGGTTTTACCGTTCATTGTGACCACCGACTTATCGGCGATCGGCAATGAGTAAAGGATCTTGGGGCGGGTGACCTGCTTCAAGATCCTTTATTCATTCAGGACTCTTAACCCATTGATTCAAGGTGATTCGATTCAGTTGATGCCTTTGTAATTCGGGCGTTCATGTTCTTTACCAGTTTTACTGCTTCTCAATAGGTTTCTTTATGACTAGCACTGTTCGTATTCTCATGTGTCCACCCCACCACTACGACGTTGATTATGTAATCAACCCGTGGATGGAAGGGAATATTCATCGCTCGTCTCGTGACCTTGCAGAGACTCAGTGGAATCGACTGTATCAAGTATTGACTGAATATGCCCAGATTGATTTAGTCAAGCCTGAAAAAGGTTGGCCTGACATGGTGTTTACTGCGAATGCTGGATTGGTCTTGGGTAATCAAGTTGTTCTGAGTCGGTTCTTTCATCCAGAGCGTCAAGGAGAAGAACCTCATTTTAAGCAATGGTTTCAGGAGCAGGGCTATACGGTTCATGAACTGCCAAAGGGGTTGCCCTTCGAAGGCGCTGGAGACGCGCTACTCGACCGAGAAGGGCGATGGTTGTGGGCTGGGTATGGATTTCGGTCTGAATTGGATGCTCATCCCTATTTGGCAGATTGGTTGCAGATTGAGGTTCTATCGCTTCGCTTGACGGATGAGCGGTTCTATCATCTGGACACATGCTTCTGTCCATTAACAGATGGATATTTGCTGTATTACCCGCCCGCATTTGATTCGTACTCCAATCGTCTGATTGAGATGCGTGTTCCTGAGGCAAAACGCATTGTTGTGGATGAGGTAGATGCGGTTAGTTTTGCCTGCAATGCGGTTAATGTAGACTACACGCTTGTGATGAATCAGATGAGCGACAGCCTAAAGCGACGCATTTCAGATAAAGGCTTTACGGTTGTCGAAACACCCTTGCATGAATTTCTCAAGGCTGGAGGGGCTGCTAAGTGTTTGACGCTTCGGGTGACAGAGCCGTTGCTAGATGAGCCTCGTTCCAATGCCACTGTGTCTAGTCGCACCATTAAGCTTGAAGGACACTTGCTCGATTCCGGCATGATTAATCGAGCCTTAGATTTGGTGGTTGAAGGTGGAGGCAGCTTCCAGGTGCTGGATTTCCATCTGGGTAAACATCGTAATGATGTGTCATCGGCTCAGGTCAAGATTTCGGCTCCTTATCGGGAAGTGATGGACGACATCATGAACCAGCTGATTGACATCGGGGCAGTGGCGATCGCCCAAGATGTGAATGATGTCAACTTGGAGATCGCAGAACAAGACGGCGTAGCGCCTGATGATTTCTATGTCACCACCATCTACCCGACGGAGGTACGGGTGCAGGGGCAGTGGGTGCGCTTGCAAGGCCAGCGGATGGATGGCGCGATTACGGTGTCGAATAGTGGCTCCGGAGTTGTTGCCCAATGCAAGCTCCTGCGAGACATTCAGTCTGGTGAGCACGTTGTCGTTGGCGTGGAAGGCATTCGCACCGTTCGCAAAACTGAATCGAGAGAGCAGCGGAATGCCCAAGAGTTTAGCTTCATGGGATCGGGTGTTTCCAGTGAACGTCGGGTGGAACTCACGGTGGAGCAAATTGCCTGGGATCTGCGTCGGATTCGCGACCAGGGCGGCAAGGTGGTGGTCACGGCAGGGCCTGTGGTCGTTCACACAGGCGGCAGCGAACATCTAGCGAAGCTCATTCGAGACGGGTATATCCATGTGTTGCTGGGTGGAAATGCGATCGCTGTCCACGATATTGAGCAATCCCTCATGGGCACGTCTTTGGGCATGGATATGAAGCGGGGGGTGTCGGTGCATGGCGGTCATCGCCATCACCTGAAAGCCATTAACACCGTTCGTCGGTGTGGCAGCATTACCAATGCCGTGGAGTCGGGCATAATTCAAAGCGGCATCTTTTATGAATGCGTGAAGCACGGTGTGGACTTTTCGCTAGCAGGCTCCATTCGAGACGATGGGCCACTGCCTGACACCAAGATGGATTTGATTGAGGCTCAGGCAGATTATGCGCGACTGATCGAGGGAGCTGACATGATCTTGATGCTATCCACAATGCTGCATTCCATCGGCGTGGGCAATATGACTCCGGCCGGGGTGAAGATGGTGTGCGTGGATATTAACCCTGCGGTGGTGACGAAATTGAGCGATCGCGGCTCCGTTGAGTCGGTTGGGGTAGTGACGGATGTGGGCCTCTTCCTCAGTCTCATGGTGCAGCAGTTGAATCGCCTGACCAACCCTTATGAGGTTGTATAACCCTTCCGAGGTTGCATAGCTAGATGTGGGCGTCGCGGGCATGATGTCTATTGAGAGAGAAACCCTGTAATCAGCAGCGGCAATAGAATCGCTGCTGAAATGATAAACACCAGGGTTCCTGGATCAATGGTTAATACTGCCTGCGGCGCTTTCTTGGGATTAGAGTTGTCTTTTTGTGGATTGCTCACGTATCTCTCCCATCACAGATATTGCCCATCACAGATATTATTTCATTTTTCGAATCTACTACTAGGGGTCTTAAGCCATCTTCAATATCCAAGGTTAAGAATGCATCTTGGATTCGATTGGCCGAGAGATGAAATGTTGTACATCCGTACCATAGAGCAGAGTGCTTCTTTGAAAACAAACGGCATGTCATCTAAGCCCTGGATTAAGCTGAGTCTTATTCTTCCGTTGATTATGAATGCTGGTTTTGCTTATCTTTGCCTAAAAGGAGCTTCTTTTGCAGATGTCTTGGACAAAGATCACGAAAGATTGTCTGATGAATTAGGAACAAGGCTGTCTTTCTAACTAAGTTCTCTTCATGAAGTTTTGCGGTTATTTACAATTTTGTATGCTCTGGTATCTACTGGATTAGCTGTAGTATTAGTGACTAATCTCATCTGAATTCCAAGGGCGAGAAATGATACTCGGCATATAGCGATATGACTTGAATATTGAAAGATTATCGACCTAAGGCTCTTGCTGTAAGCCGACTTTGATTTCAAGAATCAAATAGGATCGCTATATGAGTGAAACTGTTTACATCGAAACCAGTATTCTGGGCTATCTCACCGCCAGATCAACCAAAAATCTGATTCTGGCAGCAAACATAGAAGTCACAAAAGAGTGGTGGGAATCTCGTCGGAGTGCTTTCACACTTTATATTTCAAAAGTTGTTTTGGATGAAGTGGCGCGGGGAGATTCTGAGATCGCGGCTAATCGTCTAGAAATCCTCAATGGAGTTCCCTTGGTTGAACTCAATCAAGCTGTACAAAGTCTAGCAGCCCAATTCCTTTCGCGCAGAAATCTTCCGCCCAAGGCTTCTGACGATGCGGTTCACATTTCTGCTGCCACCGTCCACGGCTTGGATTACCTGCTAACTTGGAATTGTAAGCACATTGCAAACGCACAGATTCAAAGGAAACTTGAAGAAATCAGCTTTGATGTTGGATACCAGTTGCCTGTGATTTGCACCCCCTACGAATTATCAGGAGATTGAGCAATGTGGGAAGACGAGATTCTAGATGAAATTCATAAGATTCGTGAAGAACATGCCAAGTCTTTTAACTACGACTTAGACGCAATGTTTGCAGACTGGCAAAGAAGACAATCAGAAGGCGGAAGAGAAGTCATCAGTTTGCTTCCAAAGTGTGATCTAACGCAACGTTGGAGCGGACGAGCGGAAAATCTCGGTGAGGATGCAGAGGA
This sequence comes from Cyanobacteria bacterium P01_E01_bin.6, assembly GCA_039194035.1. GTDB lineage: Bacteria > Cyanobacteriota > Cyanobacteriia > CAKZMO01 > CAKZMO01 > JBCCWF01. Next base: position 7,338 of record JBCCWF010000092.1, on the reverse strand, counting down.
TGTTAGCCGCCGCTCAACTTAGCCGTTATCCTTTCAACAAAGGAATGGCGTTTCTACTTTGCCGTTTAGAGAAGGCCGAATATTTTTTCCGTAGGCTTGCTGAATGTTTTCCATCGTCATCACCGACTGAGGCAAATCGTTGGCAATCAGGCGACATTGAGCAGGAGCAGGCGATCGTAGCGGCGTAGGGACTCGTCCCATTCATGGCTACACACCAGCAACGTCTTATCTTGAGCCTTTAGTTCTGCAAACAGATCCAGCATGATCGCTTCCGTCTTTTTGTCCATCCTCGTCAGGGGTTCGTCCAGCAAAAGCAGGTCCGCTTCCTAGGCCAATGCCCGAGCCAGAACTACTCGTTGTTGCTGTCCGCCAGAGATCTGACCGATCCCGCGGCGAGGCAGGGGCATCTTATCCACCTGCTCCAGGGCAGCGGTCACTCTCTATTTGGCGCGAGCATCGGGCGATCGCGCAGCTCGTAATCCATTGCAGGGTGGACATCTCGGCACAGTATTACAGTCTCTCCGACGATAGTGATGCTGGTTATCGAGGACGGGGCACCAACTCTACCGCATCCCGTCCATCCACATCATTCAGATAGACCTTCACGGCTTCTTCCTTAGACGTCGGCAGTTGCTTTCCCACAAAATCTGGGTGAATCGGCACCTCTCGGTGTCCCCGATCAACCAGCACCGCTAACCGAATAGTCGCCGGACGCCCGTAGTCATTCACCGCATTCAATGCCGCCCTAACCGTTCGCCCCTTATAAATCACATCATCCACCAGCACAATCGTTTTCCCCGACAGGTCAAACGAGATTTTCGTCTTCGCTGGGGTGCGGAGCTTAATTTTGTCCAGGTCATCACGATAGAAGGTGATATCCAATGCTCCCACATCAACCTGGATATTTTCGAGCATCTCAATCTGGGCTGCCAACAAATGGGCCAAAGGCACCCCCCGTGTGTAGATGCCAATCAAGGCAAGCGATCGCACATCCCCTGCCTGCTCAATGATCTCAGACGCGAGTCGCGTCAGGGTTCGACGAATATCCTCAGCCGATAAGATTTCAACAACATCAGACGACATAGGCAGTCTCAAGGAACAGTACGGTAAAAAGATGTGGCAGACGTTCCACACTTAGGCGACCCTTCTGTAGGAGCGCACGGCTGTGCGTCCCTACTTCTGTGGGGGTACACGGCTGTGCGCCCCTACGGTTGGTATGTTATTAAGCTGTAGCTTCCTTCGGGGGATCTTTCATGTCCAAAGGTTGAGCACTTTTCCACGAATGGCTTGCCCTAGCAACGGAGTATTGGATGACTGTGATTTTAACGTTTTGGGTGTCACTTGCCAGGATGCTTCTGGATCAAATAGCACCATTTCAGCAGAATGTTCCACCATCAGGGTTGGCGGAGACTGGTTGAGGCAGAGGGCAGGATTCAGACTCAAAGCCGCCCACAACTCCAATGCCGTCCACTGTCCAGATGCGACAAATCGTTCCCATAACGTTCCCAACGCCACCTCTAGCCCGATCGCCCCTGGAGGGGATTGGGCAAAGGCTACGGTTTTCTCTTCGTAAGTATAGGGGCTGTGATCAATGGCGATCGCATCAATGATTCCTGACCTCACGCCATGAATGAGCGCCGCTTGATCGGTTGCCGTGCCCAAGGGCGGGTCGAGATGGAGATTGGGGTCATAGCTACTGAGGTCGTCCACCGTCCACAGCAAATGCATCCAGGTGGTGCTGGCCGTAATCGGCAGTCCCTGAGCTTTAGCAGATCGAATGAGTTCGACGCTGCGGGCTGTGGAAACGCGCATGATATGAACCGTTGCGGGAGAGTCTGCTGTCTCATCTGTGCGATCCCCATTGCCACCAGCATGTTGTGTAGCATCAGCGCCATAAATGTCGGCGATTGCCTCTAGCAGTGCTGCCAGAGCCGTTGTTTCAGCCATCGCAGGATTGCCAACTAATCCCAGACGAATCGAGGCAACACTTTCGCGGGCAGAACCTCCCCCAGATAAGGGGCGATCGCACGGCCATAACGCAATGGGCTTGCCGAATACCTGTCCATATTCCAATACCCGTCGCAGCAACACCGAATGGTGTAGGGGAACCCCATCTGCAAAGCCCACCACATTAGCCTCGGCCAAATCACCCAATTCGGCCATCTGCTCACCCTTCGCTTCCAAGGTGAGCGTGCCCCACAAACTAACCTGGGGAGCAGCCTCTAGTCGTTGAATATGGTGCTGAATCTGCTCAATGCTGGCAGGATTGTCCAACACTGGATGAGTGTCGGGCAAAAGAGTGAGACGACTAAAGCCTCCGGCGATCGCCCCTGCGGTCAGACTCTTGAGCGTCTCCCGTGATTCATAACCAGGTTCACCTGAGTGGCTATAGAGGTCAACGAGTCCAGGGGCAAGCACAAGACCGGGCTGATGAATGGTGTGGATGTCCTGCTGCGTGATAGCAGACGGCAGTACGGCAGTCAGCGAGCCATCAGCGAGTGGATCGTCAGTCGGAGGGGCGATCGCTGCAATCACTCCGTCCACCACCCACACATCAGAAATCTGATCCGTTCCTGAAAGCGGATCGATTACTCGAACCTGTCGTAGCCACTCCGTCACCATTAGCATTCATCGGGGATTGTATTCATTCGTTTGATTCCGTGATCATCAAAGGTCAGAGCGCTTATCAGGGCGATCGCTCAAGGTTAGGGATCTGCCATTAACTAACATCCCATAATTAGGCGACCCTTCTGTAGAGGCGCACGGCTGTGCGCCTCTACGGTTTGTATGTTATTAATCTGCAACTTCCTTATATCGTTTACGGTCGAGGGCGATCGACAGTGGTCGAGGGCGCATGGCATGCGCTCCTACAGGGCACCCGCAGCAGTTTTGTCCAGCACCCCACCAATGAATGAGGTGATGTTCAATGCCTGAATTAACGGACGACCCTCTGGCCCGGTTGGATAGTCAATCACGCTGACGGATCCATTCCCCTGCTTGAATGCCCAGAAGTTTTCTGGCTCCAACCCCATGAGTTGACACAACAGAGACTTGTTCACCGCATCGTGGGCAACAACCAAAATGGTTTGAGGATGGGCAAGATCTTCCCCGTCGATGGGGGGAATGGTCGAATCTAGCATGGCCTTCCATGCAGCTTCGGCTCGCTCCCATACTTGCTGGAGGTTTTCACCTTCTGGCATTTGCACCGCCTCGGGAGTTTCCTTCCAGCGATTGAGTTCGCCAGGGAACTCCGCCTCAATTTCAGACTCAAACTTGCCTTCCCAGAGACCATGACCAATTTCGACCAGATTTTCATCCAGTTCTAACACAACACCCAAATGGCGCTTGAGAATAATCTCAGCGGTCTCTTTGGGACGGAGCATGGGGCTGCTAATCGCCCGATCAATGTGAATCCCCTTCAAAAACTCGGCACATTGCTCAGCCTGCTGTCTGCCGTTGTCATTTAAGGGAACATCGATTTGCCCCTGAAACTTCTTGTCGCGGTTCCAGTTGGTTTCCCCATGACGCACAAGCAAGATGCGTGGCCCCAGATGGCCGCCTCGCACCTCAGGTACTGGATCGCCAATGTGGTCAACCAAGTTGAACGATTCCAGCTGAATTGGGTCACCCAAGGCTCCTGAGAAATTGACGATACTAATACCGCAGTTAGACAATCTGAAGTTCGCCAGACTCTCAGGCCCCAACCCCATAGCCGTTTGCACAAGGGCACGGTTGATCACGCTATGACCCACGACTAAAATTGTCTGTCCCTGATGGACTGGCAACACATCATGCCAAAAGCGTCGAGCTTGGTCATAGACTGCCCGAATCGGATAAAACTCAATATCGCCTTCTGGCGTGGGGACATCCATCCGCAGATTATGAGGCTCTTCTTGCCAGACTTTGTAGTCTTCTGGGAATTTTTCTTTAATTTCCTTAAAGGTGACCGCTTCCCACTGGCACAAGTTCACCTCATATAAGTCCTGACTAAAGGACACATCGGGCAACGTTGGTTCATCCTGTGAAAGGGTTTCAACGATGAGTTCAGTCGTTGTTTTCGCACGACGTAACGGGCTACTGTAGATTGCATCTAACGGAATGCCGGATAGAGCAGCACCAACCTGTCGTGCCGCAATACGGCCTGCTTCAGTGAGGTTTGATTCGTCGCAGTGGCCTTGCACTCGTCGCTGGACGTTGAAGGTGCTTTCGCCATGACGCACTAGGATGACACGGGTCATCAGGGGTCTGTCCTCCGAATAAAATAGGGTTGTCGAAATCCAAGCTAGCGACTGAAAAATACATTCAATCTCAATCGTTTCGGCGGGACCAGTGCAAGGATACCGCACCGCCCCAGAAAAAATTGAGTCGTTTGATTTCTCATTCCTAACGAAGCCAGAAGAATTCTACCCCGTTGTGGGCGCTTCTCTGCTGAGTTCAATGCGATAATGCCGAGGGAATGAGATCGCGAAGGAGCAAATCGTTGAGACGGATCATCTTAGGGTTTCTCACGCTCATTGTTTTGGTGGTATCTGTAGGGCCTGCGCTCATTGGCAGTCTTGCAGAACCCCAAATTGGCAATCGGCTAGAGCTATATCAAACTGACCTATTGCTGCAAGCGAGCGAGCTAGAGCCACCGGACGGGTTCAACGCAACAGATATCGCAGGCATTTTGGGCGGCACAGTTTCTCTGGAACAGGTCACGACTCAATATGAGAAGACCCAAGTGGCTGTGCAGGAAAATGTGGCACGGCTGTCCCCGCAACCTCAAGCGAATCGTGCCGATAATGGTCAATCATCAGGAACACCTGCGTTAGGAACACCCGACACCGAAACTAGCAGCACCCTGGAATCACCGAATTCACCGAATTCGACGCCAGAGTTAACGCCGCCAGCCACCAGTAATGGGACACAATCCTCTTCTCCTCAACGGGAGAAAACGTTGTCATTGAATGATGACCTAGGACTCCGCCTCGGTCTTCTCTATGCCTTACAGGATAAGTCAGCAGAGGCGATCGCCACCTGGGAACCGATTGCGGCTAACACCTTGGGCACACGTTCTCCTGCATCTGTGAATCATCGAGAGCAGGGGGCGACAGCAGAGGTGCTCATCGGGTTGTGGAGTGACCCAGCTCAACCTGTTCCTGATGCCGAATTTCACCTGAAGCAAACTCTGACAGGATGGTTCCGCACCCGTGCACTGGAGCGCCTGTATACCATTCAACAACAGCCCGATGATTTGGCTGCGTTACGCGATCAAGAACAGCAAGATGCCCAAGCGACACTAGTCAAATTAGGTTTATTGGGGGCAGGGCCAGCCTTGGGATGCCTCATTGGGGTTATGTTGTTCGTTGTGTTGCTGGCGCAACGAATCATCAAAGGGAAAGAATCTCTACTGGCAGCAAATCACGATACCAGTCGGTGGACGCCGCCCTGGGACTGGGAAATTACCTGGCAGGTGTTGCTCGTCGGATTCTTTTTTCTAGGGCAAATCATTTTGCCTGTGGCGGTTAGTCTTCTACGTGGGCTGTTGACGCCGCTCTGGCAGCAGCAAGGCCTCACCCTCAATCTCACGAGTGGTCAATCCACAGCGATCACCACCACGATCATCTACCTGCTGATGGCGATCGCCTCAACGCTGGTGCTGTATTTTTCCATCAAATCCTTTTTGCCTCTGCCCGAAGGATGGTTTAAGGCATCGCTCAACGGGCGATGGTTTCTTTGGGGACTGGGAGGGTATTTTTGTGCGGTTCCTCTCGTCATTGGCGTTTCCATTCTGAACCAGCAGATTTGGCAGGGACGCGGAGGCAGCAATCCCCTCCTCGAAATTGTTCTGAATGAAGGGGATATCGTCGCGTTAGGCATTTTCTTCTTCACAGCGGCGATCGCCGCCCCCATCTTCGAAGAGATTCTGTTTCGGGGATTTCTCCTGCCATCGCTGACTCGATACATGCCCCTCTGGGGTGCCATCATCCTCAGCAGTGTCATCTTTGCCACCGCGCACCTTAGCTTTTCTGAAGTGCTGCCCCTTACCATCCTGGGAATGGTTCTAGGATTCGTCTATGGGCGATCGCGCAACCTGCTGGCCTCCATGATGGTTCATAGCCTGTGGAACAGTGCAACCATGGTCGGCTTGCTGGTCTTGGGCAGCAGCGTCAACTAACGGCATCGGTAATGGGCAGACGTGCCGCCTAGCAGCAGCGCTACGATACACAAGACGTCAGCACGTTTGATGTGGTTAAGCTATTCGCTATTTAGATTGCGTGGTTGTTCTCCGAATCCGGCGGGGGACAACCACCAAAATACGCAAAATAGGTGAGTTTTAGCTTATGACTGTTTTGATTTCTGCAGTGCTGCCAATTGCGTTGGTGGCGCTTGCTGGAGTTTTGGTGGGTCGTGCATTTCAGCTAGACTTACAGACCCTGGCACGGATCAATATCTACGCATTGCTCCCGGCGTTGGTGTTCACGAGTCTCTCAGATAGCACGCTAGCCATGGAGCGTGCTATCGCCCTTGTCGTGGCATTCCTGCTCAATACAGCCCTGCTTTATCTGATTGCAGTGGGGCTGGGACGTAGCCTCAACTTTTCACCCGATGGGCAAAAAAGCCTCATCGCCACAACGCTATTTGCAAATGTGGGCAATATGGGACTGCCCTTTGTCCTGTTCTCTCTTGGGGAGGCAGGACTAGAGCGGGCGGTGGTATATCTGGTCGGATCGAGCCTGATGATTGCGAGCATCTTTCCCATTGTGCTGAAGGGATCAGGCGTCAGAGCTGGAATTCTCTTCACCCTAAGGCTTCCGGTATTTTGGGCAACGGTGGTGGGTGTGATGCTACAGGTCTATGGTGGGACGATTCCTGTGGCGATCGCCCGTGGCACAACACTCCTCAGCGGTGGAGCCATTCCTATTGCGCTCTTGACCCTGGGCATTCAGCTATCACGGACACCCATTGTCTTTGGTCGATATGAGTTGTTCGGAGCCAGTCTGCGACTCATCGTTTCTCCCCTCTTGGCTTACACCATTGGACGGGCGTTAGGATTGGAGGGACTGGATCAGCAAGTTCTTGTGTTGCAATCGGCGATGCCTGTGGCTGTCAATTCGCTGATTTGGGTGACAGAATTGGGTGGAGATGCAGGACGCGTCGCCAGAACCATCGTTCTATCGACACTCCTGAGCTTTGTGACCCTGCCTGCGGTTCTGTGGCTAAGTGTTCGATAAAAGCGACATTAGCGAATCAGTTGAGAAGCACGATTTGGCAATCTTTCCAAATTGACGACGACGGAATAAGGGTTTTGGGGGGGGGGGGGGGGGCCACACAACCAATCAGTAAAAGAAAAGT
>JBCCWF010000091.1:0-17043 GCA_039194035.1 Cyanobacteria bacterium P01_E01_bin.6 | reverse complement strand
CTAGACCGATCTCGCCAGTTCCTAAGATATTTGCGGGTGAATAGTCCGCATTCTTTTTCAGGTGCAGGCGATACATCTGCATGACAGTGTCCATAAATGCCGCACATTGAATGGGCGATCGCCCTTCCGTTAGGCAATAATATCGCGCTGGCAGCAATGGGTATATCCAAGCTGGCATACCAACAGATTCAGCGTATTCATATTCAGCCTTTGCTCCTTCTGATTGCTCCCAATTAGGAGCGAGTACAATCCCATCGCATCGACGCAACATTTCCATGGTGCCATTGAGATACTGATCATCAGATACCCCGTCAATCTTGGAATCAAAATGAGCTGTATTAAGGTGCGGGCAAATGGCCGCGTGGCCGCTTAACCAGACTTCTTGAGCTATTTGTTCGGCTGATTCAATATTTTGCTGAACCGTCCGGTCATAACCTTCACGGTATGGGCCAGCAACATAAATAAGCATCGTGAATCTCCTCTGTGGGCATCAGTGACGGCATTAGTTCACATCTGTAAATCCTTTTGGGTGTTTAGCTCGTCAAATTCATCTCTCACCCAAGGAATAGTATTCCGAAAGATTTGAACCAATTGCGGAGATAAATTAAATCGCTGAGTATTTATTTCAATGCTTCTATTGATATCTCCGTCATCATGTCGGCGCACTGCAGCGCTCCAATCAATGAACATTTCCAGCAAATCAAAGAGATTCATCCCTTCAATTCCGTTGCCAAAGAATTCGGGGTGATGTCGATTGTGCTGGTAATGATGAGATAACGGTCCGCGCTTCATCTCTTCAAGTTGAGCATTGTATTCATCAGATCCGTATGTCAATCCACGAAGTTTTTCCGTCACTTCAGCAAACATTTCCCATTCGGGCGATCGCAGCTTTGAGCGATCATGGGTAAATTGCCGCTTCATAAGCTCGACTTGGGCGGATGCCAATAGCCTCATAACCAAGTCAATATGTTCCCAAGTCTGGCGAAGCGCTATTTCACTTTTTGTCATTTCATCCATTAATTCAGCCTCCCTTCATTGAATTGGCCACCGCCTTCCGAAGAACTCGGTTTTGAGCCAGGAGAGACTTGGTTGCCGCTTCCAGCTCTTCTCTACTCATCAGTCGCATGGCGATCGCTATCTGAAGATCGGCAAGCTCCTCTTCAAGAGTCCTCTCAAATACCGTTGGTGGGATCGATGGAAGCATAGGGTACCTGCCAGTGCTTACAAAAAACCCTACCGGGAATGAATCGGTAGGGGTAGAGTATGGGTAATTAGGCGTAGCGGAGGGAAAGGAGCGGGCATCGAAATCGCAATTCTCTTGAAGGTATGATATCACAGCTTTTAATGGTGAAGGTTCTTACGCAACTTCTATGCGTAATTTTTATAACTTGAGTATTCTGATACTAGAGGGTTTCGTTATTAAAGGTTCCAGGCTGAAGCAACGGAACCCTCTAGTAAATGAAGCAACGAACAGTATGGAAAACGACCTACTTACGGAGTATTCCATTAACCCATCACGTAGCCTACGCTCTAGGATTGCCTCAGAAAATGAACGACTTGTTTGCAAAGCTGCTCATGAGTATGTGGATAGATGTGAGCTGGAGTTCGATGACCTCTATCAAATTGGGATGATTGGCTTGCTGAAAGCTATTGATCGTTTCGACTCTGACAAGGGTGTCCGATTTAGCTCTTTTGCCATGCCGTGGATTAGAGGAGAAATTCGTATGCATCTCCGCAACCAAGGGATTGCAGGGATAAAGACCTCTCGACGGGCGATCGCTTACTCAGCTAAGGTAAATCGCATCAAGGCAAAACTAGAATCAAGGGGTAGGCAAGTCGACTCAGCGACTGTTGCCCAATGGGTCCGCTTAAACAATCAGCAATGGGCTTCCATTCAAGAAGAGGTTGCTCACAAGCGTGTGAACTCATTGGAATCAGTATCTCTAGGCGATTCACATCATGGACATGACAGCGATGGTGGTAGCGAACTGCATGACGTTGTCAAACATCAATTAGCCAGGCTCCCCTCTTCGCACCGGAAGCCCATCATCATGAGTTTTTATCAGGGAAAAAGCACAACGGCGATCGCATCTGCATTGAAAAAAACGCCGTCTGAAGTTCAGCGACTCATATCTGACTCGCTGCAAATGCTCAAATCTTCGATGGAGGAAGCTCATGGTTCAGGCTATTGAATCAACCAGACTTGAGGCTCTTGAGTCTGAAATTCAGCAAGGTATTACAGGGTTTTATCGGGTTGGTAGGGCGCTGAAGGAAATTAAAGATACGCAGCTGTATAGAGAGCTGGGCTATACAAGCTTTGAGGCTTATTGTAATGAGCGCTGGCAGATTTCAAAATCCAGAGCACATCAATTCTTGAGTGCGTCTCAGCTAATAGAATCGTCCACCATGGTGGACGATTCTGGAGATCCCGAAAATACCGCACTCAAAATCAGCGGACTTGGGCTGTCTGAGCGGAGCCTAAGACCAATAACCGATTCCGGTCTTCCAGAGCAACAGAAAACTAAAATTCTAGAAACTGTCGTTAGCGAGGCTAGTGAGACAGGTGACAAGGTTACTGCTGCTAAAACTCAAAAAGCAGTCGAAGAGGTGAAATATCAAGGCAACCTCGTTGCCGTCGTATCCAAAGATAGTGACGGCGTGATTGAGGCTGAAGACTCTGAAGGGAACTACATGGTGTTTCACAGTTCAGAGGTGACACCAGTCGAACCCGTCAAGGAACGCGCGATTGATGTCTCAACAACGACCAATGGCGATTGCTTTGAAGAATTGGAAGTCTGCGAAATCAGATGTAATCTCCTAGAAGATGTGTTGAGAAGGCTTATTGCCTGGTTCGACGCGGAGGCAACTCTAGATAAAGATGGGGCGATCCGTCAGGACGGTCTACAGATCGCATCGTTGGTTCAGCAGGCTAGGGAGTTGATTGAGTAGGTGGCACGCATATCTGGCTACGAGAACTTAAAGCCATTGGTTAAGAAGCTCTATGAGCAGGGCTTCAAAGTTTCTCAGGTCAGAAAAGAGTATCCAGACATCCCAAAAACGACACTGTATGATTGGTTCCGGGAATTCCGGAATTGGGGCGATCGCCGGGCTGAACCTGTTGATGCGCCTACATTTGTTATTCCGGAATCCCCCACCAAGGATGATGCAGCGCGTGGAGCCATTGAGTATTTATGCCCCGCTGATTGTGATACGCCACAACAGGAAATCAAGGTTGTTAAGCGTGAACTATGGAAGAATATTCGCAATCCTACTCCTATTAGTGCGATCGCCATTCAGGGGCTAAACGCCTACTTGCGCTCCATTCAAATAGAACATAGTCTACCTGCTGAAGATGACAGCGATACCCTCACTCACACCCAACGAGCTGAACGAGTTGCTGCCATCCTTGACAAAGCAAGAAATCGCAGAACTGGATAAGCTGATTTGGAGAGATGGCGATCGCTTCACTCACCTATCCTCATCTCTTGCTGAGTGGGCACAACCCCTGATGCGCCCCTCTCGCTACAAGTGCTTACTGGGAGGCAGAGGATCTGGAAAATCATATGCGATCGCCGATGCTTTACTCATCACGGGCACCCAGCGAAAATGCCGTATCTTGTGCAGCCGAGAGTTTCAAATCAGCATCAAGGAATCCGTTCACTATCTCCTGGCTGAGCGCATCAACGCATTGGGGATGAGTGGCTTTTACGAAGTGCAGCGCGATCGCATCATTGGCTCTAATGGTACGGAATTTATCTTTAAGGGCATTCGCCATAACGTGAATAGCATCAAGTCGATGGCTGGGCTTACCCACTGTTGGGTAGAGGAAGCACAGACCATCAGCGCTGAATCATGGCGCGTGTTGGTGCCGACTATCCGGGAAGAAGGATCTGAGATTTGGGTCACATTCAACCCTCAACATAAAACCGATACCGTCTATCAGGAGTTTGTGGAGAAGGAGAAGCGCAACTCTTATACGGCTCGGGTGAACTGGGACATGAATCCTCATTTCCCGGATGTGCTGAATGAAGAACGATTAGACATGCTTGCCACAGACCCTGATGCCTATCAACATGTCTGGGAAGGTGGCCTATGGGAGATGAGCGACGCCCAAGTGCTTTACGGCAAATGGGTGGTGGATGATTTTACCCCTGGTGATGGATGGGATGGGCCCTACTATGGTGCTGACTGGGGATTCTCGAAAGATCCGACCACACTTGTGGAGCTGTGGATATTCGAGAAGAAACTCTGTGTCTACCGTGAGAGCTATGCGGCTCGACTAGAGATGAACGCGATCGCCACTCGATGGTTGCAGGATTGTCCAGGGTGCGATCGCTATCCCATCAGAGCTGACTCAGCACGACCAGAAACGATTAGCCATGTCAGTCAGCATGGAATGCCACTACTGAAGAGTGTGGATAAGTGGCAAGGCAGTGTAGAGGATGGCATCTCCCACCTGAGGAGCTATGAGAAGATCGTGATCCATCCATCGTGTCGCCATGCCCACGAAGAGGCTCGGATGTGGCGATTCAAAGTGGATGAGCGTACCGGAGAGCCGTTGAGAATATTGGTATCTGGCAACGACCACATATGGGATGCAGCAAGGTATGGACTGGAGCCGATGGTTAAGCGTAGACCAAATAGGAAGCGGCACACGCCCACATCAACTATCAACTGGTAGGCGGGCTAGGCCCGCCGCCCCTCTAATGCCATTCGGCAACCCTAGGCTAGAGTCACAGGAAGCCATGAAAATACGCACCACACAGAACACTCTAGGGAAAATCTCGACAGCGCAGGCAGGAACACTCGAACCCCATGAAGCGAACGAGATCGAGAAGGGCAAAGAGTTTGTTTCAGTGCGCGAGGAAGAAGGCCACTATGTTGTAGAACTTCATATTTTCAAAGATCACGCAGATCTCTTGCCCGAGCAAAACATCTCTCATCGCAAAATCAATGAGGAAGGCAAGGCTCTGATCAAGAAATTTGAGGGATTGCGTACTGAATCCTACCTGTGCCCCGCTAATGTGTGGACGATAGGCTATGGCTCAACTGATGGTGTTCGTAAGGGAATGAACATCACCGCCGTCAATGCAGAGGCATTGCTAGACCAAGACTTGCAACGCTTTGAAAAGGGAGTTGAGAAACTGGTGACTGTTCCACTGAACGACAATCAATTCTCAGCACTGGTATCCTTCGCATTCAATCTAGGACTTGGTGCGCTGAAGAGAAGCACCCTATTGAAGCGATTGAATCAGGGCAATTACCAAGCCGTGCCCCAAGAATTTAGTAAGTGGATATGGGCAGACAATAGAACGCTACCTGGACTAGTGACACGCCGCAAAGAAGAGGCTGAGTTATTTATGAAGCTGTGAAAGTAATTTCAACATAAATTTAGATACCTGAAGTCTAGTCAGGTAGCTGGAGAGAAGGTTGAGCAAGCGCTAATGCGTGCTAAGTCATACCCGTAACTAAGCATATTTACTACGATTCGAATAGACACAGTCGTGTCCGCAAAAGCCGTTTCAGTTGTGGGGGCTCTTAACTGGGGCGGTTTTTGTGTGTCTGAGTACCGCTCCTTAAATGCTGTTAAGGAAATGGCTACAAAATTCGAGGCGCTTTGCGCCAACAGAGAGCAAGAGGGCAAAAGTGAAAAAGGGCTATCAGGCAGCACCTTAAAGAGCCCTCGGGGCGGAACAGACAACTCGAAAACCGATATCGAAGTCGCGGTCGTCGGGGATGTAGTTGAAGCGATAGGCAGAACGGCAATACTCTGGATCGCTGACCCAGGAGCCGCCGCGAATCATACGACAATCATCGTTTCTACCCGTTACCCAAGTACTCCCATCACTCGGTGCATCTTCATAATTGTTATGCCAAATGTCTTGACACCACTCAAACACATTCCCATGCATGTCGTAGAGGCCAAAATGATTGGGCGGATACTTCCCCACTGGCGTGGTTGCTTGAACTGTGAAGATGAAATTCGCCTGTTCTTTGGTGATTGAATTTCCGAAATAATAAGCGGTTGTTGTTCTGGCACGGCACGCATACTCCCACTCAGATTCACTCGGTAAACGGTACTGATTTCCGGTGTGCTTTGACAGGCGACTGCAAAATTCTACGGCTTCATGCCAGGAAATCCTCTCAACAGGGCGATCGCCGCCTTTGAGCTTGGAGGGACTCGGGGACAGCGCTATTTCTACATCATCCAACAGTGAGACGGCATACCACTGAGCTTGAGTGACCGGATACTTGCCCATGAAGAATGGAGGAACCTTTACTCTATGTTGTGGCTCTTCAGAATCCCTTCGACCCTTTTCATCCTCTGGAGAGCCCATATAGAATCGCCCCCCTGGAACATAGACCATATCTAGCAGGACATCATTCGGAAGCCTTTCTTGAAAGGGTTGATTGGATGAAGGTGCTGGCTTCTCGACGGTTGGTTGTTGAGAGGTTGAAAACGCTACCTTCCCTTGGTGGTGGGAGAGGATTTCCTCTAACGTTTCTTGAATCGTATTCAATCCACACCCGACAGGACTTTCTGACCAGGAACACAATGATGCACCTCTGCTTCCTTGAGCAGCCGAATCACCCGGAAGTAAACTTTTTGGAGCTGCGATCGCAAACAATAATTCTTCAAAGATGGGAGGCGGTAATTCATTTAAGGTTCGCAGCAACGCAAGCCTTTCTCTAGGCGATAAATCAGACATCCGCTAAAATGCAATTACGACAAATCGAATACACATCAGAGAGCGGCTTTAACTTGGTAGGTTGGGGGCCGCTTTCTGTTTGTATACTACTTCTTTCAAATATAAAGCTCATTAGCCCAAGGCAACCCTAGAGCACAGCACACTTCATCCTCTAGGCCATGAGCACATCCAAGAGCGCATCTGAGAACCTCCAGTACTACTTTGGTGACCACTGGCCATTCTGGGTGGGGCCAATTGTTCCTCAATCCGTCTCCGGTGCCGCTGAAAAGATGGCTGCACTCAAGCGAGTATTCCAGTCGGCCAACATCATTGGGGAGTGTGTCGACAACTGGAAGGATGGACTAATCAGCCAAGATTTCACCTGGTATCTCAAGGGCGAGACGGGCGATCGCCTGGACACTGAAGGCAATACCACCGCCGCCGCCGCTGAGATAGAACTTCAACGCTGGATTGACTTTGCTGAGCAGATGACCATCCAGGGAGATCCAACGCTCTCTCAATTCAAGTGTTCTGACCCATGGTCTGAATTTGTCCTTTCCCTTGGAGTGACGGGTAAAGCAGCATTCAGGCTTTGGCAACCTGAGAAGTTTGCTAACGACGACGACCCAATTAAGCGGATCCATCTGCATGTGCCCAAGGCACCATCCGTTAGTGTCGAGCGTGATGACGATGGATTCCTCGAGGAGATTCGCTACAGTTACACGGGAGATCAGGAGGTTCATCGACAAGACGAACAGGGACGCATGGTGGTGACCGTTGGTGATGAAGAGATGCCACCCATTGATACGGGCGATCGCTGGCTGATTCAATGCATGGAGTGTGAGTCATTGCTAACACCCCAAGTGAAGGCATTGCAGAATGCCATTAACCATTCCCTCACCATGAAGCTGAGAAACAATGAGCTGTCAGGATTCAGGGAGAAGGTGTTTCTCAACGCTGAGTTTCCTGATGCTGATATGGAACGGGGTCCGGGGCGAGATGTTTATCTGTATGGCATCCTCCAGGGAGATCGCAATAGTCCCACCTATGCGAATCCGTCAGTCGTCGAATCCCAACCCGTGCCGATTACCACCTTCAGAGAATCTATCGAACTGGATAGAGTGCTCATGTATCTCCATTTCCGTCAGGGACATCTCTTGAGCAACGACGGAAATAACATCAGCGGAGAATCGAGGATTCAAATGCGTGCAGGGTTTGAGCTGTATCTGAAGGGATGGAAACGCAGAGTTGAGAGTGCCATCAGCAATGTGCTGAATATCGTGCTCAAGCTATTAGGCCATGAAGGATTTGAAGTCGTGGTGGAGCTTCGCATCAGCACCGGGAAGCTCAGCAATGAGGAGAGGCAAAGTGTGATTGGCGAGTTCAATGCAGGACTATTGTCTCGCAGTACGGCGATCGCCACCCTCGGCACTGTGGCCGATACCGATGCTGAAATAGCCCTGATTGAAGAGGAGCGCTCAGAGCAGTCCGCACCAATAGCAGCAGATCCATTAGAAGTGGATGAAGATGATGATGACGACGACAATGACAATGACGATGATGATGATGGCAACCCTAATCCAGTAAACCCACAACAATAAGGCTATGGATTTCAAAGCGGCACTGGAGGCCATCAAGGGATTGGAGAATGGGGCAGAACTGGCAGCTGCTATCCAATCTGAAACGCAGCGACTGGAAGCTAAGAGTTTTGAAGTGATTGGTGAGAAACGAAGCGAGACTCAAAAACGTCAGGCCATGTCTGATGCACTTGGGGCGATCGCCAAATCATTGGGCGTTGAAGGGGAGATAGACACCCTACTTGAAAAGCTCCCTGGTCAGATCCAGGAATTGAAGACTGGACGTGACAAGCTCCAAACTGACTTTGATAAGACCTCCGGTGAGTACCAAACTCTTCAGAGTAAGGTGAAGGGTTTCGAGCAGAAACAGAAATTTACTGACATTGCTACTAAAGCAAATGCATCTGCTCCTGTGCTGGAGAAGTTATTTGGCGATCGCGCGGATGAACTAAAGGTTGCTGAAGATGGCAGCGTGACCATTGGTGATAAGCCACTCAAGGAATATGTCGAAGGCGATGACAACTTGAAGCTGTTTATGCCTGCACTGTTTCCATCTGCACAGCAGGGGACTCCCAAGGGTACGCCCCCCAGTCTCCCCAAGGGTTCACCCAAAGGAGATGATCCGAAGACTGATCCGGTTAAGTCTTATATGGGCAACCAATACGGAGGGTTTAATAAACTGGTTGGCAATCCTAATTCGTAGTGACTGGTTCACTATGGCGATCGCTCATGAGGGCGGCGTAGAAAACACTCTCACTCCCTCATGAGGAATATGTAATGGCTCAAGTAACTTACAGCTATGAGTCGTTCTCTCAACCAGATTGGTTTGCAGAGCAACTGACTCCAGAAAAATTAGTACCCGGTGGTGCGAAAGTCGTCGCCACCGCTTTTCAGTATGTGGATCAAGTGACCGTTAGCTTAAATGGTGCGGTTAGTGTTGATGACACCTCACTGACTGTGGATGCGATCGCCATGGATAACCCAGCCTCTACCAAAACAGGCGTGGTCATCCCATCTGGCACCAATCTCCACTTTGGTGAGGCGAAAGAGTTTGTTCGCATCACTGCTGATGTATCTATCGGCGATACCTCCATCACAGCTGAGGCAGTGCCAACGGCATTGGAAGACAACGACACAGCCACATACAACGGATTAGATGTTCGCATCATTATTCCGTCTGGCACCTTAGTGGGTCGCACCTTTGTTGAACGATCGGCGGGCACTGGCTATGGACAGCCCGATGTCGCAACGCCGGATGATGAGTTGTTTTTGACGGCCTTTTCTGTGAAAGATGCCGTTCAGTTGAATGACGTTACGTTGTTGCGTCACAACACACTGGTTTACGAAGATAAACTTCCTGGTTGGAGTGGTTTGAGTAGCGCGGCACAAGCGGCCATCCGTAGCCGTTATCAATGCATCGCTTCGGCGGCAGCATAAAGAAGAAATAAGTAAGGGAGGAATAAACAAATAAGAGAGGAATAAATAATGAAGACATACATCGAGCTACATCAACAACTGAAAGATGAAGGCTACTTTGAGCGAATTGCCCTGGATCCGACTGCGCAGTTTGGCTCAGAGCAACAGCCCTTCCTTGGAGCACGATATCTCCCTGAGATTCTAGTTTCCGAGAATGCCTACAGTGAGACTCAGATCCGCTGGCGCACGCAGCCCGCCCTAGATGGCACCCGCTACAGCCCGGTTCAAATGCAACGTGGCGGAACCCTGATGGGTGAATTCAAGGTTGACCTTGGTAACACCGACACTGGTGATGAGATGACCGGACAGGATCATGATGGTCTGATTAAGCTACTGAATCAGGATCGTGATATGGAAGGTATTGCTCAGGTGATGCGCTGGGCCGACAATAGCTTACTTCGGCCACACCTGATTAAGAATGAGCTTCAACGTTGGCAAGCCATTGTTTTAGGGCAAGTGACTCGAAATGGTTCTGAGGGTTACACCGAGACGGTGAACTACCATCAACCAGCGGGGCATCGGCCTGAAGTTCTTGGGGGGACAACTGGATCGCCTGCTGGATGGTATCTAGATACCTATGACCCATTTGATGACATCTTTGCTGGCAAAGAAAAGCTCGCATCCCTTGGATTTGAGGTGAGTGACATCATCTGTAATGCCAATCTGATGGCTACGCTGCGCGGTAATGCCACCGTTGCCACTCGAACATCAATGGTACGGGTGAATGATTCAGGCCAGATTCGGGGCACGACAGGATATGTCAGTAATGCCACGATTAACCAAGCACTCGCAGATAACGATTTGCCACCTGTGACGGTATACAACGCAGGCTACCAAACTCCCACTGGGTTTCTGAGATTCTTAGATCTCAGCGACACCCATGATTACTTCATCATGCTGGGTCGCACAACTCGTCAATGGGATCTGGTCACCGATTTCAGTACCCGTGCTGAACCAGGCAGCGGCACCTTTGATAGGGATGCCATTGATCCAGGTTCACTCACCATTAACTCAACATTGGGCTATTACGGCGTGGGTCGTAACGTTGGCTCATCTGGCAGTGGGCGAACCATCTTCACGATGACTCAAGACAAGAAGCCAAAGGGCTACTACGGAGAAGCGTATCAGGCTGGTCTACCAGTCGTGACTGAGCCTGAGGCCATTTACGTGATTCGAGTGAAACGACCCACAGCTTCTTAAGGAGGCAGCATGGTAACGCATACACCGAACTCTGATTTGCTATGGCGTGGGACGGTTTATTTGTCTGGGCAACCGGCGAACCTTCCCGATGATTTGGCGATCGCCCTTGGAATCAATCCATCTCCTAAGCTTCCTCTCGCAGAGCCGGTCGTCTTTGATGGGTTGCCTGATGAACGGCTACTCCATGAACACGAAGAGGTATTGCCAGAGGATGACACTCTTGTCATCAATCCGACTCTCTCCATGTTCAACTCTGTTCAGGATTTCTCGGAGCTAACCCCTATTCCGACAGTGGGCAAGGTATCAGCCCAGGCAATTATTGATAACAGACCTGATGAGGGCTACGAATCCCTTGAGCAGGTGGCAGAACTGAATCCTGATTTGCGTTGTGACTGGAAACAGGTTGAGGCATGGAGGGGTGAGGAGTGATACGAGTAGAGCACAAGCGAGTCTCCGTGAATGTAGAGGTACCTATCAAAGTCTATCCAGATGGCATGATGTGGTGTGCCTTATGGGGCGAAAATCTGCAAAGTGGGGTCGCTGGGTTTGGGCGATCGCCAAATGAGGCACTAGATAAGCTACTCGAACAGGACGAGCTTTATGAAAAGCTACCCCATGGAGTTTGGCATCTAACCTGTCCGAGTTGTGGCGAAACTTCAACGCATGTGATGCCCTATCCATATCCACATGATTCTGTGGAGTGCCCAAGATGCAAGGGTGATATCGAAGTGTCAAATGAATCGGCTAGTGAGGCTTCAGGCGAATGACAACTTATCTCCTACTTGCTGATGCCCTGAGCCGCACAAAAGAACGGAGTGGAGCGACCGATAGTGATGACACGTTACTCACTGAGCTGCTGAATCAATCAGCAGGTACCGTTGGAGGTGTGACACACTATCGCCCTTTTTACGTAGCCGCTCGATTCATTGAGCAGAATACAGGGGTGCAAACTCTCAGTGAAGCCAAGGGGGTGAAATTCACGGGGCAGTGGCGGGTGATCGCCTCACTCATGAGTACCCAGGCTGCCTACGATTCAGCCAATGGCCTCACCGTCCCAACGGGATACGAAGCTCAGGTGACGAGTGCATTGCCTAGATACTCAAGTCGAAGTTCCGTAACTGTAAGCCGACCATGACCTCACCCTTTGCTCAGTTTGCCAGTGCAACGCTTACCTTCTCGGTACCCACTGGAGTACTTGAGCAGGATGCGAATGGAAACATGGTGCCGAGTACGACAAGTGTTGTGGTCACTGCGATGTTCACAGTCACGCGATCGCCATTTGGAACAACAAGAGCACGTGTTGTTGAGTTCCCTGGCAAGGATGTAGAACAAATTTTTTTGCAGGGGTACGCGGTAAATCCAATGCTGTTACCCGACAGCATAAATTCTGATGTACCCTGCTCCGCTAGTTGGGATGGCCGAGAGGGAGCATTCTATCTGGAATTTCAAAATAGGGATCCATTTGGAGCCTACAAATCAACAGGCGATGAATTAAATGGCTGGTTCGTGCCGACTACAATAGCGAGGAATGCATGATGGTCTCTACCCCGGCAAAGATAACAATCGCAGATGGTGCAACTCAGTCCAGTGACTTTAACGTCGCTCAACAGATATTTCGAATCATGGTTCCTGCTTCCACGAATGGAACGACATTCACCATTCAGGTAAAGTATGACGATTCAAATTACGCCACTCTTCGAGGGGTGAGCATTGCGGGTTCTGCGAATGCCGAGATGCTTCCTGCTTCAGTAATGAAGGATTTTATAAACCTCAGAGGGGCCACGATCCGAATCGTGGCCAGTGCTGCGCCATCGGGAAGTAACCACGAATTTCTCGTGTGGGGTGGGTGATGGAAATTACTGTGTCCATTGCTGGACTATTACTGTTTAGCGATCACCAGGAGGAGTCAGGGGATATGAGTTTTGATTACATTCAATCGGCCAAACCGTCGTCACCAACAGCAGGCCAGCGATGGATAGAACTGGATGCTGACAACAACGTCATCGACCTATGGTTTATAGAAAACACCGAAACCTATTGGGTCAATATGACCGCTGAAAAAGCGGTGATTCCACATGCCAATCATCAAAGTGGCACTGACTTTTCATCCAAGATTTCAACTCGCAATTGTGATGGAGTGATAGCGACCTATGTGGAACATGATTGGAATTTCACATCGCCGTCTTTTTCAGCTAGTGAATATGGGGAAGTCACGTTTGGAATAGAAGCCCGACCCCAAAGTGCATCAGGGATTGATCTTCTCGTTGTGCGATTTGACGATGGCACGAATGGTAGAGCTTGGGATGTTAACGCTGTTTACGAAGACCCCGTAAACACAACCCACCCATTTGATCAGTATTTTGCAAAAACTGTAGCCAACATATTTAGCTCAAATATGGCTGAAACTGGAAATGCTTATGTTGGTGCCTATACTTCCTCAATATTGATTTATCACCGTGCCAAAACTGCATGATCACCGCAACACAAATCAAAACGAATCTTTCCGTTGAATTGCCCCTCGGCACCTACACATTCAGCAATGCATCGACAACTGATGCCATCCGCATTGAGACAGGAGCCTCACCCTTTCCAGAAGAACCCAAAGTCACTGGGCTAGAAGTCGTCATTCAACCGTTCATCGACGTGCCCATTAGCCTATGTCAGGGCGGTTACCAACAGACTTTCACGCACATGATTGTCCTGAAGCAATGGGACATTGAAAAGACTACATTGGATGATATGGCTGATGCGATCGCCGCATGCATGGACTTGGGGCTGAAGCCAGCAAACCCAGTCAGGCAACCCCGACGTACAGAGCTGGATAACATCGAGACGCTCCGCTTTACCGTGAGTGAGGATGTGTTCACACCGGGCGATACCTTTTAGTGGCAACCCTAGACCAGAGATTTTGAGGAATGGTCTAGGCTCATGGCAAATTTTGTTCAGGGTAACCTTACCCGTGTATTGTTTGGAATCCTGGCAGAAGAAACGCTAGCCCTGGATACTCCAACGGCTCCACCCAACTCAGTCATCACTGTTGATAACGCATCGAATATTGTTGCGGGCTCAACATCAATTGACTGCGATGCGTTAGCCGCGCCCGTACCTGCAGGAAGCGTCATTTACTTCGGTGCCGAGATTGCCGTCACCACAGCCGCCGCCGCTGCAATCGGCGATAAGACAATCACGATTAGTTCTTTGGGGACTGCTCTGGCATCAGGCAGCAAAATTCACTTCGCGGGTGATGTGGTTGCAACCCTGAGAAAACCTGCTGCAAGTGGTGCCACGACACTCTATGTCAAGCAGCTTACCGGGGCGATCGCCAACACAGCAGCAGGAAAAGCAGTTAGTGCATTGGGTGGTGTGAAAACCTACACCACTGCGAGTGCGGCAACGGGCGCTACTTCTATCGCTGTCAAGGCTACGACCGCTGAAATCACGGATAACCATACGGGCATCCATGAGGGACTAATCCTCCTGCAGGGTGGTAAGACTTCTGACTTTGCCATTGATAACGGCACCACCGAGGAGATTGTCTATGGCGACGAGATCGCCTATTCCAATGCTGTGGTCACGAGTGCATCGTGGAACATCAGCTATACCGCTAACGTATTGCCTACGGATGACGGCTATTACCGCCTCACCTACGCGGCACGAAATGCACTATCAGGGGTTCATGGTTGGGTGAAGGGCATTGACCCAACACCTGCAGGGGCATCGTCTGGAGAATCTGAAGAAGGCTTATGCGTCGTTACTGGTTTCTCTAAGGGCCGTCCATCTGACGGTGTGATTACTATGTCCAACACATTCAATGGCGTGGGAACGCCCGATCTGGAGAACGCCGCATAGGGCAACCCTAATCTGATGCACGCATGCCCGATCAGGTTTACTCACCCTTCTCCTGATCGGGTTTTTCTTTATTTATTGAATGACCAACGCACGGGCACTGGAAATCATTGAGCGCTATGACCGCACCATGAATGCGGCTGAGAGTCGTGTCATTGAGCGGATGAATAAAGCGCTAGATGATGCGTACAGAAGATCAGAAGAAGAGTTCCTCAAGGCTTATAAGAAGCATTCAGGCAACCTTGATCTGCTTCCCCAGCAACGACGGTTGCTCATCATGGATGAGATTAGCCAGTATTTTGGGCTATCGAATCGTGCACAGAACAGGCTTAGAGAAGATTTTGAGGAACTCATTGAGGGAGCATTCACCGATGGTCAGAGTTTGGCGAGTGATTTAGCAGGGGCGATCGCCAACGAAAGCATCAGCCAGTTTGCATCAGTCCCCATTGATGCTGTGGCAGCGCAAGCAAGGGATGGAGTGAGGCGCTTATCTCGCCATTCCGAAGACTTTCAAAACAAAGCTTCTGCAATTATCGAACTTCACTTAGCGCTTGGCTCTGGAGCCCAAAAAACAGCGCGTGAATTGCGCCGTGAACTGGGTATTACAAAGGGAAAGGCTGAACAGATAGCGAGAACGGAGAGCATGTCGTCCCTGGCTACTGCCTCAAAAAAAGCCTATGCAGATAGTGGGATCGAATTAGTCCAGGTCACAGCAACTCTAGACTCTCGTGTGTGTCCATTTTGTGCATCTAGGAATATGAAAGCTTACCGTGCCAGAGATCTAATCTTTCCGTTTCATCCGAGCGATCGCTGCGTATTGATGCCGTTCAAGCTGGAGTGGTTGGAGTCAGGATTAATTGACGTCGATTTTTCAAAAAACTTCAGAAAAAAAACTATCGCTAAATTAGCTGAAAGTGGCCAAAAGCCAAATAACGGCATCACTCCTTTTGAAAGAGCGGCCAACAAAACAAAACCCCCTGAATCTATATGGACTCCCTGAGATGGCAAGAGTAAACCTAAACTTCGATCCGGTTCAGCGTGCCGCTGGATCTGCATGGCGAGATACAGCATTTCTATTCCATCGCAAGCTCATTGAAGAGATAAGTGCGAACAAATGGACATGGCCTACCCAGCCATCGCCACGAGACATCGTAGATACAGGAACCCTCAAAGGCAATCAGCAGCCACCTAAATTCAGTCCTGATGGTTTCACCGCTACATTTCGGAATAACACCGAATACGCTGTATACGTTCATGAGGGTGTGACCTTTCGCAATGGCACGCAGCTTCCTGGTAGACCCTGGACTCAAACAGCGCTGCAGTCCTTTGATGTTGAAGGCACGTTTAGCAAGCTACTGGAGACAAAGATATGAGCTATCAGGTGTTCCAGTCTCCTGATGTTTATGTCGTTGGGCAGCTCAGAGGCGATCCGGGCAATCGCCTTCATGCCTCTATCCTGTTTCTCTCTGAAGACGTCGAACAGGGAGAGGAAACCTTGATTGCCCAGGACAATACCCAACTTTCAATTCACCTGACAGAAGCACACATCCCCAATAGTCGTTCATATGGAGTAGATATCCCATGCCAGCTTTTACCTTAGATGATGCCTTGAAGCGACTAGCGGAGCCAGAGAAAGAACCTCTCGTGCTAGAAGCCAAGGGTATTCGCATCACAATTCCTCGGAAGGGGCACGTATCAGTCGCAGAGCTTATGTCAGCGACGGCGATCGCCTCATCTTTAGACAATGCTCGATCTTCGTACTCGCTGATGATGCTAATTTCTCGTAGCGTGTTGGAGCATCAAGACTCTAGCGGCAAATGGAAACTTGTTCAGGCGGAATGGTCATCTGATCACTTGGAGCAATTACCCACTGGCTGGGTAAAGGAAATATCCGAATTTACCAACGGTGAGTTGACCGAATGGAAGGAACCAGAAGAAGGGAAGGGCGGTGAGTCATCGGGGGAAGTTCAGGACCCATCGACTTCGAGCGAATCTGGCTGAAGCTGCAGCGTGAGTACCCAGGCTGTGAGTTGTTCAGCGCAGAGAACTTTCAGCATTGCCCATGGCCTGTTGTGAAGAAGGCACTGGATGAGGCAACTGAGGATCGGTTCGTGACTGTCGGTTCGAGGGTTTTATGCGGCCAATGTGAAGTCGTTCCACCTAAGAACTGCCGACTTTAATACTCTCGAAAAAGAAAATCAATATTCCACGCAAGAATGAATGTTCCGAGCTTTATAACTTTTCGTGAAATTAGT
>JBCCWF010000090.1:0-17114 GCA_039194035.1 Cyanobacteria bacterium P01_E01_bin.6 | reverse complement strand
TTTCTTCGTCGTGAATCTGAAAACTTTTTAATACCGGATACGAGGATCAATCAGCGCATTGATGATGTCGATGAGAATGCTGGCGATCGCCACAATGAGTCCGAAAAATACCAGGATTCCCTGAACCAGAGCGTAATCACGTTCTTCCATCGCCTCGTAGAGCCGTCGCCCTAAGCCCGGCCAGTCGAAGGTGACTTCCGTAATTACGGCACCTCCCAATAGCGATGCGATCGTCAGTCCAAGAATAGTAATGAGCGGAATGAGTGCATTGCGAAAGGCATGAACCATCACCACGCGAAATTCTGGGATGCCCCTGGCCCTTGCTGCTTCTACATAGTCAGCTCGGAGCGTTTGTTTGAGATTCACCCGCAAGATACGTTCAAAGATGCCGCTGCGCAGAAGTCCCAAGGTAAAGCTGGGGAGCAATAGATAATAGAATGCGGTTCCAAACTGCTGGATATTGCCGTGCAAGATGCTATCGACCAGAAATAGACCCGTTGGACCGTCGGGAGATTCGCCTCGTAGAGGATAGCGTCCCCCCAGCGGAAACCAGCCTAAATTGACTGCGAAGAGAATCTGAGTCAACATGCCAAACCAATACATGGGCAGTGCATAGGTGATAATGCCAAACAGCCGCCCTCCGGCATCGATGGGGGTATTGGGTTTTGAGGCAGCGAACGATCCAATCGCAATTCCCAGGACAGCGGCGATCGCCATGCTGACGACGGTTAGTTCAACGGTTGCGGGAAAGTGGGCCTGAATAATCTGAACGACTGGGCGATCGTCTAGGGAGACCCCTAAGTTGAATTGGAGGAGGCTCCCGATATAGCGAATGTATTGCACAAAAAGAGGAGCATCGAGACCCAAGCGTTCTCGCATGGCCTCTCGTGCGGATTCGGGTGCGCGTCCCCCCAGTGCCACATCTACCGGGTCTCCTGGTGTTGCTCGCATCAACAGGAACACAAGGGTCACGATTGTCCACAGCATGAGTGGAGCGAGGAGCAATCGCGTTAAGACGTAGTAGAACAGCGCTTTGGATCGGGACATGAAGTATTTTGACGACAGATTCTGGCAGCATACCGCATGGAGAATACGGTGTCTTGCACGAGTTCGTCAATCTGTGCTCCTAATCTGAACTCCCGAAGGAACGATAATCGTAGCCGTTTGGTGATGGAATGTTCTGAACAAGCAGAAAGGCACTGAATGCGATTGACGCTTCGATTTCGACAGTCTTTATTGGGCAGGGTTTCTAATGCTACTGGCATCAGGGGTTGCCATCAATGCAGTGGCGTGGATGCAAGCCCGTGCGATGACCCACTATGTTGTAGACGTCGATCGGACTGCAAAGCCTGAGATCTGGTCATTTTTGGAACATTAGAGTTGGAACATCAGCACAGCGTCTACAACATGAGAACTCACCATCGTGTTGATCAAGCTGATGTCTAAGGACACAGATTTAGTCTTGTTGGCTACATTTTGGTTACATTCCGTAAAATTCGACAGTGGCAACCTTGAAAGAAAAGGAAAGGGATCATTGTCTGCGAAATTCACATGATTTCATAGTGAGCACGACAGGTATTTGGGCCGATGGGCCTGAAGCTGCTCGACCTTTGCAAACCACTACAAAGGACATTCTTACGTTATGGCAACCTTAAAAGTAGGCATCAACGGCTTTGGTCGCATTGGCCGTTTAGTATTCCGTGCTGCGATTAAAAACCCCACGATTGAATTTGTTGGCATTAACGACTTAGTTTCGGCTGAAAACCTGGCATACCTGTTGAAGTACGATTCCACCCACGGACGTTACTCAGGCAGTGTTGAGGCCAAAGACGGTGGAATTGAGGTGGACGGCAAGTTCATCCCTACGATGTCGATTCGCAATCCGACTGAGTTGCCCTGG
Source organism: Cyanobacteria bacterium P01_E01_bin.6 (assembly GCA_039194035.1). Lineage (GTDB taxonomy): Bacteria > Cyanobacteriota > Cyanobacteriia > CAKZMO01 > CAKZMO01 > JBCCWF01. Next base: position 15,214 of record JBCCWF010000090.1, on the reverse strand, counting down.
AAAGACCTGGGTGCCGACTACGTTGTGGAGTCCACAGGACTGTTCACGAAATATGACGGTGCCAAGCAGCACTTAGACGCAGGTGCCAAGCGGGTTATCCTGTCCGCGCCCACCAAAGACCCCAACGCAATTTCCACCTTGCTCGTTGGCGTCAACCACGAAACCTATGACCCTGAAAGAGATCTGATTGTCTCCAACGCAAGCTGTACGACCAACTGTTTGGCTCCGATCGCTAAAGTTATCCAAGACAACTTTGGTTTAGCCGAAGGGTTGATGACGACTGTTCATGCATCTACGGCAACCCAGCCCACCGTTGATGGGCCTAGTCAAAAGGATCTACGCGGTGGCCGGGGAGCCGGACAAAACATTATTCCCGCATCGACTGGTGCGGCGAAGGCGGTAACCTTGGTGTTGCCTTCGCTAAAAGGCAAGTTGACGGGTATGGCATTCCGCGTACCTACGCCAGATGTCTCGGTGGTTGACCTGACCTTCAAAACCGAAAAGGCCACCAGCTATGACGAGATTTGCGCCGCGATGAAAGCTGCCGCTGAAGGCCCCATGAAGGGTATCTTGGGCTACACCGATGAACCAGTTGTTTCGAGCGACTTCACGACTGATCCCCACTCCAGTACCTTTGATGCTGGGGCGGGGATGGAGTTGAATTCCAACTTTTTCAAAGTGGTGTCCTGGTACGACAATGAGTGGGGCTACTCTTGTCGGGTGGTTGACCTGATGCTGTACATGGCCCAGAGGGAGGGCATTCTCAGCGGTATTCAGATTCCTGCCATTGTGTAGCGATCGCCCCTCATCGTCATGAATCGTAGCCGCTCTATCCATCTGGGGACACGAGGTATCGTGTCCCTTGTTTGAGAACCGGGGATCTGGCTGTGGTCAAGGGATAAGGAACCCATGACGTTTGAATATGTCCCATGACTACAACGTCAGCGTGATCTCTATACTGTTCAAAATGGATAGGAGAGATTTCGTGTTTACCTGGAAACGATGCTTAACGCAGATGCTTCGGACGTTGAATTTTTGCTCATGGTCTCCATGAATCCAATGGGCAAGGGGCATATCCCCTTAAAACCCTGGGGAGCGCTCCCCAGGGTTTTGTTTTTTTAGTGCAATAACGCCAAGCTACTGATCGTGTGACTATTTAGTCAAACGAATCAACCTTTAGATAAAATCTGCACGATTGATAGCATTAAGGTTCGTATCTTCGATGCGGAGAAGATTACTGCGTCCTAACTTCACCAATACATCATTCCGATTTTGCTGAAAACTCAGTTGTCCAAAACTGATTTTAACCAAATCAATTTTGTCCCGGTTGTTTTGAAAATCAGTAATTCGATCAAAGCCCCCGTTACGGCGAAGCGTAATGCGATCGCGTCCTTTCCCTGTGGTAATCACGTCCCTGCCTTTGCTACCATCCAACCGATCGTTTCCTGCTCCACCATCCAAGCGATCATTGCCATTCCCGCCTTTAAGAATATCGTTTCCAGCTTCACCAAACAGGCGATCGTTTCCAGCACCTCCAATTAACCGATCACTACCCCGACCACCAAACAAGCGATCGGCATCATTTCCTCCCAGCAACCGATCGTTATTACCTAAACCAATAATTTCATCATTACCATCTAACCCATTCAGGACATCCCGTCCAGACGTTCCAACTAATCGGTTATCTCCAGAGAGATCTATGGTCTGAGTCACAGACAACGAATACTGGGTGGTCACAGTGCTCAAGGTTCGACCAACTTGAATGAAGTAAGTTCCCGCTGATAGCAGAGTTGAGAAACTGTCACTGGTAGTAGGTCTCTGCGCAATTGTCTCACTGCTATCAAAAACACCGTTTCCATTTGAATCAGAGAAAATGGTGACAGGTGTTGTGCTGGTTTCTCCTGAAACGACAACTCCTACATTACTACTCTGAGTTAGTGTGAATCGGTAAACGTCAGTTTCATCAAGGTCACCGACATAATCACTCAACGTTCTTCTGCCTTCTAATTCTCCTAAATTAAGAGCCTGACTGACGCTATTGCCAGGATCTGGAAAGACATTTCCTGGTTTTGGAGTTCCAGCAAGGCGGAAAGTGTATGGGTTTGCAAGGCTAGCATTTGTTTCCAGCTGAATGAAATAAGTTCCTCGCGGGAGAGGCTCAAACAAACTCTCAGTGGTACCAAAGCGAGTATTGACAACCTCGTCTGTTTCAACAATGCCATTTCCATTGACGTCTGCAATGATACTGGCCCGTAAGGAAAAGCCATCAAACGAAAGGCTAACATCACTGTTTTGAGTCAGTGTGAATCTATAAAAGGCAAGACGATCTCCACCAAAACCATCAAATGTATCAGAAATATTAATTGGTTGAGAAAGAATACCAAGGTTATTTGCAGTTGCAAGTGTATTATCGTTCAGTGAAGCCATTGGAAACCTATCAATACAGTAGCTGTGACAATATAGACAAATCTGTAAAGTTGCGGGTCATCAATAGCTCTTTTTTCATATGATCTTTATCTTAGTTTGCAAACTTGAAAATTTTGATAGTGAGCTGCTGTAGTTGTTTACTTTTAAAGGAACAAACGGTGAATTATTTAACTTGAACGACCGAATTTTTTTCATCTACAATATAAAATTCAATATGATTTCGTCTCGCTGTAAACACCCAGAAAATTCATTGCCCATCGAGGCAAAGATGTAATTTAGCGATACTCCATACAACGTTTTATGGTAAGTAGCTAGCCATAAGTAAACGTAACCTCCCAAATACTGTGCCGCCCGCTAAGCGGGCGGCACAGTATTTGGGGTTTTGGTTTTAATGACGTCCAGGTACTTAGGAAAATTCAGTCAGCTTTATACAATCAAAAAGTTGACCATAAGTCCCATGAAATTTGGAGCTTTGACCTTGTGTCGAATGTCACGCTAGTCCATCTTGAAACCAGTTGTGATGCAGCACCTCAAATCTCAAAATGAGACTCGATATATTACGAGCATTCATGATTAAATTTCAAAACTAAATCCCTTCTGCTTTAGTTCGTGATATTTTTCTTCATCAAAGCGATGGAGTTTTGGGGGACGATGGGGAGCAGATGTATCAAACTCCTCCAGTTCCTGAAGAAGCTCCATTTTGAGAAACTTTTTACGAAAGTTGCGTTTATCTAGCGTCTGTCCTAAGACCGTTTCATAGAGTTTCTGAAGCTGAAAAAAAGTGAACTTCTTAGGTAATAGTTCAAAGCCAATGGGTTCATAGCGAATTTTGCTGCGCAGCCGATGCAGGGCCATATGGAGAATAGGTTGATGGTCAAAGGCGAGAGAAGGCAATTCGTTCACAGCAAACCACTGAGCATCAACCGCGTCAGTCGCAGCCTGAGCCGCATGTTCCTTGAGATTCACCAAGGCGTAGTAAGCAACCGTCACAACTCTTTCTCTTGGGTCTCGGTCTACGGCTCCAAAGGAGTAGAGCTGCTCTAAGAACACCTCTCCAAGTCCTGCTTCTTCCTGAAGTTCTCGTCGAGCCGCATCTTCCAACGACTCATCCAGATGCACAAATCCCCCAGGCAATGCCCAGTGGCCTTCAAAGGGGGCTAGTTTTCGCTGGATGAGCAGTACTTTTAGCTGAGTACTTTCATCGAGTCCAAAGACGACGCAATCGACGGCGATCGCCGGTCGTGGATATTGGTATTGAAATACGTCAGAAGCAGACGGCATCATGGTGGATTGACATAGTGTATTTTTAACACTATTGTGGAGGTAATTGATAGATAGTGTAATTTTTACACTTATTGAATCAGTCTTGTGGTTTTATTCAGCATTTGCTGAAGATGTTGTGCCCGTTGACATGATCCGGGGACACCCCAGGAACATGCGGGGCTATTGTTTGATGAGGTACTGATGATCAACGTGGAGTTTTATTGATGTTAGGGGCGATCGCCGGTGACATGATTGGGTCACCATACGAATTCGATAACACCAAAACGAAGGATTTTCCGCTCTTTACAGAACGCAGCAGTTTTACAGACGACACCATTTTGTCGGTGGCGGTGGCTGAGTTGTTGCTCACAACGGCAGAGGATGAACGAAATTATGCAGACACGTTCAAAGCCTACGGTCGGCGCTATCCTAATCCAATTGGTGGGTATGGGGCACGGTTCAATGCGTGGATTTGGGCAGATGACGCAGAACCCTATGGGAGCTGGGGCAACGGCTCGGCCATGCGGGTGAGTCCCATTGGATTTGCGGTCGATGATTTAGATACTGTACTTGCTGAAGCGAAGCGGAGTGCTGAGGTGACCCATAATCATCTCGAAGGCATTAAGGGCGCACAGGCAACAGCCGCTGCTGTTTTTATGGCGAGCAGAGGTGCGTCAAAGGCAGAGATAAAAGCCTATGTCGAGTCACAGTTTGGATACAATTTAAGCCGTTCAATAGATGAAATCCGTCCGATTTATCAATACAACGAGTCTTGTCAGGGCACGGTTCCCGAAGCCCTGATTGCGTTTCTAGATTCGGCTGATTTTGAGGATGCGGTCCGCAATGCCGTGTCTCTCGGGGGCGATAGTGATACGCTCACCTGTATTACGGGAGGGCTTGCGGAGGCGTTTTATGGTGTTCCAGAGGCGATCGCCCAAGAGGTCTTGGCTCGCCTGGATGATCATCTGCGTAGCGTCACTCAACCATTCATCGCCCGATTCAGAACCTGATCTTGAGAGCAATTTCTCCTCCCTGAATAGCATGAATAAGCATAATCTGACGAGTTTTCCACAAATTGTGGAAAATGTGGAAAACTAGCTCACGTGTCTCATCCTGATTGCTCAACATCACCCAAATTTTCCGTTGAGGAGAATCTCATGTCTGTGACCACCCAACTCCCGATTCCTGACCATTTTGATGCAGCTAAAGTCGGCGAAGTTTGGCGAGTGCCTTATCAGCAGCGGGCTGATGAGGCACTCGCTTGGGCAATACAACAAACGATTCACCCTGCCGATACCGACAGATTCCGCGTATGTCTGGTCATTATTGATGCTCAAAATACCTTCTGCATTCCCGACTTTGAACTGTTTGTTGGGGGGCGATCGGGCATGGGCGCTGTCGAAGATAACGTGCGCTTATGCGAATTCATCTATCGAAACGTGGGACTGATTACTGATATCGCTCCCACGATGGATACGCACACGGCCATGCAAATTTTCCATCCGTTTTTCTGGATCGATAACGCCGGGAAGAATCCGCCGCCCATGACAATGATTTCCGTAAATGACGTCGAGCAAGGGAGATGGGCCGTGAATCCAGCCATTGCCTCGGGGATTTCAATGAGCCAGGATTTAGACTTGCACGACTATGCCCTACATTATGTGCGTAAGCTCAGCGATGCAGGGAAATATCTGCTCACTATTTGGCCCTATCACTCGATGCTGGGGGGCATTGGACATGCGCTTGTTTCTTCCATAGAAGAGGCTTGTTTTTTCCACGCCATTGCACGCAAACGTCAAACCCATTTTGAATTGAAAGGCAGTAATCCATTCACCGAAAACTACTCGGTGTTGCAGCCAGAAGTATTAGTCGATGGCAACCAGCGGGCGATCGCCCAGAAAAATACTGGGTTCATTGAAAAACTTCTTGATTTTGATGCCGTGATCATTGCTGGACAAGCCAAGAGCCATTGCGTTGCTTGGACGATTGACGACTTGCTCAGCGAAATTCAGGCTCGTGACCCAAGATTGGCTCACAAAATCTACGTGCTAGAAGATTGCACATCCCCTGTGGTCGTTCCAGGAGTAATAGATTTCACCGATCCGGCGAATGAGGCATTTCAGCGCTTTGCGGATGCTGGCATGAACCTCATCCAATCGACTGACTCCCTACCTCACGTATTGGGAATTGACCCATAGACAATTCAGGGGTCATGAGGATACAGGTTCACCTCACCTCATGTTGAGGATGCCCAGACCGACATTCCTTAAAGAAGGTTGGTTGGAAAGGATGATGTTCTATCGGCCGACGAATTAAGCCCATCTGGGTTGAGTGAAATGGTGCTGGATTCAGTGTTGGTATTGGGTGCCGATATGTCCAATTGCCCTGATTGACTACCAGCTGAGGCATCATCTAACAAGCTCGGCCAATTCTCCACGTCGCTTGGTGGTGGTACCTCGCGAATAAACTTGTCTGGCGTTGACGGTTCAGGCTCGGGAATCTCTGGGGCGACAGGAGCAGGTTCGATTTCCGGGATGTCATGGGTAGAGTCGTTATCGTCTTTGATTGTTGGCTCGTCTTCAAAACCCCACGGATCATCAAAATCAGACCCGATTTGAAAATCATCCGAGAACCCATACTCAGATTGTAGGGTTTCTAAGTCGTCGGGTTCAGTGTTTGGCAAGATGAGTTCATCTTCCCGTGGTGCACTGTAGAGCGACCGGGGCGTGCGATCTTCAAAAAAGAAGCGAGAGACATCGGCCTCATAGGCCGACGTTCCTGGCCACTGGTTAGATTCAGGAAACGATTGTTCTGTGCCAAAAATTTCTTGCCCAAAGATGAGCGATCGCTCCAGTTGCTCAGGTTCTTGCAACCGCAGCGACAACCCAAGATATCCACCGACAGATGCCGCGAGAATCGATGCACTTCCAAAAATAATTGGCAACCGCCACCGTCTGTTGTTTTTTTGAGTGCTAGGTGATTGCTGCTGACGCAAGTCAGTCGTGGAGGCAGGCATCGACTGTGTTTTTGACCATGATGGATGGATAGCAGATGTTCCGGCACTCTTGACGACTGTCATACCCTCTGCTAAGGAGCTTGGAAATGCATCAAAAGAGGGAGGCAGCGGCATGGACGACTGATTGGCTAAATGATTGGTCAGATGATTGATGACGGCATCGTGGCCTGTTGTGACGTTCTCAAAGGCATGAAACCAATCTGACACGGTTGCGCTGGAAATTGGATCGAGGCCTTGAGCAATAACCTGTTGGAGATTTGGCGCAATTTGCCGAGAATAGTCTTGAAGAAACAGGGTTGGGTTTTGGGACGTAATTTCTTGAAAAGCCCTTGGCGTTCCTGTCAGAAGAGTACAGGCTGTTGCTGCTAACCCCTGGATATCTCGGGCAAGACGTGTGCGAACAGCCGTTGGGTTTTGCACCAATGACTGATCAATCTGGGCGATCGCCTCGTCGGGTAAAAAGCTGCTCAGGACGATATCGCCTAGCATCAGGTCTTGGCTGTCATCGTGGATGAAGAGTGATTGTTCATTGATGTAGCCATGAACAATCCCCATCTGATGCAGCGAATTCAGCGACGCCACCAAGGGACGAAGGAGGGCGATCGTTTCTTGTAGCGACAGCGGCTGCTTTTGATGTAGCCAAGTGGCCAGCGTTTGTCCGTGCGGAGGCAGCAAAACTAAGAAAGGCACTCCCTGTTCTTCAAATCCATCAAAAATATTCACCAGGCTCTGATTTGGACTTTGAGCAAAAAGCGCGACCTTGTGATTAAAATAATGCCGCGAGCTGTCTTCGGCAAAGTGACACCAATACTGTTCTGGCAGACTTTTAATGAGAACTGTGTGACCAAGATAGGAATGAAGCGCCTTATAGGTGATGTCTTGTTCGGTTTTAGCCCAGATTGACTGGATTAAGTACCGTCCATGTTGAAGCGTGGCTCCGGCGGTTAGCGTCATAGGTCACACAAAAGACAGAAGGTGGTCAATCTCGCTGGTGTGCAGCATGGCTCACCATTAAGAATATCTAAACATATTAGCGAGTTTGTTTCCGGATCGTTTGATTCGATTGCCTAAAACATGCCAATGGTTTGGGACTTGCTAGACAATAAAGTACCAATAGAAGGGCGGCGGGCTAAGCCCGTCGCCCTTCTATTGGGTATCTTTTCTATTTGCAGATCCCTTTATTCAAGACATGGCTTTGCAAACATCTCAAGATTGCAATGAAGAACCAGGGTTTGGGGCGCGCAACACGCGCTCCAAACCCTGGTTCCTCTGTCAACGTTGCCAAGTCGTGTCTTGAACCTGCTAAGTATGCCATTAGTTCTTGGATTGGCATGGAAAGGTTTCTCGGATAAAGCGCTCAGCTTCTGCGCGATCGCCCACCTTGCCGTCGAGCACTTGAGCAAATAGGGCATCTAGCATCTCTCGAAATTGAGGTCCTGGCTTGTATCCCATGGCTTTCAGATGTTGCCCATTGAGGGGTGGCTTGAGTTGCGACCAGAACGTGAGATAGTGCCAGATGATTTGGCGGATGGATCGCTCACTTCGAACGGCAATGAGAATGAGGGTTGGGGTGTCGATGGTCTGGAGTAATTGAACTCGCTTGCTGGGGCGATCGCACGTCGGTAGTTCTTTCAAAAGTGCGTACTCTAGCTGATCCAGGGTGCTGAGGCGCTGAATACTGGCTTCTGCAAGCTGTAAATGACTGGCCACAGCATGGCGATCGCCTGCTTCCAATGCCGCGATGATGACCTCTAGCAAAACGACCCAATGGTCAAGACGGTCATCGACATCAAACCGCTTCAGACATCGAGCCGCCAAATTTAGCTGTTTCCATAGCCTATCCGTGAGGCTGAGGGTGGGGTGGAGGCACTGGAGAGCACCCAACTGATCCAGTAACTGAATGGCGGCATGCCAATAGGGCGCTTCCAAAATATATTGCAGCTCCCGCTTGAGGCGTGTTTGGAGTGCTGGGACGATATCCATTTCTGCTTGCACACGGTAATAAATGCCGCTGGCGATCGCGTGGTGAATGTAGCCTTCTGTTTGTGGATCGAGCGTGAACCCTAGACGTACGGCAAAGCGCACGGCGCGAAAGATGCGGGTGGGGTCTTCGATAAAGCTATTGGCATGCAGGACTCGAATGTGCTTGCTCTGGAGGTCAAGCATCCCGCCAAAGAAATCGAGCAATTCTCCAGGCTGCGGTCGAGTGAGCTGAATGGCCAAGGCATTGATAGTGAAGTCGCGTCGGTAGAGGTCTTGCCGAATGGAACTGGCTTCTACTTCTGGGTTTGCGGCGGGATAGGGATAGAACTCGGTGCGAGCTGTGGCGATGTCGAGCCACAGTGAGTCGAAGGTCGCATCATTGTGCCAGAGCAAGGCGGCGGTCTGAAAACGACCATGAACCTGAAGTTTGACGTTGGGATAGCGGGTTTGGAGGGTTTGAGCGAGTTCCACGCCAGCGGCATCATCAGCGGCACAATGGAATCCATCCACAACCAAATCAATGTCATCGATGAAGACATCGTCGGATGAGGTTGCCAGCAACATGTCACGCACGGCACCGCCCACCAGATAGAGATGCCAGCCCCTTTCCTCTGCTGCCGCTGCTACCTCCGACAATAGCGTCCACAAGGCTGGACTGAGGCGATCGCGCATCAACGCTTCCATTGAGGGAGGGGAGGGACTGTCAGCCATCGATTCGCCAGGGAGGGGGCGATCGCCCGTTTCTCTGCGAACACTGGATTGTCGATGTTCCTGATGCAGTTGCCGCAACACATCTGTGCGCGTGACAATGCCAACCAGCTTATCGTTGTTCAGTACAGGAAGGCGTCCAATGTCGTAGGTCACCATCAACGCTTCAATGTCCGGTAACGACGTATCGGGAGTGATGGTTTTCAGGTTGGTTGACATAAATCCCTTCACCGGAGCGTGGCTGAAATTGTGATGGAGGGCAATATCGAGATCGCGGCGAGAAATAATGCCCACGAGATGATCCTCCGCATTCACGATTGACAGCCCGGAATGGCCGTAGCGAAGAAGAATACGGTGCGCTTCCGCAATGGTGACATCGGGTCGCACCGTTCGCACAGGTGAAGACATGAGGTCGCGTGCGGTGGGAGGGGGGGGAATTTGAGCACTCACCTGCTGAATCACATCGTTGAAAACGACGTCGGAGGATTGTCCTCGTAACGCCAAGGCAGCTGCTTTCGCATGGCCTCCGCCTCCAAATTTCTGAAGGACAGTACCCAGATTGACGGCGTCTAAATGGGCTTTCCCAAATGCACCGCCGCGCGATCGCCCGATGATAGTCAGCCGCTCATCTCCATCCGTAGCTGGGTAGCGTGCAGCTAGCAGTAAGATATCGCTTTCCGTGAGGCTCATGACCTGGGAGGTGAGGCTTGATAAACCAGCAATATAGCTCTCCACCGAGAGCAACACCCATGACACGGTAATGCCATTGATTGTTTTGGATTGCAGTTCATGGATGGCAACGGGCAGAATGTCCTGAAGCTGAGGCGACAATCCTGGCTCGACATATTCAGAAATGACCCGTGGATTCGCTCCTTGCTCCATCAGCCAGGTTAGCGCTGCTGCATCACGCACCGTGGTGTGATCAAAGGTGAGCGACCCTGTGTCTACATGCACACCCAATGCCATGACCGTAGCCTCAATCGGATTTGGCAGGATGGATTGCCGTTGTAGCTGTTCAGCAACCAGCGTGGACGCTGACCCAACAGTGTCTATATAACGATGCTGGGCAGGGATTAGGGTGTCAGCGCGGGAACTCTGTTCGGATGGCTGTTGATCAATGAGTTCTCTCGAGTGGTGATCGTAAATTGTAATCTCAACATTAGGCAGGGTGAGCCACTCAGCCGCTGTGCCCAGGCGATCGCTCCACTGGGTATCCACAACGGTAATCGTGCGGATCGTTTCAGGATTGACCGATCGGCGCTCAATCAGGGAATATTCGTCGCGATGGAGGGCCAAAAAATCTCGCACGGTTGGATGACAGCCTCCGGTGAGCACAATACGTGCCCCTGGCAAAAGCCGGGTGACCCCAACAGCCGCGCCTAAGGTGTCAAAGTCAGCGGTCATGTGGCACAAGACCAAATCCATGAGGGTAGCTTGCTCACTGAGAAGAGTGCATGTCACGACTTAGCAACGTTTACAGAGGAACGCGCGCCCCAAACGTTCATTTCTTGGTGCAATTTTGAGACGTTTGCCAAGTCATGTGCACATTCATTGTATGGCCTTGCTTCTAAGGGAGGGATAGGGTGAGGCCAAAATGATGGCTCTGAATCACCAGTCCTCGCTTCATATAGAAACGGTGGGCACCAAATCGATGAACGCCAGAATCTAAATGCAGTTGGTGGCAATTATTGGCGTTGGCATGGTCAATCAGCCATTTAAACAGGGCTTGACCATACCCCTTTGCGCGATCGCCCTCGTGGGTGACCAGGTCATCCACATAAAGAAATTGGCCCCACGCTAGGTTTTCTCCGAGTCGAAAACCACTGACCGCTTTGACCTCATCATTCTCTTCCAGTCGTACCAGGTGATAATGCTGTTGCTCCTGTCGTCGAATGCGCTCGACAAACTCCGCTTCAACAAGATGAGGTCGGAGCTGATTCATCACAGGAAAACACCGTTGAATATCGGCATCCGTGACGGCGATCGCAATGTGAACCATGATGTCTCCCTCCCTCAATTTGTATCGTGGAATATCAAGGCCATCGTCACCGATTGCCCGCCCACTCGGTTGATGACGTTGCTATCTGGAATGATCCGAAATCCAAATCGTTCATAGAGCCTGAGAGCCGGATTCCCAATTCGCACATTCAGCGATAGCCCTGAATAACGATCTCTTGCAGCGTCAATCAGAGCATGAAGAACCGCCGAGCCTGCCCCCTGACCTTGAAATTCTGGAATGGTGGCGATCGCCAGTTCAGGAATATCAGCACTCACGTATCCTAATTGATTGTCCATGGGCGGAAGTAATCGACACCATGCCGCTGCAATTTGGCGATGTGGGTATTCCAATAGACATGCAATGCATCCCACATCTCCTGACTTCCCCCAATGAGAAACGTAACGGGATAGGAACGGGTTTGTCTTGGCTGAGTCTGGCCGCTCTCCGGCTTCGTCCATATGGGCTGCGACCGCTAGCATGTCCCAGAGAAACGGTTCGTCTTGAGCTGTTGCAGAGTGAATGCTGAACATTGGGGAATTCGGCGGAGATGAGGAACGATGTTCAAACATCAAACATCAGATACGGGCAATCAAACATCAGATACGGGGCTGGATAAACGATTCAAAATGGCCATTGTGTCCTCAGCGCGATCGCTCGGGATAAACAGATGGTCATGATAGTAGGCGGAGACTGGATTGACACTGATGCCCGCGTTGGCTAAATGAGTGGCGATCGCCGCTAGGAACCCAACAGCGCTCAGACTAGAATGTACCGAAAGCGTTACCATTCGAGCCACATAGTCGTAAGGGAGACCGCATCGATCAGCGTCTTCTCGACTCACAATCAATGTCACGCCCTCGTCTTCAAGAAATTGACAAATGGGATCAAGTTGGAGCTGCATAACCTGAGCAGGAGGCACGGTACAAAACACAAATTCTCCATTCCTCAACATGGGTGTCATGGACGATAGGAGGGTGGCAAGATCGAGTTCACCTGGCATAAGTGTTGAGCCTACGCTTGAATCATAGTGACAATAGCGCATTCGAGTACAATTTTGGAATCTTTTCAGCATCACGGTGATGCATTTCAGACGGCGAGACGTTTGTGTAAATTCTTACGGATGCGTCCATGAAACCTGGCAGCAAGTACCATTCCCTATTTGATTATTTGAGACAGAGGAGCGACGAACAGATCCTTCTTTCCTTTGGTGAGATTGAAGGGATGATTGGTAGTTCCCTGCCCCCGTCTGCGCGCGATCGAAAAAATTGGTGGAGCAATCGAGACGGCAACAGTGCCCTCCAAGCAGGAGCATGGATTGGCGCGGGCTACAAAGTTCAGTCGGTGGATTTGCTGAAGCAAACGGTTCAGTTTTGCAAATTTCAGGCGCGATACGATATTCAACGCGAAGATGGTGCAATTGTTTGGCACCAAGATGCCATCAAAGCCCTACGTAAGCACATGAAAATGACACAGGCTCAGTTTGCAAAAGAATTGGGAGTCCGCCGGCAAACAGTAAGCGAATGGGAAAACGGTGTTTATGACCCCGACCGGAAAACCGGCAAATTTCTGGAGTTGGTTGCCAGACAAGCAAACTTTACTGACATTTCAGAAGGTAAGGAAAATAATTGACTTTTGTCCGGTAAGCGTGCAAATATTGGTGCAGCAGGTCATCTGTACTTACTTTTTGCCTGCTTTTTATCGCTTGCATGTCAGAGGTTTTTATGTCTACTGAATACCCATCACTATCCCTGTCGACAACAGATGATGCGTCCATTCTTCGAATCGTCGCATTTGGCTCATTGGACGTTGTGAATAATTACGTGGCAACCCAGCATCGTTTGGGGTTTGCTGAGGTATCTGAATGGTCGCGTCCATTACCATCGTCAACTCCTGGCGAAGTCATGAGAATTTTGACGAAACGATCTAGCCGTTTCACTTCACAGAGTTGAGAGAATATGAATTGTTATGCAAACAATAAGTCGATAGGCATCAATAAACTCACTTTAAAAAACTGGGGAGCGCTCCAGAGGGGTGCTCCCCAGTTTTTTGGTTTTTCAGTTTAATAACGCCGAGTTACTTATACGTGCCGATGTAGTCTAGGATGCGTCATTAGCGTCAGCGTTGCGCTTGCAAAAACGGACACTTTCCGATAATCAGTGAAAGCATACACATGAAGTTTTATGAAACGAGGATAAGCAATGTACATCGTGCAAATTGCCTCAGAATGCGCTCCTGTGATTAAAGCTGGAGGCTTAGGCGATGTTGTGTATGGGCTGAGTCGAGAGTTGGAGATTCGAGGAAATACCGTCGAACTCATTCTGCCCATGTATGACTGTATGCGGTATGACCATATTTGGGGCCTGCACGACGCTTACTCAAACCTGTCTGTGCCCTGGTACGGCGGGACGATTCATTGTTCCGTCTATTGTGGTTGGGTTCATGGAAGGCTGTGCTTTTTTATTGAGCCTCATTCCGAGGACAACTTTTTTCATCGAGGACGCTATTACGGGTTCAACGATGACAACATGCGGTTTACTTTCTTCTGCAAAGCAGCCCTAGAGTTCTTGCAGCAGAGTAATAAGCACCCGGACATTATCCACTGCCATGACTGGCAAACGGGTTTACTCCCTGTCATGCTCTATGAAATTTATAAATACCATGGCATGGGTCATGAGCGGATTTGCTACACTATTCACAACTTTAAGCATCAGGGGATTGGTGGTGTTAATCAGCTTTGGGCGACAGGGCTAAATCGTGAAGAATATTATTTTCAGTACGATCGCATCCGCGATAACTTCAACCCCTTTGCCCTCAACTTCATGAAAGCCGGAATCACCTATTCCAATGCAGTGACGACTGTATCTCCCAATCATGCGTGGGAAGCCCATCATGGTGGAGAAGGCTATGGTTTAGGACACACACTGCACGTGAATCAACACAAATTTCAAGGTGTTCTCAACGGAATTGACTACAACTTTTGGAACCCTGAAGTTGATCCTCAAATTCCTGCTAACTATTCCGTGGACAATTTTCAAGATAAAGTCCAGAACAAGAAAGCTCTGCACGATCGCCTCGGTCTCCAACAGGCTCCAGAGAAGCCCTTGGTGGCCTTTATTGGACGGCTAGATGACCAAAAGGGTGTTCATCTGGTACATCACTCGATTTACTACTCTTTGAGCCGTGGTGCTCAATTTGTCCTGCTAGGATCTGCCACTGGAAAAGCTATCAATGATCAGTTTTGGCATGAGAAACACCACCTTGATAAGAGTCCAGATTGTCACCTAGAGCTTGGGTTTAATGAAGAGCTTTCTCACCTCATCTATGCCGGAGCTGACATGATTGTGGTGCCAAGCAACTTTGAGCCGTGCGGCTTGACTCAAATGATTGGGTTGAAGTACGGAACCGTTCCAGTGGTTCGGGGGGTTGGTGGTTTGGTGGATACTGTCTTCGATTGGGATTACGACGAGAACTATCCTCCAGAGAAGCGCAATGGCTTTGTCTTCTACGACAAAGACAACTATGCCCTGGAGTCTGCCCTTGGACGAGCATTTGACCTGTGGTATGAACGTCCCGAGTTATTCAAACAGCTAGCGTTACAAGGCATGGAGTATGACTACTCATGGAATCTTCCAGGAGATGAATATATGAAACTCTATGAATTCATTCGTGAGAAGTAATCTGCATCGGTGAGCACTTCTTCTCTACTGGTATGGCTGTTAAGTAGCTAGACATAAGTAAACGTAACCTTCCAAATCCTGTGCCGCGGCGGCACAGGATTTGGGGTTTTGGTTTTAATTTCGTCCAGGTACTTATCAGTG
>JBCCWF010000089.1:0-17131 GCA_039194035.1 Cyanobacteria bacterium P01_E01_bin.6 | reverse complement strand
GTTGATGAACACCTGTGAATCGCTTAAAGTTTTTTCTATTAAGGGTTTGGGCTGCTTCGTAGTTCATTAGATATGGTTGTGATAGGAGGGTATATCAGGGTCAATACCATATCGTGCAACCAATTATGCAAGAGGTCTAGTTTCACCTAAGTTTCACTTACATATCAGAACTACTCCAAATCATTGTTGTCTGCCTCAAACTCCTAAAGCTCCCGCCACCCAAAATGAGATGGTCTAGCACTGGAATGCCAAGCATCTTCCCGCTAGCGATTAGCTGCTGAGTCAGCGCCAAATCATCCGAACTGGGATCGATGCACATGGATGGATGATTATGCGCGACAATGACACGCGCAGCCCCTCTCTGAATTGCGGTACGAAACACATCTCGAGGCTGAGCAATCGTTTCGGTTGCACTGCCTACTGAAATGATGCTTCGGCCAATAATGCGGTGCTTGATATTGAGATGCAACACCCCAAACTTCTCTTTCGGCTCCCACATCAAATCCTTCGTGAACGCAGCGGCAGCGATCGCCGGATCATCAACAATCGTTCCTTTCATTGGCCCTGGTGCATAGACTCGTTTACCCAACTCCACGGCAGCTAGAATCGCTGCTGCTTTTGATGGCCCAACCCCCTCCACTTGCTGAAGTTCTTCGGCTGAAATATCTCTGAGTGCTCTCAGTGCCCCCTCGGCTGTCGTCGTTTCTAGATGTGCCAAAAGCGTTTGAGCAATCTCCGTTGCAGATTTCGACCCACTGCCAGAGCCAATCAACACCGCCATCAGCTCAACCGTCGTTCGATTGCGTGCGCCATAGTCCAGCACTTGACTCCGGGGATGTTCTTCATAAGGCAAGTCCTTTGCTCGAAATCCTTTGACCTGTCCTTGTTGATAGACCGAATCTTTGTGTCTGTTCGGTAATGCTGATTCTAATTCTGAACTCCCAATCCCTGGAAGCTGTAATTGAATCTCCCTCACTCAATATCCATCATTTAGAGCCACTCAAATCTCCCGCTGTCCCTTTCGCCTAAGAGCATAGCGAAGCGCTTATAGGAGTCAAGGGCCACAGTCGTTTTCCGCGCTGCTCCACCCAAGCTCTATTGCATAGTAATCAAGCACTGAAAATACCCTTCTTCCAGATGCTTGCCAGGGAAACGTATTTGTAACTGATATAAAGGGTGTTCAACCTGTAAACGTATTTTCATAATCCAGGAAGTCAGCAGGTTTCATAATATCCACACCTCTAACCTGCTGAAGAATTAAGAGATCTTTGTCGCCTGTGATAATGCAATCGGCATCACCTGCAAAGGCGGTCGCTAAAACAAGATCGTCATCTGGATCACGGCAAATTTGCACATCTAAAACAGATGGCACAACAATGTTCACCTTGCTGCATAAGAGGCTATTCACTTGAGCAGCATCCTCTTGAGAACACTTAAATCGATGAATCAGTTTATCGTCTAATTCGTTCAAGATACCGCTAGATGTCAAGCAGATATGGGTTTTAAGACAGTACTCGACCAGGGTGTGACAAGCGCCTTTAGCGATGAAGGACGCAATAAGAACATTCGTATCTATCACGATTCTCACGAAACCAACTCGAAAATCTCATCATCGGTATAGTCAGTTTTGAGTTTTTCCATGAGATGTTCTCGCAACGTGCGGAACTGGCAACTGAATAGATAATCCTCTATCGCCTTATGCACGATATCTTCTGCTGATGTGCCAGCTGTTGTTGCAGCTGCTTCAAGTGCAGCTTTGAGGTCAGTATCCAAAGTAATGATGAAGTTAGTATCCATTCTGCTTATTCCTTAAACCATTTGCCTTTTGAACTGGATAGTGATCTGGCTAAATTAGGTCATTGCTTCCAATATTGCAAAACTATTGCACATCCTGAAAGTCATATATAACTTCATATCTGTGAACGTCCGATTCTACTGATTAGAGTACTTGTTCTAGCCATCAGGCTCTATATCAGACTGTAGCTTGAGATAATTACGTCTTGCCTATCAAGATGTCCCTTTATGGCTAGATGATAGCAGCGTGTTACAGATGTCAAGCTGAACAATCATGATTGATAAGGGACACAAGAAAAAATGTCCTTTATCTGCCTGAGTTCAAATCACAACTCCATCCATTCCAAATCCTATCCGCCACAAAGACACGCATTGATCTCACTGTCATGCTTGAGACACATCCATCGGTAAAGGATTGAACCATGCCAACCGGAGCAGAAAACTTAAAGCGTTATCAGCCGACACCAAAGGCGATCGGCACGGTCTATGTTCGAGAAAACTTGCGAATTATCGAGATGACACTTCGAAGTGGAGCCAGCTTCGAGCAAGTCTTAGAACTCATTATGAGCGGGGATGATCGCCCTGAAAAAATGACCGTCGAAACCCTAAAAACCTACTTTTACAGGTGTGGTGGTCGAATCACCGAATCTCCAACAGCCAACCATCCGTCTAGTGTCGTCGCCCTTCCCATTCCAAAGAGGTAAGTTTTGATGTCAAAGATTCACGGCATTACTGGAGAAAAAGGTGGCGTCGGAAAAAGCTTGATTGCCCTTGCTATCGCTGAACAGCTACGTAAACGAGGCGATGAATTTGTCATCTGTGAAACGGATCGTTCCAATGGCGATGTCGGCAACGCCTTTGATGGAAAACGCGAAGTCATCCGCCCCTACTTTGTTGAGGATGTAGATCAAATCGACCAGGCTGACCAGCTTTTGGATGTGGCGTTGAGAGGCGTGGACATCGTAATGAACACCCCAGCTCAATCCCATCGCCCCATTGCTAAATGGCTCTCCCTTGGAAGCGCAGACCTGGCATTGAGTGAAGGCGTCCAGCTCTACTTCTGGTTTGTCACCTCAGGAGAGCGGGATTCCGTTAATTTGTTCATTGAATCCCTTCAGGAGTTTCAGGGCATTCCCCATATCCTGATTCGAAATGAACATTTTACCGACCGCCTCACCTACGACTACTCCGATCCGAACACTTGGCCTGCCATCAAAGAAGCCGTCGATACCTATCAAGTTCCCGTCATCACCTTCCCTCGCCTTGGCCCGGCTGATATTGACTTTATGAAGGCGCATGCCCTCACCTTCGGTGAAGCCCTTGAGCCAACCAGTGGACTCAGCATTGGCGGAAGAAGCCGAATCTTTAGAGCCTTGAATACCCTATTTGCTCAATTGGATGCCTTGGAGGTTTTTAAGACCCATGAACCACCTCAACCCGAACGAACCACTGCCAAACGAGGACGAAAGAAACGGGCGGTCAAAGCGAATTCTGGAGATGATGGCCTTAACGGGGATGCAGAAAACGGATCCCCTATATCCAGTGATGGAAGCGCTGGATAACTTTTACGACCTCATAGAAACGGTTCCAGTAGAGCTGGCGGCTGAACGGAAAACCATCTCGATTCAACTCGGGCAGCTGACAGTGCTGACTGAGAGCTTTATTGCTGTTGCTCAAGATTTAGAGAGCAAACTCAACACCACAACCCCTCGTGCCTTTTCGAAAAAAGGACTTTCCAGAAAAGAATTGGCATGGGCCGTCCTTCTTGCTCTATTGGTCGGCACCATCTTCGGTCGACCCTTCTTAGGTGCGATTCTCTCTGGCAGTTGTAGCCGATTGCCAGAGGTGTGTGAGGTCAACCATGAGTGAGCGGACAAAAGCCGCACAGCAATATGTTGTGTTGGTGCTCCTATTTCCGTTGTGTTTTTTGGCTCTAAGAGCCGTCACTTCGGCCATGCTCTCTGGAATGAGCTGGGATGATGCCATCTGCAACTGGCTGGATGGGGGCATGAATCTCCAGTCGCCGGGTTCAACGAAATGGCTCACGGATTTGCTCTCGATTCTCCCTGCTCTCTGGCATATCTGGTTTTTATTAGGTGCCGTTGAAGAGATCCGATACACCCGAACCATCACCGCTCTTTTGGGAGCTGAAATCCTCAGCCGATGGATTGCTTTTGCAGTTCTTGGACAGGTGCTTCCCCTCTTCTCGGCTCTCTTTTTCTTCTACTTACTGAGCCCCTTCCTTTGGAAGCCGCTTGCGATAGTGCTGGCGGTTGCCTTGGCAATTTTACTCTACGTCATGGGATGGAAATACCCAACGAAGCGAGTGCGCCATGTTGAACGTATCTACTATTTTGAAAAGGTTAGAGGATGATGAGTCAACGAATGTTGCTGGGTTTGCTTGCATCGGCTCTATCGGTTCCTGTTGTGGTACAGACGGTACAGATTACTACAGAGACCGTGATTGAATCTCATGCCTTAGCTTGGACAAATCCGGGCAATGCTATGGGTATCCTACTCAGCTATGCTGCAGCTGCCGGAACCGTCAGTATGATTGCCTCAGCGACTCGACGCATTCAAGCTATTATGATTCGAGGTGTGCTCATCGTTTCGAGCTCGGTCATCGCCATTATCGTCGTTTTTTGGGTCGTTACGCATACGATTTCATTCGTTGTCAGCCCAGAACTCGGACTCCTCTCTGGCACGGCTGCGGGTGGCCTTACGATGATCATGGTGTCTCGGCTGCTGTTTCCAGAGTACGCCTTTGACTCCCATGTTCGAGGCCCTGCTCTCAAGACAACAAAGCAGGTCACTCAAGAGCGAGGGTCTGTTGGTGATGGACAGCTTCTGTGGGGAGCCGATTGGATTTCCTTTCATCGAGAAACCGTTCACTTCCTACTGCTGGGAAACATCGGTGGAGGCAAGACTCAGTTTCTCAAAATGATGATGGCAGCGGTGGCTCGACGAGAGAATGAGTTATTTATTGTCTTTGACAGTAAACCTGAGTTCATCCCTTATCTCAACGCTCTAGGTCGAGAGGTGATCATCCTCAATCCATTGGATGAACGCCGAGTGTCCTGGGATATTTGTGCCGATATCTATGATGAAACGACAGCTCAAACCTTTGTTGAGATTCTCATTCCAGTTCATAAAGGAGCTGAGGAATTTTGGACAAAGGCGGCTCAAGGCATCGTGGTCGCCGTGATCATGTTCCTGATTCAATCGGGAGAACCATGGGGACTGCGGGATGTGATCAACATCTGTCAAAGCCCTGAGTTGCTGATCGCAGCGGTACAAACCGACCCCAGAAACGCCATCATCGCAGAAGGCTTAACAGGGAAAAACGACAAGAGTGGGACGAATGACCATATGCTCACGGTCAATACCTATCTGAAGAAATTCCGCCCGATCGCTGCGTTGATGCATTCGGCTGAACGAAAGCTGAGTCTCAAAGCTCTGATTGAACGTGAGCATTACGGCAGAAAAGCCCTGGTGCTTGGAGCAGATGAGGAAGCCCGAGCCACCATCAAGACCTTTAATGCCTTGATGTTTGAGGTAATGACCAACTTTATCCTCGCCTTGCCAGAGAAGCGAGATCGTCGCATCTGGGTATGGATGGATGAGCTGGGTGAAGCCTCTCGGTTTGTCGGCAAGAACCTGGCTCGCTTTATGACCAAAGCCCGCTCGAAAGGAGGGTGTGTCGTTGCGACCACGCAAAACTACTCGGGATTGGTTGCTGCCCTTGAAACGGACTTTGCACGACAGGTGGTTGAATTGCCCAATCATCTCGCCATTGTCGGTGGCGTGAATGGACACACGGCCAAAGAAGTGGCGGAGAATTTCTTTGGCCAGTCTGAACAAGTCGGCACGACCTACGGACAGCAGAAGGAGCGAGATGAGGATGATGGTTTTCGAGACGGGGTGAACAAAGGCGATGAGAAATCCTCTCCGAGCTATGCCATTGAGTCGAGAAGTCTGGTTACAAAGGAGATGCTGAACTGTGCTTCGATTCCAACCACCGGCCCAGAGAACGGACTCACAGGCTTTTTCTACGGGAGTGAAGGTGGCCCCCACTGGCACACTTACAGTTGGCAAGAGGTGAAAGACAGACAGGTTGAAGATGCCGAAGGGGATGTAGCCTATGCCCGAGTGGGTCGAGGCTATCCCGGTATGGAGCTATTGCCCTTTTCAGAAGAGGAGTTGCATCAATGGTTTGACATTGAAACGGAATCCGACGACCAATCCTCCACACTCGATGACCGCTATCCAGATGACGGAGACGAAGACCATGACCGTTGACCCCAGCAAACTGTATCCCGATGTCAAAGGTGGTAATGGAGCGGAGCAGCGCTTTATTCGAGACCACGCGCATTATCACAAAGAGCCAAGCACCCTTGAAAAGCTCGGCGAAATGATGCCGAACTATAACGAACATAAGGTCAAGAAGCCGGGCTATTTGGAGAGGCAGCGAGACAAGATTCGGGCGGATATTGAAGCAGGAAAACGTCATGCCTGGAGTTTGGTCTCTACTCAGCCCTTTGCCGATGTCAACAAGCAACGCTACACCTATCGGGTCAAAGATGGCGAACTGAAGGTGACCGATAAAGATGGAAAAGTCATTCATTCGGTTAAAGATGAGCGACTTCAGCGTTATGAGGGTGTGACCTTACGAGGAGAAGTGACCGGTCGTGGCCCTGTGGAGATGAAGGGTGGACTCATAAGCCGAGCGAAACTCAGCAGAGAAGAGGGCCATTTTGCGGGTGTCCGGGATCGGATAAAGACGGAGAAGGCAAGGATTGTTGAAGCAACCAAGGCTTCCTTCTCAGCTGCTATGGATGGTGTGGTGAAAGCTCCCTCTACGGGCTACAAGAAGGGTAAGGTTGCGCTCAAAGAAGGATATGGCAAAGCAAAAGCAGCAGCCGTTTCAGGTACTCAGAAAGGGAAAGTTCTCATCAAGAAGTATCGAGATGGAGAGGGATTATTCTCGTTTAAGGAGAGCAATGCAAAACAGGATGAGGGTGCCGACAATCCGTTGGAGGTTGGGCAATTTAGGGGATGAATCGGTGATGCAAAGACTTATTATTATCCTTTTATTTGATTATCCGATTAAATTTCTTAGATTTTATATACAGCATAAGAGGTTTTCCAAGCAATGAGCTTTTTCTTGATGGCCTATTGAAGCTTAAGCAAGGAAGAATGGTATTGTTACAATATTTAGTATTCCAGTACTTATAGTTTATATGTACTAATATATTTTCAGCTCTGGTTCTAAAAAGGAGCTGCACTTTCCTGCGAGATATCCGGATACTCTATCCAAAACTCGCAACCATTGATAGTGCAGTTTAAAGAGGAGCCACGAGATGTCCTGGACACTTATCCGTGAGAAAATGAGTACGCTGATAAATTCAATACTTAATCAGCCAGCTGAAAGGTATAAGTCAGAAATTGCTGAAATTCGTAAGCTGCTGTTTAATGAGCAAATTGAATATGCGGAGACTGTAGGCAAATATATTCAATTGGTTGGCACCTATTATTCAACCATCCAACAGCAGGGAAATCCCTTATTTAATCCTACTAATCCAGCAGAAAACTTACAGTTCTATGATGAGTTGGTAATGCACTCTATGGTTGTTGGAAAATATAGTTTACTTCACACTTGGGGGGTTGACACTCTTGTCAATCAGCACGTTCAGCAAATACTAGGCCGTCCAAGGCAGTTTTATATTGATGCCTTTATGACCAAAGCAAGTCAGGATCCCAAAACAGCGAAAAACTATTATCTGTATCTAATTTCTAAATTTCAAAATACTTTGATTGACTAGAGTAGAGGTATTTCTTGAATGCAGACAAGGGAAAGTAGCCTTAGTTTTTAGTAAATTTTATTCTTTCTCAAGTTGAGTCTCATGTAAATATTTTGCATCAAGCATTTCTACTAATTTTTGATTTTGCTCAATTGGCTTGACCACACTTGGTGCATCTCTAATTTCCAAAGCTCTAGGGTTAATCTTTTCGAGATATTCCTCTATCTCTTCTAAGAGGCTATTTATGTTATTGCCTAGAAGGTCATAAACTTCGGCACTAATAAGCCCTTCTGATTGAACGGCTTGTAAGTTGGTTTTGAGGTTTCCTGCTTGTGTTTTGAGGTCAGTTAGTTGATCAATACGATTTTTTAAGTCGGTTAGAATCTCTTCTCTATGAATTTCTATCTGATTGCTTAATTGCTTTTTCAAACTTTCAAGCTTTATATTATTGCATCGTGCTAGATACAGCTGACGACCCAGAACAATAATCCAAGCCAAAGCTACTCCTGCGCCAGAAGATAAACTCATGAAAACTCTCTTGTCTTCTGGAAATTTATCTAAGTTTGTGAATACTGTTACCATCCAGACAATGGGTAAGCCGCAAATTATTTGCTCTGGTCCTGATAGGCTTAGCAGAAATTTTGAGATCTTTCCTAATGGGTTGTTCAATAGATTCCCTGTGTTGTCTGAGGCAGGATTAGTCATTTTTCCAGCAAATGATAGGTAGATACTAAGAACATAGCATTAGGTTGCCGAAGCTCTCTCATTATGCTGATGTCTGGAAAACAGTAATATTAAAGATTGTGAGCCAGGCAACTCTCAACTCAACGTAACTTTAAGCGTCTCTTATAAGGGCTGAATCCACTAGAGTTTTTTTATTATTCTTGACCTCAACTTTGTATACTTACGAATTCGTTATTGGATATATTTACAGGCACCTTGGCTATTGTCTAAATCATGGTTGAACGATTTACGAACGCTGATGGACTATGGCTCTAGATTATTGATGCGAAAGAGACGCAGCTTCGCTGATCTTGAAACTCCACAGCCTACCGACTTCGCTCCATCTCCTCCTGCTGCTTCAGCTCTTGCTCTGACCTCTTACGGGCAATCTCCCCCTGCTCCTGACTCATGCGCTCAGAGAGCATTTGTATCGCAGCATCTCGCAACTGAACATCCGATTCATGAGCATACAGTCTTGTTTCCTTCTGAGCAACGCTTACCGCATCGTAAGCCTGATGACGACTCCAATCGCCTTTCGCCCATATATATGCATTATTCTCGGCATCTCCTTGCTTTGCGTTCTTGACCGTTGTTGCATAAGCCAGTTGAAGCTCCTTATACTCCTTTCGAGAAAAGGCAACCTTTCGATTGTTATTCAAGGTGACCGTCACCAGGTCATCGCGCCCTGTACTAGACGTGATATTTGTAATCTTGCCAACCTCACCTTTCTTCATGCCCCATTGCCGGTCCGTCTTCTGGAACCTCACTAGATCACCTTCATGAAAGAAGCCATCTCCAATTTTTAGCCGTTTTCCTAGTTCACCATTCTCTTTTCTATTCTGCTGAGCCAGTTGATTCCACTCAGTGACATCCGATGATGAACGAGCAATGATGATATTGCCATCAATTCCACCTGCTTTTCTCCAGTCGTCGATCAACCGCTGACGCAAACGTGTTTCATCTTGGCTGATCGCCAGATTTCCTCGACGATCCAGTTCATCCAAAGCACTCCTCGCATTACCATTGGCAAAGCGATCTGCAATGTGCTGGTTGGCTTGTGCGAGTTCCTTGTCATTACTCAGTTGTCGGTTCTCTTGGAAGCGTGATTGAGGCGATGGAGCAAACGTCCGTCCGCGTTCTCCATCGGTATCTAACTCCATTGCATGTTTGGATGAGAGGACCTGCTCCTTGGCCGCTTTGATCTCTTCATAGGTGAGTCCCTTGCCAATAGATTGCTGGGCGATCTTAACTTCAACATCCCGTTCAGTAAATTCGATTTGTTTCGAGTAATAGGCCAAGGTGTCTCTGATGACTTCCTTTTGAGCTTGCTCAATCTCCTTCGTAGATCGTTCTCGTTCTCTTCCTTTCAAGGATTGAAGATACTCAGGCGTTAAGCCATAGGATTTTCCCGTCTCCCACCATTCGTGCTGAAGTGTTTCCCATTCCATCGCCTGTTTCGGTGCTCGGGTGATTTCAGCTGCTTTATCCCGATTCTGAGGCGTATTATCCAGATTGTTTTCTTTCAAATACTCGGCGATCTGAGCACTTCGAGTACTAAAGGCATCCCTTGCTTCTTTCGAGATACCTTGAATTTCAAATCCATCCTGAGTAGGTCTAACTTCATATCCTAAACGCTGCATCTCCGTTGCAATCCGTGCCGTATGAATACTTCCAGCAGATAGGTTCGCATTGTAGAGCCGTCTTGAGACAATGCTTCCCGTCGAACCATCGGTTCGAGGAGCCACATTAAAGACCATGACATGAGTATGGAGTTGAGGCTGATTCTCTCTGTTCGTAGTGTGCTGAAAAGCAGCAGCGATCAGTCCATCGGTTTGCACCTCCAGATCTCCCGACTTCCCTTGCCGGGTATAGGCTGCATTCTCCTCAAGCGACTGAACAGCATCGACGACCGCAGCTCGCTGAGCCTGCTTAATCTCAGCTTGGGTTTTCTCGTCCCCCAGGCCATAGAGAATGGAGAGATCTTTAGCCGGACTAAAGGTGATATCCCATCCGGCCTGACGGCTCTTTGAACCTGCATTTTGAACCAGCTTCTCTTTACCATTGGGCGAGTAGCCATCCCAAACATGACCAAATTCTTGAGAGGTAACTTTCCCTTGAAGTCCAAGCGTTTTTGCTCCGTCTCCTAACCATTCCCCTAGCCCCTCATGGTCATTACTGTAGTAGTTCTTGATTAAATAGCCTTTATCCTTTGCTAGAGAGATAGAAGAAACCATACAATCTGTGTCCAATCAATATCAAATAAGAGTTCAATTTGTATACAATCAACCGTCAACATTCAGTCTTCTTTTCGTACTGAATTCGGTCTAGATTTGATTCAAAATGAGTCAAATCTACAATCGTGAGGTGAGATAAGGAAAGCGATAGGAACCTTGCCTTGAGACTGAATCAATCGGATGTCTACGTCTAATTCATTCCCTGGTCGCTTTCCGGTTTTTAGTCCTATTTGCGTGCCAAAGAGCCATCTTACTTGCATCCAAAAACCATCCAAATCTAATCCACACCAGGTCTAAATTGGTTCCGAATCCAGGCGCGTGCGTCCTTCTTTGGGATGTTCTCTTGCTTCGCCACCACAATGGACAGAGTTTCAATCATCCCCCACTCCATCGCCTTCAACCGTTGCTCAATCTGGGTTTGAGCGTAGGAAACCTCTTCA
Organism: Cyanobacteria bacterium P01_E01_bin.6; assembly: GCA_039194035.1. Classification (GTDB taxonomy): domain Bacteria; phylum Cyanobacteriota; class Cyanobacteriia; order CAKZMO01; family CAKZMO01; genus JBCCWF01. Next base: position 6,139 of record JBCCWF010000089.1, on the reverse strand, counting down.
ACGGACTCCAGAAGCTTGCTCAACAGCTCCAATATCTCCAAAGTGTTCATGTGCTCTAGAACCATATCTTTAGCTGCTTGATGAGAACTCACCTTCTTAGCAACTGCTTCTTGATACAGAGCTTTTGCAGCACCTGAAGGAAGTCTAAACGTGATTTTTGTCGGGTAGAGTGTCGGCATTGTGAATACCAAAAATAATGGGATATTTGAGAGATATTTAGAAGTCGAGCGGGACGCTGTGTCGACATCATGAAATCCTTATTTAAGCTGACGTTTACCCCCGCACCTATGGGTGCATCGTGTGTGAATAAACCTCTAACTAAATGTCTTTGTCAGTCAATACGATTTCAGTCATTACGACTCAGCAGAAATGGATGGTCGATCCGGAATCACTCACCTTCTCGATAGCTCTTGGTATGCCTCAAGAAAACCCAATCCAATGAAATAGCAGTCCCAACGGGACTATCCAGAAAGGCGTCAAACAGAATGAGTTGGTCAGGGTTGTTGAAAACAGGACGGGCCTCTCAACAGCCCAGGTTTTCAATGATTGTGAGCAACTCAGTCTGTTTGAAGAACACGGCGCAGAGTTACTCACGGCTGTTGATAACAGGAAGGGTCCTCAAAAACCCGAGTTATCAATGGTTGTGAGCAACTCTGCATCGTTTAGGATGCATCAGAATGATGCTCAATGTTTTGGGTTTCGCTTGGCAATTCCTTCGGCTGATGCCCATTCATCTTGTACTTGATGTCATAGGGAGGAAGCGTCTCTCGATAATGCTTGGGCAGATTCCGTCGATCTCGTTCATCGGTCGTTTGCATAATGCACACATCCCGATACCAGTCTCGATAGGCCACATGAGCTTCTGCTTTTATCGTCAGAATGTCTCGCTCAAGCTTTGAGATATCCGCTCTAAGCAGTGTGAGCTGCTCTTTGCCCGTATTTGCTTGCTGGATAAACGGCTGAAGGTCGATAACGTTTTCCTTCTGCCAGACTCCTTCGGCTCTAAGTTGGATGTCAAAATTCAATCGGTCTAAGGCAATGCCCCAGGCCAACAGCACATTGATGACACTGCCAAACCCACTCACGCAAAGAATTGCCAGCTTCCAGAAGGCATCATCTTTGTGCATCGGAGGCAATCCTTGGATTAATCCTACGGATGAAAAAAGAGCATCAATGACAACGACTCCAACTGAAATCCAAAGGGCTTTATCCTTCCATCCGGATGGGAAGAGATTCTTGGAAATGGGCTTTCCCGTCTCCACTTGAAAATCCCGAGTGGAGGAAATGAAATCAACCAACCCGAGATGTAAGGCAATCATACTGCTGGCACTGAAGGATAGTCCGATACTGCCAAGGACTAAGGTCTCAAGGGTGAATCGCTCAATATCAATGCCTAGAATCTTAATCACCGAAATCAGGTTCAATCCCCCCAATCCAGCTGAAATCAAACCAACCAGCTTCTTTTTTCGCTTCGCGGCTTCATCAAAGAGCTTTCGCCGTCTCATCGTTTCCTCAATGCGATGCCCTTTCCGTGCCAGCGTTTCAACAGCAATCAATCCTCCATTGATGTCATAGGCAATCTCCGGCTGCTGGGCATAGAGATGACTCATGGCTTCTTCAAAGAATGCAGACGCCTCTAAATACGCCTCCTTTTTCACCTTCAGTTCTGCTTCCTTCACCTTTATCCGTGGAGCAATAGGAAGCACCACATGATGGAGATGCTGATACAGCAGTGGATTTCGCTGCTCTAGATAGTGCATGAAATTCCTGTCATCTTTGACGTTTTCGATAAAGCCTCTGGCGTTCTTTGAGTGATAGAGATGCTGATCCACCAGACCAAAAAACGACAAGACCTCTAAGCCAAATTCATAGAGTCCCATTAGTGTCCTCCAATGCTTTGAAATTTGGCATTTAACTCTTCAATGGAGCCTGCAAAGGTCACCGTGGATGGAATCGGTGAAAAGCTGTTGCTAAAGACCGTGCGGGTTTGGGCACTGACGCCAACGACAATGAGTGAGAGATTGTCATGAGCACTCAGCTTTTCCGATGCGCCAGTCATGGAGGCGATCACCGTTTCATCAGTGGTGCCGTCGGTGACGAGAACGGCATGAATGGGAAGATCTGGATTTTGTTCAGTGAGATAGCTCAGAGAATACAAGCTACTAGAAAGAGCCGTATCCTCATTGGCCGATGCCTCCATCCCTTCAATCACGGCGTAAATCGCTTCTTGTTTTGGTGGCGCACTTAAGACATTGACAATCCCCTCTCCTTCCAAGAAATCGACTCTCAGAATGTCCTGGCTGCTGGCTTCTGCTTCAATCAGATAAAGCAATAGCTCAACGAGTTCTCGATGATCTTCGGTATCAACTTCTCCAGCCACATAGAAGAGTCGAGGGTCAGGTTCTTCTAAGACCAGAGTTCCACAGCCTGTTAAGAGCAGAGTCGTTGCACCTGCAAGGGCAGATGAGAGGAGCCAATAATTTCGGTTTTGTTGATTTTTCCGTGTGTGTTTCATCGTGCGTTACCCAAAGATCCACAGTGCCAACAGAAAGCCAAGGGCCATGAACACCAGGTGTGACCACGGCGATAAATCAATCCGCATACTCTTTTTCCTCCGTTTAATGGGTTAACTTGCGAGTTTGTCGTAAAGCTTGGATGCGACCTGTGAGCGAATCTGGGCTTTGACTCGACTCGACATCTTCACCAGGAGCAGATTTTTCTTCTTGCCCACTCGACACTCATGGCCGAGGTAGTTGTAGGGTCTGCCATCGAGCAACAGGGACATTCGGTCTTGATAGAAAAAGGCTCTGCCGATGGGAACCAGTTCATGGCCATAGGGCCACAGCAGCTCTTGTTCGTAAATCGGTGAGGCGGATGCGATCGGTCGATCGATAATCTCGTGGGCCTTCGCTGTTTCAGGCCGACCGACCGGCCAGATATCCTCTCGCCACAGGTCACGGCTGACGCCCACATCTCGTGCTCGTCCCTGGAGCAGGGCTCGCCGGATGGCATCAAATCGTTTTTGCTGCTCTCGATACGCCACCGCACAATCAAGGGTGGGTGCCGCAGGAAAGAATTGCCCAGTTCGCTTTTTGAGAAACTGCTGGAATTCAGGGAGCCAGCCAAAGGAGGCCGCATCATACATCGCTTTAATCACCTGCTCATCGGAGGTGCCGGGAATGAAGCTGCCGAAATCTGCTTCTCGTCCGGTGTACTCCTGGATGAGTGAACGGCCTAGTGGACTGTTCTCACCCACAATTTCAAGGGTGATGAAGTAGGGAAGCGCACCGGAGCGGAGTGGAATTCCTTCTGCTTGGATTGCCAATCGAATGGCTGGACAGTCCCTTGGTTGGAAACTCCGTGGTTCTGTTAGAGGATATCGAGTGGATTCCCCGTGAAGATTGTGTGGTGTCATTGTGAATCAGCAAGACATCTGTTCGGTGTACAGGCTGATTCTCGTAAGGTCGAAAAGGGGTCGAGATGAACCGACCATTATTGATACACGGTCGGTTTCAAATTGTAGGTGAGCGACCATAGCGATGAGATCATCCGACCATTGACGGTGCATGATTCACAGAACGTTACAAATTTGCGCCTGATATGATGAGCCTGTTCTGCTGAATTACTCGTGCATCTCGGATGTCAGAGGCTCCTGATTCCCTATCAACCATCAAAGACTTTGGGCAAAAAACACGCACTCTGGCCAAAGCACTCGTTAAAGCTCTCATCCAGATTGCCCTTCGAGGAAGGAACCGAGAGGAATTGCCTCCAGGATTTCAAGCGTGTCAATGGGCGTCAGGCAACCGATCCATTACCGTTCATGTGGATACCTGGAAAAGTCTACTCAGCTATCTAGAACACCAGTCCTTTATGGGCTATCCCTCAAAGGATCTACCAATCGAAAGCCGAAGAAGTCGATCCTTCCTACCGGCGCTAAAGGCATTAGCTCATCTACATCTCGTATCCGTTTCAAATTGGAAAGCCATTGAAGAGTTTGGCAAGTCCTCCGACGGGATTCGCTTTGACCTCATCAACTTGCCGTCCTGGGATAAACAAAATTGTGCGGACGAAATTGAAGCCCGATACAAGGCTTACGTGAAGGCCCAAGCAAAACAGCTCCAATCTAAACAGGGAGACAAAGAAAGTGCTCAATCCCCCTCATCTACACCGCAGCCCTTTTTCGCGCACATCCGAGACGATGAGGCAGCACCACCACCGTGCTATGCGCCTTGGCCAACCGCAAAGAAATACGTGGGTCGAGATCATACCCTGGCTGAACTCCATGAGCATCTCCTAGACCTTCAAGCAGGACAACTACTCTCAATTACAGCGATTGGCGGAGAAGGAAAAACAGAACTGTGTCGCCAATATGCCCGTCGCTATTTGCGCCACTACACAGGCGGTGTGTTTTGGTTCTCAGGGCATGAACCCACAAACTCAATTAGAGTTTCTGGCGATGAGGCTGCTTTAGAGGCAGAAAAAGAAAAACAGCGATTACGAACAAAGCTTGCCATTGCCAATCGGATTATCGACTGTGCGAAAGAAAATGGCTGTCCCATTGAACCTCTGACTCCGGCTGAACGCTGCTCAGAAGCCCAGCTTGTTCTCAAGCTAAAGCGCGTCTGGCCCTATTGGAATCAACGCAAGAGTCTCTTTGTCTATGACAATGTGATCGCTCTAGATATGGATGTACTTCCACCGTTAGATGACCCACGCTTCAACGTCTTGGTCACGACACGCATTAGCGCATTAGGCAATGTGGTGACTGATTTTCCTCTTGAACCGATTTCAGATGCCGCAGCGGTTGAGTTGCTGAGAGCCTACATTGATGAGCGTCGCTATCTTAGAGAAAAATCCTTTGCTGATGAGCTGGTCATCTTTGCAGACAAACTACCACTTGGCATCGAGCTAATTGGCGGATATCTGGATGAACCCCTAAATCGCCTCACCTCCCTTGAAGCGGTGTCGAAGCGACTGAGTGAAAAGCGAACCGATTGGTCAGTGATTGGGGATGTGATTTTTGATTCTCCCTTGAGTGATGAGCAGCAGAATATCAGTGAGTGTTATGACATGAGTTGGACACAGCTCAGACCTTCTGAAAAGGAAGCGGCGTATTTGATTGCGAGCAACACCACTCATACCGAAATTGATACCGATTTTCTCTATGCCCAAATTCGGCATGAAGACGACCAAGAGGATTCACTCGAATTGACCACTCGCACCTTTAATCGACTGATCAAGTACAACCTCATCAAGCACACAGTCAAGGACACCGAAAACTATGTGTCCTACCATCGCTTGATGCGAGACTTTGTCCGCTTTCAGATGCCAGAAGAGGTTCGAGCGTTCTTGAGGAAGTTCTGGGTATGAGTCATGTCAGTTCTTGAGCGATTGCGAAAACGGCTCAGTGACAGCATTACGGTGTTCTTGGCTAAGCACGAGGCGTTGCAAGAGAACAGCACAACGCAGGACATCGAGGCGTATCTGGGCATTTGGGGCATTCTCAGAGGTTGCTATGAAGAAGAACCTGAGCTGGTCCCCTCCTCTGACTGGAATAAGTTCTATCGTTCCATTGGGCTTTTGTTTCTCAGAGAAGGAGACCAAGAACAGGCAATTGAATCAGCTGAACGATATACCGAGCGAGTCGAAAAGCACTTGGGTCACGGTTGCAATGAATATGCGGCCAGTCTCAATCATTTAGCGTTGCTTTACCAGAATATCGGGCACTACGAGGAAGCTAAATCGCTTTACCAAAAGGCTCTCACCATTTATGAACAACAGCCTGACACGAACCCTTCTAATATTGCTGCCAACGTCAATAATCTGGCGTTGCTTTATCGGGATATGGGGCGATATGAGAAAGCTGAACAGCTCTATCAAAAAGCACTCACGATGTATGAGCAGCACCTTGGCTCCAATCATATGGATACCGTGATTGTCCTCAATAATCTGGCGGCACTGTTCAATGTGATGAGTCGAAATAAAGAAGCCGAAGCACTTTTAGGACTTACGCAGAGCGAGAGGAGCAGTAGAGCCACAAACAGGGAATCATTCGCTAGAGTCAATCAATGAACGACTCTGTAAGCCGCCTGGACTATTGTCAATATCTTCTGGTCAGTCAAATCAACTATACCCTGAC
>JBCCWF010000088.1:0-17159 GCA_039194035.1 Cyanobacteria bacterium P01_E01_bin.6 | reverse complement strand
ATCCTACAGGGATTCAAGTGAGTGATGAGCAGTTTGATTCTATCCTGATTGAACATGACTCTTTTCATGGGGAATGGAATTACCAAATACGGCCTTCGCAACAACCATAACTGTTCAAGTTATTTTTGCGTAACTCCTAAATCACGAATCGCGGCTACACGAGGTGCAAATGGCTTCAAATAACGAATAGTCTGAGATACATCTTCTAAATGTACAAAACTTCCACACGAGCTAACAATTGGTGTGGCAAGCGGGATGTGATATTCTTCGGCGATCGCCGCTAGTTGCACATAAGTTGCATTCGAAAGCACAACCATCATACAAATACCTCCTTGTTGTACGCAGACTGATAGCAATCTCCCACTATAAAATTGCCCTAAACCTTAGAAAACCATTATTTCCGTGACCCTGACCTCCTCCGAGTAGGTCATTTAAGTGGCTTATCGTCATCAGGAACGGTTGCTGCAGGGACGTCAGCATAGCCATGCATGCGAGCTATTTAACCATTCGTCTCTACGGTTGGTGTGTGATTGCTCTGCAACTCTGCTAATGAATGGACTGAAGACAATGCCATATAGGATATTTTAGTGAATTGGTGTCGCGATGGGAGTACTATGACCGTGCTACTCTAATACCTTAATATTGATATCGAAGATATTGATATCGGAGTCTGAGTTAGAAACCAGGACACGAGGGGCGCGTTGGCCTCTGGATCGTTTGGGTTAAGCTCAATGACAACTCATCACAGTGAGCGTACGTGATTAACTGCTATGGCTATTCTGGATTCACATGGCCGATTGTTTGGCAAGTTCAGCATCATTGACATTGGGGCAACATTACTGGCACTTCTTGTCATTATCGGCATTTTCTTGGTTCCTGGTAATACAGGGTCTGTTGCCCAAGTGGGAGCAACCGTTAAGCCCGTCGAAGTTGATGTCATGGTTCGTGGACTAACCGTGTCTGAACCCCAGGTTCTCATTCAGTCGATGAAAGATGAAGGCGAAACTGAAATTCTTGTCCGGAATATCTCGTTTGGCACGGTGACTATCAAAGATGTTCAAGAATTACCGCGTACGGTTGCCACACCTCAACCTGATGGGACTCTCCTTGCTCTCGATGATCCGAGGCCAGAACTCAACTTCACAACAGATATCTTAATCACATTGACAGATGATGCTCAGGTTAACGATGACAGTGTTGTGTTTGGTCAAAACAGCGTCAAGATTGGAACTCAGATCGTGTTAGAAGGTCAGCTGTATAAAATCAACACAACGGTTGTTGGAGTCCGTATCTCTGAGTAACGAAACCTCGTCTAGGTTGGGAACTGTCGTTTTTTCTGCCTAGACGAGGTTTGAGCTTAGAAGCCTTTCTATCACCAAGCCTCAAACCGCAAGGAATTGTTGAATAATGGCATTGCTGAGTTCGCTAGTATTCCCCGATGCGACAATACCTCCCTTTTGCATGGCGTAATAGAAATCGGCCTGACGGACAAAATGGAGGTGCTGTTCAACCAGCAGCACGGAGATACCTGTGGTTTTGATGATGCGCTGTACCGCAGCTTCAATGTCGAGAATGATAGAGGGCTGAATTCCTTCAGTTGGTTCGTCCAACAAGAGAAGACGTGGCTTGCCCATCAAGGCGCGGGCGATCGCCAATTGCTGTTGCTGTCCTCCACTTAAGTCACCCCCCATGCGGGTCAGCATCGTCTTGAGGACTGGAAACAATTCAAAGATTTCCTCTGGGATAATGGGCGATCGCGCCTTATCAGGGCTTGCTTCACGCCCCAACAAAAGGTTGTCTTTGACAGTAATGCGAGGAATAATTTCGCGTCCCTGAGGAACATAGCCAATTCCCATGCGAGCACGTTGGTCGGTTGTCTTGTGATTGATGGGTTTCCCGTCATATTCGAGAATGCCTCTGCGCGCTTGAAGCAATCCCATAATTGTTTTCAACAAGGTGGTTTTTCCAACTCCATTCCGCCCGATCAAGCACACCATTTTTCCACTAGGTACACTCAAATCGACGTCTCTCAAAATATGACTTTCCCCGTAATACACGTTTAAGCCAGTGATATTGAGGACATTTTGCGCAGTCGGTGGATTGAGCGTGGCGCTTATTTGGTTAGCAGAGTGAGTCATGGTGAAAAAGATAGTGATTACTCAACGAAAGTTAGAGGATTTCAGAATCTAACGTTCAAATTTCGAACGAATGGATCCTACTTAGTTCATGCTGGCTCTAACCTCAGTTTCAAGACGGTGAACGACATCAAACGGCAATCCAATCATCTGGATAAGCTGCTGGTATAAAGCTGCTTCCTGCTGATTTATTTGATTGGAGGAGATAATCTCGTAGCTGAGTTTTAGAGCGAGTTCCTTATCCTCAGACGTTTTCAATTGTGGAACCAACTCTTCTAAGGGTAGTTCCTTCGCCACATAATCCCGTAGTTCTTGTTTCAGGTCATCTTGATGGTCAGGATCGGGCGAAAAATGACGGCTCAATCGCGACAAAATCACATCCTGCTGGATGGATGCAAAATTGTTATCGGCCCACGCCATTGCCGCCGCAATGCGCAGGATCGTCATTTGTTCTGCGGTAATTGATGGAGCCTGTCCCAAGTAAACTTCGATGACGCGCGGATCATTTTGCACCTGATCCATCGTGCCTTCGCAAAGCACACTACCCTCATGGAGCACAGTCACTTGACGGGCAATCTGTCGAACAAATTCCATATCATGTTCAATCACGATAACGGAATGGCTTTCGGCCAAGGCAATCAACAGTTCTCCGGTGCGCTCTGTTTCCTCATCGGTCATGCCCGCCACAGGCTCATCGACTAGAAGTAAGTCGGGCGATTGCGCCACCAACATCCCAATTTCTAACCATTGCTTTTCGCCGTGGGATAACAATGCGGATGGTACGTCAGATTTTGATGTGAGACCAATTGTTTCCAGTAATCCGCTAACGGTTCGCCGCTCTGCTGATGGCGTCGGTTTAAACAGCGTTGTCCAAACATTTTTGATGCGGTTGCAGGATAGCTCAAGGTTTTCCCGCGGAGTTAAATTCAGGTATACCCGAGGAGTCTGAAACTTTCGACCGATACCTAACCGAGCGATCGCATCTTCTGACCGCTTACTCAAGTTTTTGCCCTTGAACCAGGCTTGCCCTTCCGTTGGCTGTACCTTCCCGGTGATGACATCCAAAAAGGTCGTTTTACCAGCCCCATTTGGCCCAATAATGACCCTCAATTCACCTTCCCTCATCTGAAAGCTCAAATCATTAAGGGCTTTAAATCCGTCGAAGCTAACAGTCAGATGATCAATTTCCAAAATATTGGATGCCACGGTTACCTATCCTTCGTTACTGATGATCCTAGTGTTTCTTGCTCTCGTTTTACCTCTGGGTCAAATTCGAGGCTGGGATACGTTGCAACAGGCTGCGATCGCCCAAAAATAGTACGGAATTGATCCGCGGCCTGATGACGCAACCACCCCACAATTCCACTCGGCAAAATGGTGACCACAATCAAATACAGGGCACCCAGGAAGAACAGCCAAATCTCAGGAAATTGTTCACTTAACAGCGTGCGTCCCCAGCGGACAATCAACGTTCCCAGAATGGCTCCCACGATGGTTGCCCGACCACCGACAGCGACCCAAATCACCATCTCAATGGAAAAAGCAACCTCCATTGCATTCGGAGTAATAATACCGGACTGAACCGTATAGAGGGCACCAGAGATACCTGCTAATGCTCCAGAGACAATGAAAACCAGCACCTTAAATCCGGTAGGATTGTAGCCCGTAAAACGAACACGACTCTCATCATCGCGGATAGCCATGAGCAAGCGTCCAAATCGTCCGCTCGTGAGCCAGCGACAGAACGCATAGCCTATCACGAGCATCAGGACTGTGATGACGTAGAAGATAAACTGGGCTCTATCCGAACTAGCCAGCACCCCGAAAATAGTTTCAGTGTCTGTTTTGAGTCCATTGGTTCCATTAATCAGCTTTTGCTGGCCATTGAAGAAGTTGAAGAAAACAACCAAGGCAGCCTGCGTCAGGATTGAGAAGTAAACCCCTCGAATCCGGTTTCGGAACACCAAGTAGCCAAGGAGTCCGGCCACAATACCAGGAATGACAATGACCGCAACAACGGTGAAAGGAAACGAATAAAATGGTTTCCAGAACCACGGCAGCTCAGACACCCCGTAGAGGGTGAAAAACTCTGGAAGCTGCCCATCTGGCAATTGCAATTTGAGATGCATTGCAAAGGCGTAGCCACCGAGTGCAAAGAAGATCCCGTGCCCCAAACTCAGCAATCCGGTAAATCCCCAGATGAGATCGATACCCAGCGCGACGATCGTCAGCGATAGGAAGCGTCCAAGGAGATTCAGCCGAAAATCGCTCAGCACTAGCGGCAAAATCACAATGAGAACGATGGCGATCGCCCCGATAATCAGTGCTTCCGACGCCAGATGTCGTTTCGTTTTGTTTTTACCAGGGAACAGGCCATTTGGGGTTGGAAGTGAAGTCTCTACTGCCATGTTTCGATATCAAGTTGCCAATAGTCACAGTGAGAATGAATGCGGATCTCAGCTTAGGGAATGCAAGAAATTGCTAAGCGTCAACCATACGACCCTTTTGAGGAAAGATGCCCGCAGGCCGAACCTGCAAAAAGGCGATAATCAGTGCGAATACCATCACCTTGGCCATGCTCGTTGTTGCAAAGAAGGTGAAAATATCCACCAACGGTTGCCACGTAACAATGAGTGCCAACGTTCCAGATCCAACGAGGTAGGTGATGATCCCAATGACCATCGCAGCCGCAATACTTCCAACGAGTTTGCCGACTCCACCAACGACAACCACCATAAATGCGTCAACAATGTAGTTTCCACCAAGATTGGGACCCACCGAGCCAAGTAACGTCACGGCAAACCCGGCGATTCCTGCTAATCCTGAACCCAAGGCAAAGGTTAAGGCATCGACATACCCCGTTGGAATACCCAGACAGGCACTCATCTCACGATTTTGAGTGACGGCTCGGATGCGAAGCCCCCACGTGGAACCCTGCAAAAACCAGTAAATTGCAAGCAGGCAAATAATTGTTAGAGCAATGATAAAGAGGCGTGCACTTGGGAGTTGAAATGTATCAGTGACTGGAATACCTCCTCGTAGCCATGCGGGAGCGGTGACATCTACATTCCGAGCCGTAAACCATTGCTTTGTCCAGAAATCAGAATCTGTTCTATTCAGTAGAATCCCGCCGACGGTAGCGATCGCCGCTGCCAAAATCGCGAGTAACGCGACAGCCCACTGTGGCAATCGACGCAGTCCAGCAAACCGAGTCGGAATCTCTTTGCCTCCAAAAAAAGCAAGGCAGAATAGGACGATGCCTGCAATCATCGCTGTGTTCACACTACGGACAAACTGAATCAAGATGAGACTGACTCCCCATGTTGCCAGCAACGTTTCTAAGGGACGTCCATACAAGTAGCGAATGACCAGCCTCTCTAGGGCGAAACCAACTAATGCAGCCACAACGAAGGAAAGCGGCAACGCTGCCCAAATGTAATAATCCTGGACAGATTCGCCCATCAGCTTGAACCCATTCTGGACAACATACGTTGTATAGGCGCCTAACATCATCAGCTCACCATGGGCAAGATTAATCACTCCCATGAGACCAAACACGATGGCTAGTCCTAATGCCACAATCAGCAACACTGCGCCAATGCTAATGCCATTAAAAAGTCCGCTCAGCAATCCTTCTATCACTTGCCCATCCTAATCTTTGGTCGCTATCATCCTTCATCCCACAGACGACAAGTGTTCATCATGAACAAAACAATAGACTGGGGGGATTGTGGTGCGTATATCCATACAAACAATTCACAATAAAAAAGAGGAGGCGATCGCCCCCTCTCTCCAAAAAACAGTCTATGCAATGCCTGAAAGCAGCTTAGACTTCGAATTTTCCACCCTTATCTGGATCAGACCAGTCACAAGCAAATCCCGTTGTTTCAGGTACGTACTGGTTCCAAGGCACTGGATCAATGGGGCCATCCGTAGCGCTGACGATTTCAAACAAGCCGTCATCTCTGATTTCGCCAATCCGCACTGTCTTGGACAGGTGGTGATTGCTGTTCATCGTTACAGGCCCTTCAGGCGCTGCAAATTCTTGACCATAGGCTGCCGAACGGACAGCCGGAATATCTGTTGTGCCTGCCTGCTCAACGGCCTGCTTCCAGATATAGACCATGATGTAAGCAGCTTCCATGGGGTCATTGGTGACTCGGTCATCGCCATATTCAGCCTTGAAGTCAGCGACCCACTTCTCATTCTCAGGAGTCTCAACTGTCTGGAAGTAGTTCCAAGCAGCATAGTGACCAACGAGGAAATCTTTACCAATCTGACGAACTTCTTCTTCTGCAATAGATACAGACATCACAGGATACTTATCAGGTGTGAGACCCGCACCTTGCATCTGCTTGAAGAATGCCACGTTGCTATCACCGTTAAGGCTATTGAAGATAACACCACCATCAGGCAGGGCAGCCTTAATTTTGGTAATGATTGGAGTTACCTCAGTGTTTCCAAGAGGCAGGTAATCTTCCCCAACTGTTTCACCACCAAGAGCATTCAGTTGCTCTTTGATGATGGTATTTGCTGTGCGAGGGAAAACGTAGTCAGATCCGACCAAGAAGAACTGATTTCCCTTATTCTCAAGAAGCCAATCAACAGCAGGCTCAATTTGCTGGTTAGGTGCAGCACCAGTGTAGAAGATGTTCTGAGAACATTCCTGACCTTCATACTGTACGGGATACCAAAGCATATGCTGCTTTGACTCAAACACGGGCAAGACAGCTTTCCGACTTGCAGAGGTCCAACAGCCAAAAATGGTTGCGACGTTATCTTGATCAATGAGCTTTTCTGCCTTTTCAGCAAAGGTTGGCCAATCTGATGCGCCATCTTCTTCAATTGCTTCAATTTGCTTACCGAGGACACCACCTGCCGCGTTAATTTCCTTAATTGCGAGCTTCTCAGCGTCGACGACGGTCGTCTCGCTAATTGCCATCGTTCCGCTTAGCGAATGAAGAATACCAACCTTAATCGTGTCACCCTCAGCAGCGGGGGCTTCGGCGGCTTCTCCTTCCGCAGGAGCTTCAGCTGCAGGCTCAGTGGGTTCACTCGCACAGGCCTTTAGCAAAATGCTAGTACCCAGTGCAGCAGAGCCGTACATCAAAAACTTACGTCGTCCAAAAAAGTTTGTCATCTGACCGTTAACTCCTCACTAGAGGGAATGATTACCCACACTATCGTCAATTGTGATACCGACAGATATTAGAATTGAGGACAGCAATAAAATGTATCCTACAATACAAATACGAAGTTGATTTTATTTTTATCAGCTTTAAATATTTTGCACGCTAGTGCTATGGCTGATTTATCTAGCTGTGAACATACAAGTCTTCGGAAAATAAGAGTTGTGACAGGCCAAGAAATTAATGCCGCTCAAGGAAGGGATATTTAAGGCGATGGACTGTACTCTTTGCCTGACGATCATCATGTTGATAAAGCGGTGCCCATATGTAAGTCAATAAAATTGATAATTGCCTCAAGACCCTCTTGAGTTTTGAGATTGCTAAAAACAAAGGGGCGATCGCCTCTCATTTTTTTGGCGTCCCGATCCATGACTCCTAAATCTGCTCCAACAAGAGGCGCTAGATCGATTTTGTTGACCACAAGTAAATCAGAGCGTGTGATCCCTGGGCCACCTTTTCGAGGAATTTTATCGCCAGCAGCAACATCGATCACATAAAGTGTCAAATCAACCAACTCCGGACTAAAGGTTGCGGCAAGATTATCGCCACCACTTTCAACAAAAATAAGGTCAAGAGGATTGAACATCGCTTCCAAGTCTTCAATCGCCACTAAATTAATAGAGGCATCTTCACGAATTGCGGTATGAGGGCACCCTCCTGTTTCGACTCCTCGAATGCGATCGCGTGATAATGCTCCACAACGCATCAGAAACTGAGCATCCTCTTGGGTATAGATGTCATTGGTGACAACGGCAATACTGAAGCGATCGCGCAATGACTTACAAAGGGCTTCAACCAGTGCTGTTTTTCCAGAACCTACTGGCCCCGCAACCCCGACTCGAAATGTTTGCATGGTCTACTTCTCTGGAGGAGTCTAAAGAAAACGAATAAGCTTAGAAATTCTAACAACTCTCTTCAGAAAAAACTCGGAGAGTTCACAATTTCAAAGACCATGCTCATATGTAATTTCCCAATTGAAAGCATCGTTGAACGTGAGGCATGCTAAGGGCTAGAGCAGAGCACTCTGTTCTGAACGCATAGGCATAGTAACGATGAACACAGATTTCTCTGCGATTTACTCGACTCCGACTCATTCTGAGTCTTTCACATATACAGACGCTCAAACACAACTCCAGGATCAATTCCTCCACCCGAAAGGGGCTTGGACGACCCGAATACAGTGGAAACCGTTGGTTAATCAGCTTTTTTGCCGCTCTGTTCTGCTTGGAGTGCTTCTAGCAGCCTTCTCCATGCCGTTTCCGGCTTGGCTTGTCACTGGCGTTAGCCTGTTTTTGATTGCAAAACCTGACGTAAACAAAGCTGTCGCCGACATGATGCTTACGACATTTTCGGTAGTTGCACTAGGCATTCTTTGGAAAAGTGTTGCGCTGGTTTCTGGATTCAACACATATGCAGCGATTTTCTCCTATGGGGCGATCGCCATCGGCATTGCAATTGCTGGCATATTTTTACTGATTGCGACTAGTGCTGCCCTAGTAGCTGCCAACAGTCGCTTGAGATTTTTAGACCCGGTCTATTTTGGACGATATCAGGCACAGCTTTTTCTAGCAGGCATTTCTATTTTGGGGATGAGTGTAGGGTATTGGGTTATCTCATTGTATACATTGGCATAATTAACAGTTGGCATTTTTCTATGTTGACGTGAATAACGGAAAGAAGCATGAAGAGGATAGGCAGTTTGGCTTATCCCCTTCATGCTTTTAAGCCGATAAACTTGCAATCACACTACTTTCAGCCGTAGGGCCAGCCGTAGGGATTGAGACAAATCCCTACGGCTGAAAAGTAGTGTGATCTGAAGCAGTTCGATAGTGATATGTCACCGTTAACAATTCAGCTTCTAACTGGCCATTGTGACATCCCCGAAAAAGGCTTCTATGGCCCCAGATTCCTCAGTCACATAAAACTGCGCGATCAGACGTCATCTTCTTGTGGATCAGTCAGATTAATCCGAGCAATAGCGAACAAAACTATTGTCAGAATCGCTGACTCAAGCAATCCGTTTATACTGTGACCCCAATGTGTAGGTATAGCTATCTCCAGCATTTGCAGCATGGGATGCGGCGTCGTAATGGACATCGAATGCTGGATTGCAAGCTCTCTGTGAACTTACTTTTTGAATTCCCGCATAGAGGCAATAAATTTCTGAAAAAGATAATCTGCATCATGGGGGCCAGGGCTTGCTTCAGGGTGATATTGAACCGAGAAAATGGGCAGCGATTTGTGCCGCATTCCAGCGACAGTGTGGTCATTGAGGTTGAAGTGCGTAATTTCAATATCATCGCTATTGAGGGAGTCAGCACTAATAGCAAACCCATGATTCTGGCTCGTAATCTCAACTTTCTGATTGAGTCCTGCGGGCTGGTTGAGTCCCCGATGGCCAAATTTCAATTTGAACGTTTCTGCCCCGAGGGATAATCCCAAGAGTTGATGCCCTAGACAAATGCCAAATATAGGTGTCTTCTTATCCAATAAAGCTTTTGCCGTGTTGATACCTTCGGTTACAGCGGCAGGATCGCCTGGGCCATTAGACAAGAAAATTCCGTCTGGCTCGTATTGGAGAATGTCTTCAGCACTTGTGCTAGCAGGAACCACGATGACTCGACACCCATAACTAGCAAGTCGACGCAAGATATTGCGTTTGATCCCGAAATCAATGGCAACGACGATGAACGGTGTATTTTCGGGTGATACATTTTCGGGTGAGAATTCCCACACATCAGTTGTCGCATCAGACCATTCGTAAGGAGTCGGCGTCGATACTTCTTTTGCAAGGTTCAATCCTTCCATGTTGGGGGCTTCTTGAACAGTCAGCAGCAATTCTGCCGGATCCAGAATTTCTGTTGAAATGGCCCCATTCATCGCTCCCACCGAGCGAATCTTACGGGTTAGGGCACGAGTGTCGATGCCATAAATACCAGGAATGTCATGCTCTTTGAGATAGTCTGGCAAGGACTGAGTCGATCGCCAGTTGCTAGGAGTATGGGTAATATTGCGGGCGATCGCCCCTTTCACGTGGGGCTTCATCGACTCTTCATCGTCAGGGTTGACGCCTGTATTTCCCAACTCTGGGTAGGTGAAGGTGACAATTTGGCCACAATAGCTGGGGTCAGTCAAGACTTCTTGATATCCAGTCATCCCAGTGTTGAATACCACCTCACCCGTCACTGTCCCTTTTGCCCCAAACGAATACCCTCGATAAACAGAACCATCAATCAGTACCAACAGAGCAGGGTGCAAATCTGACGCAGACATAGACGCTCCTTACGGGTGCCACCATTTTTTCATCACGCTCTGTATTCTAAAGGAACAGAAGAATTTGTATAGAGTATCGCGATACGCAGACAATCCTTCTAATGAAGATGTAGGCTTTGTGATCAATTATGCTCAAATTAAATAAAGTACAGCAGAGCAAATTTTTTAGTTTAGGTTTTCTGCTGATGGTACTGAGTGCATTCATGACGATCAGTTTCTCTTAAATCGTATCGCCAGTGTTGAATGGGGCAAATTCCCGGTGATGGATGCAAACTCTCGGCACCAGCGTTGCATCACCGCAATTTAAAATTCATATGGAAGATGAATTTTGGGTATGGATTTCATTGTTCATCAACATCCTGTGATTTTCTTTGGGAATACTAATCATCAGGGGATACTTTAAACCTGCACTCGATAGGCGTCTGACAACACCTAAACAATGGCGCCCTGAATCCTATAAATTCGGGCTAAGCTAGCGCAATAACCCTGCGGGAAGCAGTATATGTAGAAGGGACATGCAACCCATGCTGAAATTATTACAAACTCGTGTGGTTCTAGTGCTGTGGGCAGGGGCGATCGCCGCTCTCGGTGGAGGCTGTAGTCTTATTTCAGACTTGTCTGGAAACCAGAGCAACACCGATACCCCATCGATATCAATCGATCAGGCATCTTCTCAACCAATCGAGCAAGGTTCAGCAAGCGCAGATCCTTCCATCTCACCTCAACCCAATGAATCGGCGTCTCCTACCCCAGAGGCAGTCGACACCGCTCAGCAAACAACAGCAACGCTACCAGACCCCTACCCTGACGCGATTAATCGAGCCTCGGCAGCATTCAATCTCAGTCAATCGGCTCAATCTCACGATGATTGGTTGCTGGTGTCCAATCGCTGGCAGCAAGCCATTGACTTGATGGCGACCGTGCCGTCAAGCAGTCCGAATCATGGAAACGCCCAGCAAAAGCTGACGGAGTATCGCCGGAATCTGACGTTTGCGCGTCAACAGGCTGCGCTCCCAGTTCCCAATGCATCAGATGGGAACGTCATCTCTATCCAAATTGAATCACCGTCGTCATCATCAAATAATCGGTCTCAATCAACTCCACAGATTGCTGGCATCCCGAGCGGTGGCGGAGTTTTCCGTGCACCTATTGTGCGAAGAGCTGGAGGAACCCCTGTTGTGATGGTGACGTTTAACGGCAATCAGACCTTTGAAATGATTGTCGATACTGGAGCGAGCGGCACCGTTATTACGCAACCTGTGGCACGAGCGTTGAACGTCAATCCAGTTGGTTCAACGAATGTAGCGACGGCTAGTGAGCGGAATGCAACATTCTTGCTAGGCTACGTCAATTCTCTAGAAGTAGGTGGCGCCCGCACTCAAAATCTTTTGGTGGCGATCGCCGGCCCCGAGTTAGGCACAGGATTGTTAGGACATGACTTTTTTGGTGATTTTGATGTCACCGTACGTCAAAATGTTGTGGAATTTCGTGAACGATAACATCTTTATTCATGGGGGTTATCAACGTTCGACAACAGTTTGACGACAGTTCGATGGCATAAAGCTGAGAGGACGAACAATACATGATACTGTTCGTCCTCTCAGTTCGTTTTATTGCATCCCTTGCATGGATTAGAACATTTAGATGTCAGATTGCCGCGGCAACTCTCATGTCTGAATTTCCACAGCGTCAATACGTCCACAACTTAAATAAAACGGGCACAGTGAATGTCGTCAGCAGTTCATGGGTCATAATGTCCTGAGCATCTGCGAACGAAACTACCATGCGAGATTTTCAATTGCCAGGGCGATCGCCAGTCTACGGGACACGAGGCGCAGCAGCCACCTCTCATCCTGCTGCAACACTGACCGCTCTAGACGTGCTTCGCTCTGGAGGCAATGCAATGGATGCTGCTGTTGCTGCGGCTGCCGTTCAATGTGTCGTTGAACCTCAATCTACAGGAATTGGCGGCGATTGCTTTGTACTCTATGCGCCAGCCGGGTCAGAACACGTTCTTGCCTATAACGGATCTGGGCGAGCCCCTTCTGCAGCCCATGTTGACTGGTTTCTGGCTCAAGATATTCACACTATCGATCGCCATAGCCCTCATGCCGTAACCATCCCAGGTGCTGTAGATACCTGGTGCCGTCTGATTCAAGATCATGGACGGAAAGAACTAGCAGACTTATTGCACCCCGCAATTGATTATGCAGAACGTGGATATATTGTTCATCCGCGTGTCTCGTTTGATTGGCATAGTGCTGTGGATACCTTAGAACGTCATCCTGTTGCAAGGAAAACGTTTCTGCCGAATGGACGTCCCTTAAATTCTGGCGATCGCCATGCCCAACCCGAGCTTGCTCAGACACTTAATGTGATTGCTCAGCAAGGACGAGATGGGTTTTACACAGGGGCGATCGCCCAAGATATTGTGGAGACCCTGCAACAGCTTGGGGGACGACACACCTTAGATGACATGGCCGAAGCCCGTGGTGAATATGTCGCCCCCATATCAACCGAATACGGCGGCTACCAGGTCTGGGAATGTCCGCCGAATGGGCAAGGCATCACGGTTCTTATCATGCTCAATATTCTCAATGAGGTTGATCTCAAGCAATATGCTCCCGATAGTCTGGAGCGAGTTCATCTTTCCATTGAAGCTGCACGCATTGCCTATCGCGATCGCGACGTATATGTTGCCGATCCTTTGCATGCATCGATTCCAATCGAGCAGCTATTATCGAAAGCCTATGCTGCAAGGGTTCGGCAGCACATGTCGCTTGATCAAGCCATGACAACGCTTCCTCCCCCAGCGTTCCCTGAGCATCCCGACACGGTTTATATCAGTGTGGTCGATGACGAGGGAAATGCCGTGAGCTTTATTCAATCGATCTACCATTCGTTTGGTAGCGGTATTGTGACACCCAAAACAGGAATTTTGCTGCAAAGCCGTGGCTCCGGGTTTAGAGTCGATCCACACCATTGGAACTGCATTGCACCCCGAAAACGTCCCATCCATACCATCATCCCTGGCATGTTAATGCATGAGCACCGAGCGGTAATGCCATTTGGGGTGATGGGAGCGGCCTATCAACCTGCAGGACAAACCCATCTGCTGACGAATATGTTGACCTATGGCATGGATATACAAGCCGCCTTGGACTATCCACGCTTCTTTTATCAAGACAATCACTGTTGCCTTGAGCGGGGCATTGCTCCGGCGATCGCCCAAGGCCTTCAACAACTGGGTCACCGCACGGCCATCGCCGATGAACCCCTTGGAGGTGGACAGGCTATTTGGATCGATTGGCAGAATGGTACCCTCGTCGCAGGGTCAGATCCGAGAAAAGACGGATGTGCTCTAGCGTATTGAAACATCTAAATCAGACTCAGGACGTCCCCTGTTCAATTGTTCAAGAAATTCAGCTGCATTCAGATTGATCGTTGACACAGCATTTGCCCAGAGCCCCATCTATCGGAGCATGATCCCATGGAATCTATCGATACGTCGTTACTCATCAGTGATCCGCTGTTCTTAGAGACCCATCATCTCGACAGACAGGCGTCTCCCTCGATTGCGTTTGAATCCAACAGATTTGTAGAATCCTATCCGCTCGACATGTCGCAACGTGCCAGCACGACCTCATTGGCAGTAGGGCAGTCAATCGGTCTAGAGCAATCCGATTCAGTGGCATTTGATGCTTCAAGAAACAATCCGAGGTCTCTGGTGAGACAACCCCAATTGATTACACCGAATCGTTCAGTGGTTTTAGACCATAGGATAGCCCATAGCGATGAATTGATTGCACCAGATGGAATGTTCGACCAACCACTCGTCGGAGTCTCGGAGCTGGGCGATCGCCGTACCAAGAAACCTCAGCAGACTAGCTTCAACCGCTTGGTCATCAAAGATCGAGGTCAACGAGTTGTGGGCACCGGTCAGGCGGATCGTATCGATGCATCGAAAGGTCGTGGACAGAATCAGCTACTGGGCAAAGGCGGCAACGATCGGATTTTTGTGAGCAAAAAGGATACGGCGAAAGGTGCAGGGGGGAGTGATTATCTCAGTGCTGAAAAGGGAAAGGCGCGTAACCGTCTCAAGGGTGGACGGGGAAACGATACCCTCGTTGCCCGCAAACGCGATCGCCTTTTTGGAGAGAGTGGTCATGACATTCTCGATTCACGAAATAGCAAAGCAAATAATCAGTTGCATGGTGGAAGCGGTAATGATCGGCTCTATGCCGGACGCAAGCGAGATGCTCTCACAGGAGGACGGGGTTCTGACCAGTTTTGGCTAGCGACGCAGCAGCTTCCCCTTATCCCTCATACGGTTCATGATTTTGAACCTGGCATCGATCGGTTAGGCATTGACCGTGTCGATGGCATCACTGGAGTGACTGACCTTACAATAGCGGCAACAGCTCTAGGAACGATGGTCAGTGCACAAGGAGAGGCGATCGCCCTACTTCGAAACGTCGTTCCCCAACAACTAGGCAGCGAGAATTTTATCGTCGTTTCTGATTCGAACTCACCCGCCCCAACACGGGACATAAGCAACGATATTTTTGCCACCTATCGCAAAGACTTCTTCTTCTCAAACGAAATCTATGACGAAGACACGCCAGAGCCATTGACTGGCGGGCGTGTTCAAATTGCGGCGATCGCCCAAGCAACAGGACGTGTCAATAATGTGTTCATTGACGGGATTGAGCGTCGAGTGATCTATGAAAAAAATCCAAGCGAGACACCGCCGTTTGAATGGGTTCATGTATGGCCTCCACGCGCAACTCAAGGGGAGCCTATTTGGGTCAACTTTCATTCTGTCGATCCAAAATGGGACACCTTAACCCAAGCTCCTATCCGAGTGGAAACGCGCAATGGCCCTGCGATTGATGGAACATTTGCGGTCAATCAAACACCAGTCCCTCTGACTTACGTCACCACAACAGATGACTATTCCCGCATGCTCATTCACGCCCAAAATACAGATAACGTGACGCATCGGGTCAAGCATCTCTGGGTCAATGGAAGAGATGTGCTCACAGATGCCGCAATCTCAAGCAACGATCGCCGTGACCTGGCGGCAGATTCTCACATGTTGTGGGAGGTAGCACTGACAGAACCTACTGCGCCGGGAGAAGCTTGGACAGTGGTGGTGGAGTATGACGACGCCCCAGCCGCTGTCGGGACGGGCCGCATCGTACCAGAGCTATTCCCGGTCATGGCATGGAACAACACCTCCGAGCGTCCCTTTCCTTCTGGGAATAATGATAATTATTTGAATATTCGTGACGCTGGCATCGATACCATTTTTGTCAACGGGGGCACTTGCCGAGGCAATGCATGCGATCCATATCAGTTGATTAATGAAGAGCTAGCGGAGCTAGATGAATTTGGGGCGTTCGTAACCTATGCTCCGTTCATTGATCCAAACGCGAACTTCCCTGAGTTGACAGATACATCGGGCATTGTCGCTGTTATGACCGGAGATGAATCTGATGACACGCTCTATGACGATGATACAGGGATTCCTATTCCAGCCCTCAAAGCACAGGATTCAAGGCGATCGTGGCTGCGGTATCCTGAGTTGCCAACGTTCAATGGCGGCAAGACGAATAAACTCATCGGCTCGTTTGCCGGGATGACCGACATTCAAGGCATTGACTTCTACACAGCTGCAGGTGCGCCGCACATTACAGCGTTTGGAGAGCATCCTCCCCTAAGAGCAACGTTTGATTATTTGCGAAATACGCGAAACAACCATATGCCGCTAACCACCTGGATGTATACCCAAGGATTGTCTCCAGTTTGGAATCGAGATCCGCTATTCGGTGGTGATGAGATTACGGTGCAGCCAGATCCTCAAGAAATCTTAGCCCAGGGCATGATGGCGATCGCTGCTGGCGCAAAAGGACTCGCCTGGTTCCAAGTCAATCAACAAGAAGCTCGAAAAGCCCCCGAACGATGGCAGGCGATCGCCGACCTCAATCGTATGGTTGGAGCTGTCCGTCCCTGGCTGCGAGAAGGAGATGTGACAGGAAGCGCGGCTTCTGATGAAGATACATTGGTTGAGATGATCCAGGCCCCTGATGCATTAATTGTCCCCATCGTTAGCATGGATACAGCAACCGAACCGACCGATATCGGGTTTATCCTCGCACAATCAGAAGACACCATTCCTCGTTGGACATTCAACGACTCCACCCCTGACATCTCCATCACGATCCCACCAGACTTTAAAGTTACTGATGTTTTTGAGGTTCAGCCTGATGGCATCTCAGATATCACAGTAAATATCTCGAATCAAACCGCATTGTTTGAGGATGTTGAACTAACAAACGATATGCCGATACGACTGCTCGTGTTGGCATCAGACTCCACCATCCGAAGCGACATTCAAAGAATCCTCTAACCTAGGTCTAACAAGCCCTAATTTCTCTGTAAATTTTGCCAAGTCGTGAAGTCATGTCTTCCACGACTTAGAACGTAAGCCGGAAAAAATTTGCTGGGATTGTGGGGCGTGGAGTGCTCCACAATCCCAGCTTCAAATACAAACTCTTTT
>JBCCWF010000087.1:0-17213 GCA_039194035.1 Cyanobacteria bacterium P01_E01_bin.6 | reverse complement strand
TTATTTCTTCGTTGCAGTTTTGAGAAATTTGCCAAGTCATGTCTAAATCCGAAGAAGAAATTTATTGTGCACTGTTTTTGAGTGGTTCTCGAACCCAGTCATGAATCCAAACCAGATTGGGAACTACAGGGTTCAATCTAGACGAGAGTTAATTGACGATAATGTTGCATAGAATTAATTTGCACTGTCTTTAGCCGCTGCCCTTTATAAGGATGGATTGGAACGGATCGGAATGATGGGCGGTGTTGAGAGACTTGGGAATAGGGATGAAACAGAACCAAAATATCTCAGAGTCTTTTAGTTTTCATTCCTGAAGTAATGCGAGATCTCTCGAACATTTGTGATCGATACCTGAATTATAGTGGGCGACTGTTATTCACCTCAGGCATTGTCTAGAGCTACCTCAGATCCATCCGGTTAGACTTTTTGAAGGAGGCGCTATCTTTCTCTCGTTGACGTGTGAGCCTTTCACGAATGACTGTGCTCATCGAGAACCGAGGGTCTGGGTTCAAGCTATGCTGAAAAACCCATGCCTTAGCCGATCGTCCCTCAACGAGCATGCATCCCTAGAATCATCATGGTGACAGGACATGCTGCTTACGCGCTTCAGAATTATGCTGTTTATCGAATGCAGGCCTGCTGATGAGTTTTTTGCCTGACCGCGAACCTAATCCATGGATTGCAGTCAACCTTTCTGTGTTGTGGCCAGGAATGGGACAGTGCTATGGCAATGCCTGGATAAAGGGACTCTTGTTGGCCAGCGTGACGGTTGGCTTCCTTTGGTATGGCACGTGGTCTATTTTCAGTGCCCATGGCAACACAATGACTGGATTACTTGTATTTGCCACGGTTGGGGCCCTTTACGTGATGAATGTGCTGGATGCGTACCATACGCTCAAGCCATTACCCAAACCATCAATGTCAATCTATCAACCCAAACGCAATCGATGGTATGCAGTTTTTTTGTCGCAAATACTGCCTGGTTTTGGGCACTTATATTTACAACAAGCCGTTGTCGGTGGTGCTCTGTTAGCTAGCAGTACGGTGACATCCTTATTAGCAAATGAATATCCATCTTTGTTTCCTATTCCACCGTTTCTATGGGCGATCGCCTGTTACCACATTTATCGATCGACACCGTATCGAGGACGAACCCATCGTTGGGTCATTGCAACCATCATTATTGGACTACTCATCATTCGACTAACCGTCGGCTATGTTCCGATTTGGGTTAATGGAACGTTCATGCAATTTATTGTGCCGAGTTCATCCATGGTTCCAACGCTTCAAGTCAATGATCGAATGTTTGTACGCTCCCAACCCCTCTATAAGCCTCAGATGGGTGATGTGATCGTCTTTCACGCACCAGATGATGCGATCGCCGCTCTCGATATTGATCCGAATACGATTTTCGTGAAACGAGTAATTGGCTTGCCTGGACATCGTATTGCTGTTGCCCAAGGCAATGTTTTTGTTGATGATGTTCCTCTCGTAGAACCTTACATTAGTCAAATTCCCAACTATGTGTGGGGGCCAGTCACCGTTCCTGCCAATGCGTATGTCGTTTTAGGAGACAACCGCAATGAGAGTGCTGATTCTCATATCTGGGGCTTTTTGAACGTAGACGATATTGTAGGCAAAGCGTACAAGATCTACTGGCCTCCTGAACGAATCCAACCACTCACGGTCAGTAGATAGACACATGAGCATGCCTTGGCAAACGTCTCAAAATTGCAACGAACAAATAAGAATTTGGGGCGTGCAACGCGCGCCCCAAATTCTTATTTGTTCGTAACTGTAGCCAAGTTACGTATGAGTATGGATTGAGATGAATGAGACCCTTTACTCAATGACCGTCTTATCAATTTCTAGGCGGCGGGTATCAGAGTCAGCAAGAGGGCGATCGCTCTCTTGCCTCATCAATCTATTGCGAATGTGAGTCAGATGAGCTGTGGTGTTGATGGGTGAGTGAGGTTTAGGAATGTCGTTGTTCGGCCATGTTGGTATATCAGTGCACGGACATTCAGCAGGCATGACTCCGGCAACCACCATTGGAATGTGCATATCGCAACGGGCACACAGAAGGACTTCCCAGCGATTGGAGAGCAGCTCTTGAATGCTTTGTTCTGTGCCTTCTAGATAGCATTCACCTGAGGCACTACTGGTTAAATATTCCCAACAGGACTCAAAGTCAGGGCTGTAGTTATTCCCTTGAAAAACAAATCGAGGGGCATACGAATCTCTTCCCCCTTTCATCACGAGACGTTTTCCAGCCTGAAACCAGTACGCTAAATATTGTCGGACAGCTTGTTCATTGGCCATAGTCTGTTTGCGCTTCCTCAAGCATCAACAACAACCCTTGATCTCTTTTGGTAAAGCGCTTTTGACATAGAGTTCCTAAATATCTTCAAAGAAAAAGCACATTTGGGATTGCTTCTTCACGTGTATGTAGAGATATGAGAGTCTAAATCAAAAAAGTTAGAGCCTTTTAAGGTCGCCGATGCAACACAATTGCATCGAGCACTCTAAATATCTAAGGCTTATCAGGTATATAAAGTTTATTTATCTTCGATCTCTAGTGTACGGACAGCTTTTCCTTCCAATACCTAATCATCAGCTTTTCTTCAACTGAACACCGGAATAACGAAGAATTGTATCGTTGTCGTCATTATTATCCAGGAGTGCGAAACTGCTTGTGCTGTAGGTCTGGATTGGATTTCATGGATATTCCTTAACCTAACCCAAACTCCTGGGCAGCTGGTAAAAAGTTACGATTTTCGTGGCTAGGACGACTCAGCTTGATTAGAGCAAATCGCTGGAGCGGCTCTAGGGCCGTCCACTGCTGCACTGTGAGAGGCAGACGACACTCAATGGCCTTTTCTTGAACCTGTATTGGGACATGAGCTGCATCCATCCAGAGGGGATGCAGCTCCGTTGGCAGTTCTTTCGCTGGACTACCCGTATGAGCACTCACAAGATGTTGTAAATAATCTCGATAGGCGATCGCCCCTTCTCCTGGCTCACAGGGCTTGTCTACCAGAGATTTTTTTTCATCAGAACTAAAGTGATTCCAATGCTCTAACTTCAGCTTGACGCCACAGGTGTCGAGCTTATAGCGAACCACCATGGGAATGCATCGCAACGACTCAACGAAATCGGCCTCAAACTGAAAAATCGTCATAATCGTTCCACTTTTGTGACGTGTTTCCGAAGGGCTTAATAATTCCAAACGCGCTTACCGCGCAAATCAATGTGGACAAAGCCTTTTTTCGCTCCTCGGCCATACCCGCCGTTCCACTTGCCCGCGTTATACCAATCGGATTCAAAGCGCTTTTGGAGTTCCCATACCGTGCCTCCCTTCAACGGACGAAAATCTACTGCATAGCCACCGGGATGATTGGGGGCGCGAGAACCAATGCGCGCGTTCACTTTCCAGGGGCGATACCATGAGTTGACTGCGAGAGGTGCATCCCACCATTCTCGGATCTCGTCCATTTTGCGGGCAATTTTGATGATGTTCTGCTTGATGTCTCGCTGGGCTGGAATTCTCTCGCGAGAGCGCTGGGTCACTTCCCCAACGGTGAAATACTTGGATACAGGTGCATTCCAATCCGACCAATCCACCTCGTCCCACTCAGGAATGGCGACAACAGGTTCCTCAACTTCAACCTGCCATGGTAGTTTCCAGTGCTCGGCAAAGATATACCAGGTACCACCGTTGTGGGCCAGAGAAACTTCGAAGTGGCCTCCCATCTCGGTGCCAGCATCGCGTTCGTCATAGCTGAGAATTTTATAGTTTTTGCCGGGTTCAACGGGCAATTTGCGATCATCTGAAAGTTGATCGGCAGTAAACCGATAGTCTTTTTTTAGCCAGGTGTCTGACAAAGCTGTGATTGTTTCTGTCATATTGGGCTCCCTGAATAGATTAAAAATAAAACGTTACAGATTTTCTGGTTGAGTTTTGGATAGGGTGAGTCAAGACAACGCAAGACTGATTCCAAAAACTGAAGATAGTTCCAGCAACGCTGTACAACTACAATCCGCTTCTGTTGAGACTCTACTCGCCCACCTCTCTTCCTTCGATGATGCCCAAGTGAGAGGGTGTTGTCACAAATCGATGTAGAGCCCTGTCTGTAAGTATCATGATTTTGAAAGAATTGACCATAAGCACGTGCTATCTGTGACTTTTTTCAACAGTGTCCTGTCTTTAGGGACTTGCTAGAAAATAAAGTACTAATAGAGGGGCGCCGCCCCTCTATTGGGTATCTTTTTTATTTGCAGATCCCTTCATTATTTCAATGGCCTATGGCTTTCGTCGCATATGGATGGTCTAACGATGTTGTTGCGTTAAATTACACAACTCCTGCACCAATCCGTTCGTCGTCATGTTGGGCGATCGCATCATGACTTTCTTCTTCTAATTGAACGGGCGTCACCATCACTGCACAGGCTTTCAGTTCTGGTTGTAGCGATATTGGGCAACACTCCGGATGGGTGAGGACATTTGCTTCTGATTGGTCAGCCCAGAGAAATCCCCAATGCATCGGCGCAAATACCATACCAGGGGCGATTGCCTTCGTCACCAATGCCTTAAATTGGGCCACACCTCGGCGCGATCGCACATTCACCATCACTCCGTCCGTCACCTTCAGCGTCGCTGCATCCTTGGGGTGAATTTCAAGAAAGGGTTCAGGATGCATGGCCATTGTTTTTTCAATCCGGCCTGTGCGAGTCATCGTATGCCATTGACCATACAAACGTCCGACCGTCAGAACGAGAGGATACTCGGCATCGGGAGGTTCGGCAAGTCCCCGAGAATGATAGGCTCCAAATCTGGCTCGGCCATCTGGCGTGTTAAACCGAAAGTCTGTATATAGGCGTTTCGCAGGATGTGTTTTCTCCTGACACACCTCGGCCCACTCTGACTCTCGACACGGCCATTGAACCGGCCCCTGCTCACGTAATCGATCGTGGCTTAATGCCGTCATGTCACAAGGACGCCCCCGCGTCAGCTCCACAAATTCACCGTAGACCTCTGCTGAATTTTGGAAGGAGAACTGCTGCTCAAAGCCCAGCCGACGTCCTACTTCTGCAAAGATTTCCCAATCGGCCTTGGATTCTCCAATGGGATCCCGAAAGGCTGGGCAAAGTGTCACCACGCGCTCGGAATTGGTCATTGTTCCAGTCTTTTCTCCCCATTGAGCGGCAGGCAACACAATATGGGAGAATTCGGTGGTTTCTGTCGGGTAATAGGCATCCTGGCAGATCGTTAATGGCGAATTACGCAACGCTTTTTTCGTCCGTTCTAAATCAGGCATACTCACCGCTGGATTGGTTGCGGCAACCCAGAACATGGAAACCGATCCATCTTCCAGCCCACGAATCATGTCCCACGCTGCCAGTCCGGGTTTGTCCGAGACACTTCCTGGTGCAATATTCCATGCGTGCTCAACAGCTGCCCGATGATCTGGATTTTTAACGACACGATAGCCGGGCAAGATGTGGGACAAGCCCCCAGTTTCTCGACCCCCCATGGCATTGGGTTGGCCTGTCAGAGAAAATGGCCCTGCCCCTGGCAGCCCAATTTGTCGCGTCATCAAATGAAGATTGATCAAGGTACGTACTTTGGCCGTGCCTTCTGATGACTGGTTGATACCCATAGACCAGAGCGACAAAACGCGCTTTGAATCTGCCCAGTATCGAGCCGCTTTTTCCAAATCGTCCAAGGGAATATTGCAGTGGCGCGCTACTAATTCAGGGGGGTAGTGGCGAATGACGTCTGCGAAATCAGGAAATCCTTGCGTGCATTCATCAATAAAAATGGAGTCGAATTTTCCCCACTTCACCAACAGATGGGCAATCCCATTCAGCAGATCAATATCTGTACCGGGCTTAATGGCGAGATGAAGGTCAGCGACTTCTGCGGTTTTCGTGCGGCGCGGGTCAACCACAATCATTTTCACGTTGCGATTGCGCTTGTGGTGTTTGCGCAATCGATTAAACACAATGGGATGGCAATCGGCGGTGTTCGTTCCGATGAGAAAGGCACAGTCCGTCTGCTCTAAGTCTTCATAACAGCACGGAGGGCCATCAGAGCCAAAACTCTGGATATAGCCCGCGACTGCCGATGACATACATAAACGAGAATTTGCATCGTAATTATTCGTGCCCAAGCAGCCTTTCATCAGCTTCTGAGCCAAGTAATAATCTTCTGTTTGCAGTTGCCCAGAGCCATACATGCAAATGGCGTCTGCTCCCTGCGTTGCCCGAACCTTTTGAATATGTCGAACGATACGATCGTAGGCGTCATCCCAGGTCACTCGACGCAGAGGTTCATCCAACGACTCTCGCATCATGGGATATTTCAACCGACTCTTATCCAGAGATTCGCCGATCGTTGCTCCTTTGACACAGACTTGTCCCAAGCTAGACGGATGGGTGCGATCGCCCATCACCTTCCAAATTGGATTCCCTTGGCTATCTCGGGTAACCGCTTTTCCTGGAAGAGCTGGGGGCAAGACATCTAACCCACAGCCCACACCACAGTAGGGACATAGCGTTTTCGTTGCTTCAGTCATCATGCATTACCTGAAATCGAACGCCTGGATCGCTCATGGATACGAATGTACGCTATAGGGGATTGTTCCTACGGGTGTCACATCCCCACAAAAAGTTTTAAAGGTCGCTCATACGAGCCGTCATTGCCGATAAGTAGATAGCCATAATGAACCGTCTCCTTCCAACCCCTGTGTCGCCTGCGCAGCGGTCGGCACAGGGGTTGGATTTTTGGTTTAATTATGTCCAGGTACTTATATCTTAACGAGGATGAGTCAGGACGCTTAATCCTGCTCATTTCTGTTTGCGAAAACTGTGATGGGGCATGGCGATCGCCATGCCCCATTGAGCTAAGGGTCAGCTTAACTAAATGATTCGAGCAGATTGATCTTCTGGCATCGCAGATGGATGAACATAGCCATCTTCACCCTCATGGAAATCCGCAAAGGAGCCTTGAGGTTCGTCCAAGAAGAAGATGCACAGGAAGGCAACAATCAATCCGGTAATTCCAAGAACCTGGAAAAAACCAGCGTTAACGGCTGACATCACCGCCTCACCACCATTGGCTGTAGACGAGGAGTCAACCAATAACAATCGGGTTGTAAGATAAGCAACCGCACCCACGTTTCCATAGGCACCCACGTTTCCTGCAATCTGCCCAGTAATCCGGCGTTTGACCAATGGCACAATCGCGAAGGTAGACCCTTCTGACGACTGTACAAAGAAAGAACATGCCATGGTGAGCACGACCGCTAATGGAAGCGGCCACGCACTGTTGACCGTACTCATCATGAGATAACCAATTCCCATCCCTGCCGTTAGGACAACCATCGTCCACTTACGGCTCCCTAAGCGATCAGAAATGATACCACCACCCGGACGCGACATCAGGTTCATAAATGCGTAACTTGCTGCAATCGTTCCAGCTGTTGCTTTGTCAAGAGCAAAGGTGCCTTCGAAAAATGCTGGCAGCATTGTGACAACAGCCAATTCGGAACCGAAGTTAACAATGTAGGTCAACTCCAAAATTGCAACCTGCTTGAATTGATAGCGATCCTCAGGAGCATATCGCTTTGTTCCATTTAACAGATCTTTATTGACAGCCCAGCAGTTGTACGACTGGAAAATGTAAAGACCAACAAGGAGAACAATTGCGAGCCACATGCCGCCTGTAGTCAAAAATGCAACCTTTTTCAAGCGCCATGCCAACACCATCAAAATAAGGGTGAGGGGAAGGTTCATCATCATTAAGAGCCAGAAGTCCTTAATGCTTGTTACCTCAATACCACGTGCACTCTGCGGACGCTGATAGACTTTGCCAGGAGGAGTATCGGTTACATTGAAATAGTAGAAAACACCATACAACGCTGCAATAATGCCGCTTCCGGCGATCGCCGCACGCCAGTTCAAAATATCAGTCTGGAATGATGGGAACAACAATACTCTGAATGTTTCATCTTCAGGGAACTGGAAAGCTCCGGGCAAGAACGCCAAGCTCAGACCAATAATGACCATGGTGAATGCAGAAAAGGCAGATCCGAAATTGCCCCATCCACCATAGATACCTTCAGCTGTACCCACTTCTTTCGGAGGAAACCATTCAGCGGTCATCCGGATTCCAATCACGAATCCAGCTCCGACAATCCCCATTAATAGACGACCAATCACCAACTGATTGAAACTCTGAGCAGTTGCAAAAATCAGACAGGGGATAGACGCATAGATCAGCAGCAGTGAATAGGTTAATCTTGGCCCGTATTTATCCAGCAGCATTCCGATGATGATACGGGCTGGTACGGTGAGTGCCACGTTACAAAGACCAATCGTCCCTAACTGGGCAGGAGACAGACCAAATTCTTGTCCAATTGTGGTTGCAAATGGTGGAAAGTTGAACCACACCACAAACGATAAAAAGAACGCAAACCATGTCAGGTGAAGTATTTTATACTTCCCCTGAGTTGCTTTCGTGACCAATTCAGCTAGAAACATTAACCCTCTCTTCCTTCTTTCAACACGTTATGCATCGGATGTTTCACATGAAACAGTCCATCTAACACACCCAACAGTCCCCGTTGGATTCACGACACGAAGCACTGCAAAATCAGATATTGAGCTACACAGCTTTGAGAAAATTGCAGTAACCGTAGCGGGAGTGATCCTCCGGTGACGACGTCCTGCAACTCTTCGACAAAGCACATCAGCATGAATGGGCGAT
The DNA here is from genome assembly GCA_039194035.1 of Cyanobacteria bacterium P01_E01_bin.6. Classification (GTDB taxonomy): domain Bacteria; phylum Cyanobacteriota; class Cyanobacteriia; order CAKZMO01; family CAKZMO01; genus JBCCWF01. The sequence goes on along the minus strand of JBCCWF010000087.1, from coordinate 8,443 downwards.
CATCATGTCGCCAAATTCATCGCACCAGTTCGCATCAGTCTTTTGCAGATGCTCCAAACTTTTCGATCATCAGCTCTTTCAGTACAGGCTTTAGATCCTCACAGGGAACTCCCTTCATGACCCGTTCTCCCAATTGGGCATTCTTCCCGACTTTCCCACCCATATAAATGTCAACCGCTTCAATCGTCTTGCCATCTTTACGGGTCTTCGTTCCAATGAACCCAATGTCTGCAACCTGAGGTTGTCCACATGAGTTTGGACAGCCGGTCCAATGCATGCGGACAGGTTTCGGCAGACTCATCTCAGCATCCAACTCTTGAGCCAAGGCATGCGCTCGATTCTTGGTTTCAACCAATGCAAAGTTGCAGAACTGAGCCCCAGTACACGAGACGAGAGTACGTGCCAAGGGTTTCGGGTCAATCGAAAACTTTTGTAATAGCGGTTCCTGCAACAAGGATTCCACATTGTCATTGGGCACATGGGGAATGATGACATTTTGCTCAACCGTTAAGCGAACCTCGCCACTGCCATAGACCTCAGCAACTCGAGCCAGATTAAACATGTCATCTGCGCAGAGTCGCCCTACGGGAACATGCAACCCGACGTAGGTCATGCCTTCTTGGAGTTGCGGAAAAACACCGATATGATCACGTTTGTCCCAATCGATGGCGTCTTCTGAAGCTGCTGTTTGCAGTTCATGTCCCAGCTGCTGCTCCACTTCTGTACGAAACTTCTCCAAGCCCCATTCATCAATCAGCCACATTAAGCGAGACTTTTGACGATTTGCTCGGAGGCCATTATCTCGGTACACCTCAAGGATGGCGCGGCAAAGCCCGACGACGTCTTCCGATGTGGGAGGTACCCACGCATCGAGAGAAATGGCTGCTTCACATCGCTTTGCCGAGAAGAACCCACCAACCAGAACGTTGAATCCTAAAATGCCTTCTCGATAGGCTGGAACAAAGGCAATGTCGTTAATCTCTGCATGGACAGAATTATCACGTCCACCTTCAATCGCAATGTTGAACTTGCGGGGAAGGTTTGTGAATTCAGCATTGCCGTCTCCCTGATTGGTAATCATGTCTTGAACATGTTTTACCAACCCACGAGTATCAATCAACTCATCAGCATCAAGGCCAGCCACCGGAGATCCTGTAATATTGCGGACGTTATCCATTCCTGACTGGATGGAGGTTATGCCGACCGCTTTCATACGATTGAAGATATCTGGAATGTCTTGGAGAAGGATTCCACGCAGCTGAAGATTTTGGCGAGTTGTAATATCTGCGCTGCCATCATCTCCGTAGCGTTGGACGACTTCCGCTAGCATTTTCATTTGATTGCACGACAAGATGCCATTGGGCATTCGTAGCCGCAACATAAACTTGCCAGGTGTGACAGGGCGAAAAAACACCCCAAGCCACTTCAATCGTTGCTCACGATCAGTCGCATCCATGGCTTCCCAACCAATTTCTGCAAATTGATTGAGTTCATTTTTGACGGCAAGACCATCTTTTTCTGCCTTAAACCGCTCAAATTTATTGAGAGACTTGTCAGAAGTAGCATTAGAAGAGGTGATCGCGTTAGTCACTAGAAATGCTCACGGTAATTGAGGACATCAAAGAGCACAAGATCTAAAAAATCTATCTAAAGCTCTTGCAAGAATCAGGATCATGGTCACAGGCTCAGAGAATTTGCCATGTTGCGCTTGCAACTGCAACCCTTCGTTGTCGGGGTGTTAACCCACCCGTTCACAAGCTACCGAATGGACAGAACTGTTATTGCCTGATGGCTAATCATTATTGAAGATTGCATTAACAATCTTGTAATAATCGATACTGTTTCCTCGAAATTATTCAAAAAATGCGCTGAATGAATGCAAATATTGCATTCGTTTTAGGCCATGGCTGACATGCATGTGAGTCATGCATGTGCTGCATTTGTTGACGTGGATTCAGTTGCATGAATGTTGTGGAGCTGTTGGAGTAGAATTGGCAGGGCCTTAATTTTGATGTTCTATCCCATTCCTATTCCTCGTGTTCGATTTCCTCGTGTTCGATCCTGTGAGATTGTTATTGATGAATTGCTATTGATGAATTGCTGTGGATATCTCTCGAATGAGTGTTGATGAAGGAGGTGGTCACTCATTGATTCTGAGGTGCAACTTTTGAGATGGGTTGTGCTCTCTACGGTGTGCTCTCTGCATGGATAGCCATGACGGCTAAGCCATGATGGTCGTTACGCATTGCGCTGTTTTTGCCCTAGCCTCTATGTCACCTGATAGCCTCGTTTTTCGAGTGAAGGAAGCAGCACAAGTTGCTGATTGGGAAATGCTTCATCGTTTTTTGCGTCAGTACCTGTCGGTATTTCCGTCTCAGGTGGTTGCCTCTCAGCCCGATCCTTCATCCCCAGTCATTGCCTCTCTTGCGTTAGAAGAGGAGCGGAGACAATCAGAAATTCTTGATATTGCTCTGCAGGCTCTGCAAGCTGGCGATTTTCAGATGCGGTGGGATCTTTCAAAGACGATTCCTAATTTTGGCGATAGGGCGATCGCCCCTCTGATTGACCTACTGGACAACGCTCAGGACGATGATGACTGGGAATTGACATGGTTTGTGGCCCGTATGTTGGGGCATTACCCTGACACAGCGGCGATCGCGGCTCTTCGAGATCTCCTGAAAACAACATCCCAAGAAGATATCAGGGCTGTTGCGATTGATGCACTTGCGAGTATGGGGGACTCTGCCATCTCAACGCTGGCTGTCCTTGCAGACGATCCATCAACCCGGCTGTCCGCCGTTCAGGCTCTGGCCCAAATTCACCATCCTGACGTTGTCGATATTCTCATCTCAGTCGTTCAGGATGACGATGTCGTCATTCGTTCTGCTGCGATCGCCACCTTGGGACACTTGCCTCAACCGGGTATTCAGCAGCTGCTGATCGATGCGTTACGTGACCCAGCATCACCGGTACGGTGTGCTGCAGTCATTGGATTAGGGCTCCAGCACGGCATGATGTCAGCGGCGAGCTTTGTTGAGGTGCTTACCCCACTGTTGTGGGATATCAATCTTGACGTGCGGCGGCAAACCATATTGGCTTTGGGACGCCTTAAATCGAAACAATCTGCAGACATGTTATTCACAACACTCTGCTCTCCCGATACGCCCATGCTGTTGAGCAGTCCTATTTTGCGAGCGTTAGTCTGGACTGAAATGCCAACAGCATTCCAACAGTTACGGATGTTTGTGACGATGAACCAGGATGATGCTGAGCCATCAAACCCATTGCCACCAACCTTTGACCTGCCAGCGTTAAACCAACGACCCAACGACCAACCTAGTTTTGTAGAGCGGTTTAATGACGTGTCTGCACAACTTTCATTTTTGCTCACTGTCGCAACGACTCTGGGGTTGGTTGAAAAACAGGAATTACAGGCGATCGCGACCGATATTCTGATTGATATCCTCACCGTGCTGCACGACAACGACGAGTATGCGCATCACACATGGCACGAGTCGGTTCTTGCGATTAAACAGGCGATCGCCTATAGCCTTGGGCATTTGAAGCAACGACGTGCCGTCCCGGTACTTCAGTCACTGTTGAATGATGATGACAAGCGTATTCATCTTCACACCGTTAGTGCGTTAGAGAAAATTGTTGGAACTGTCGGATCAATTGTCCCCAGCCATGAAATGTAATGGTGAGGAGCTGGCAGTTCTCTCAAATCTCGTTTAAGTTGGCTACATGAGGTTGGCCACAGCGCCAGATGCGTTTGTGTCTTTGACGTACTTGCCAGCGCAATTGCATTAGGCAGCACACATGATTTGGACAAACGTATTTATTTTTATCAGTGGAGTCGTGTTGGGTTGGGTAATCACCCAACAATTGCGGAAATCAAACCTCCAATCTGAAACGACATCCTCACCTCCAGTTTCCTCTGCGTCTTCTACGGGTGATCAAAGCAGGCAACCTGTGCCCCAAGACCAGAAAAATGTCGATGAGCGATTTGAGCAGCTTGAACTGGCGTATCGCATGGCGATTGAAATGGGGAAATTCAAGGCGGGGTTCCTCGCGAGAACATCTCATGAGTTGCGATCGCCCCTCAACAGCATTATGAGTTTGCAACAGCTCATTTTGACCGATTTATGCGACAGTCCTGAAGAAGAACGGGAGTTTGTCGCTCAATCTTATGCTGCTTCTCAAAAACTGTTGGCACTTCTCAACGAAACCACCAATATTTCAAAGTTGGAAGAGGGGACGCTTGATCTCGTGTTGGAGCCGCTTTCGCTTGCCGATATATTCAGCGAAGTGGAAAGCTTGACCCGACTGCAAGCGCTGAATCGCAATTTGCGATTGATGATCGAAGCACCGTCTCCAGATATTTTTGTCATGGGCGATCGCCGTTGGGTTCGCCAAGTTTTGGTCAATCTTGTCACAACCGCAATTTTCCAGATGAACAATGGCACGATTCAGGTCAACGTTCAGGCTGATGAAGGGAACCGCAGCGCACACATTTATCTTGAAGATGAGCGATCGCCAACGGCGTGGAGTGAACCGATTAATCTACTTGCCCCACCTTCCGTGGATCAACAGCCAATCTCAAAAGCCTCTGCTCAAAATCCTGAATCTCATGCACCGAATGGATTGACCCTAGCCATCACTCAGATCATGATGGAGAAAATGAATGGAGAGCTGTCACTGCTGTCGGCTCCCCTCCAAACGCCTCATGAGTTGTCGAGCAACGACCCGAATCTTCGTGGTTCGGCAGCATCCACCCCTGACGGTACTCGAATATTGTGCTCATTACCCCTTGCAGCCGAGTAGCGTTAAACCCAAACCAGGTTGGGAACATGACTTAGCAAACTTTTTCGATCCACTACGAAGAAATGAGCGATTGAGGCGTGCTCAGCGCGCCTCAATCGCTCATTTCTTCGTAACCTTGTCCAAGTCGTGTTGGGAACTGTCGTTTTTCCACGGGAAAACCGACAGTTCCCAATCTAGACGAGGTTTCGAACCTGTTATGAGCACGCATAATGCCAGCAGATGTTCACTGTTTCCAGCGGACATCATTAAATAAAGGCCGATTAAAGGCTCCCACTTGAAAGCCTTCGAGATCTGACTTTGAGGCATAAACCCATAGCCATCCGGGAGTGTAGACAGGGATCACCACTGCATTATCGAGTAAGTAGGCTTGCACGGCTTGAATTTTCTGGAGTCGGAGCGCGGGATCAACGGTTTGGCGTGTTTCTTTCAACAATGCATCAAGTTCTGGTGACTGATAGCCTCGATAAGCTCCTGGTGAATGCCACAGGGCATGGAGAATATCCGCGTCGTGCCAAGCCCACCCCATCAAGTCAATGGTGCTTGGACCTGTTTGCTTTTCGTTTTCGAGCTGCACACGGGCATTCAACGTACTGATGTCCATAAAGTCAACGCTTGCTTGAATGCCGACGTCAGAAAGTTGTTGCTGAAATATCGTCAATATTTCTTCTCGATGATCTCCAACCCATGTGATGAGATTAATTTCGAGTGGATTCTCTGGGCCATAGCCTAGCTCAGAGAGCAGAGCAATCGCGCGTTCTGGATCATGGTCGTATCCTACGCGAGCACACCATTCTGGATCATTGCCTACGACACCATCAGCGACTGGGCAGTGCTCGCGTGTGACGAGATCCCCCAACGTTGTGGCGATCGCCGCTTCGGGGTCAATGGCATGGGCGATCGCCTGCCGAGCGCGAATATCATTGAATGGAGCACGAGTTGCTGTGAATTGGAAGAAAATACTTTGGCCTGTATTGTCGGCAAGGTGTAGGGAAATATCTCGATTTTGGCGGATGGCATCGATGTCATCAATGGGGGGATCGGTAATCAAATCGGCATCGTTCCATCGGAGGTTTGATACTCGTGAAAATGCTTCCGGCACCGTTTCAATAATCAGCCGATCCAAGTATGGTGCACCTGGATTTTCTACTGGACGTCCCCGATTCACATACGTTTGATTAGGCTCAAGCACCAGCTCTTTTTCTGGTGTCCAGCGTTCTACCATCCACGGTCCTGTGCCTACCGCAACCTGGAGTTCATCATCCGATTCGGGCGGTACGGTTGAATCACACAACATACTGGCAAAGGGATCTGCCATGAAGGGAATAAACGGCGAAAATGGTTCAGCAAACTGAAACTCGACATGGAGCGGATCAATGACCGCAACTTGAGTGATGGCACCCCAACTTGTCGCGGTATAGCTGGGACGATCGGCTTGCAAGGCTTGTTCAACCGTATACCTCACGTCATCGGCATTAAACGCCGTACCATCGTGACACTGAATCCCATCATGAAGGAAAAAGCTGACGGTCAGTCCATCGTCACTGATCTGCCATTCCTGCGCTAAGTTTGGCCCTACATTTCCTTCTGCATCAAATGCCAGCAACGTGTCATAGAGCTGATCCATGATCTGCCACGAGAAAATGTTCGTGGTGCGATGAGGATGTAGCACATCAATATCGTAAGGGCGTGCCCACGTCATCTGATTGGGGCGATCGCTCTCGTCTGTCACGGGGGCAGATTGTGCGAGGGAACTGCACGCTGTCGTGCCCAACGCCGCCATACTGAGAAGGAGCCTTCGCCAGGTCAATCGTTGATATTGTGAGCGAACCGATGTTGTGTAGATGCTCAGAGCCATGAGGGATGCTTGGTGAAAAGAAACGCTATCACAACTTTTCAACCACCTTCATGGCGAGTCCGGACAAACGTTGTTGTCTAAGCTTGCTGTGGGGCACAGGCACATTAAGAGTCTGTTGCATGCGACGTCTCTGTCGCTTGAGCATTGGCTACATAGCTTGCTACTAAAGCAATCATTAACCACCACAGCATACTGACTTGCGGACGATACCATACTGTATCTACCAACCCATGGGACAGCATTCCAACCATGGTGGCGATCGCCCCCATTAGCCAGAATGCGTCTCGATGCTGTAATCGCCGTAGCTTATGAAGCTGTATCCACCCATGAGTGAAGGTCACAAGCAGAAGCCAGAGGAAACAAACGAGTCCGACGAAACCAGTCTCAACGGCAATCTCTAAATACACCGAATAGGCGCTTAGCGCCGTGTAATCGGGTTCTTGGTAGAAGGGATAAACGGCATTGAAGGCATCATTGCCTGGGCCAATACCCAAAACAGGACGAGCCTGGATCATCTCAATCACCGAATTCCAGACGTTGATTCTGAAATTGTTGCTGCTATCTTCGCGACCTACAAAGATACTCGCCACTCTATCTCGCAAGGGCTGTACGGTGGAGACGGCGATCGCCAAAAATGTGGTCGTTCCACCTAGTACCATCGGCATTAGCCATATTTGCCAAAAGCGCGCCAACCGAGGCAATATCCAATAAATCATCATGAGCAGGAATACAAAGCCTGCGACAACAAACCCAATCCATCCCCCTCGGCTAAAGGTGAGAACGAGGCACGCGATATTGACGCAGAGCATCACCACAGCCAAGAGTTTCACGCCCCATCCTTGCCACGCGAATACTGCAGCTGCACTGAAGATGATTGCAGGGATCAAGTATCCTGCTAAAAGATTTGGATTTCCTAAATAGCTGTATACACGCGTGGTTCCTGCTAATGAAGATTCTGGGTCAACCCATGTCGCGAGAGCATCCACTCCAAAGAACCACTGGCGAAGACCAAAAATACTGACAAATGTTGCGGTGTGCAAATAGACCGTAATTAAACTCGTGCGACAGCGGGGCGATCGCATGAGTCGTGACAGGAGCAAAAATAGTAATAAGTAGAGCGTGAGCTTAATCCAACCTTCAACTGCCTGCGCCCTCACATCTGAGAATGCAGTGGCCACAGTGGCGATCGCCCAATACGCGCCAACGAAGACATGAATCGGAGTCACATTCAGGCCATCTGAGTTAGTGAGCGTGAGGATGCCCCAAAATCCCGCACAACACAGCAATAAGATGCCAATCATAGTTGTTGATACGAATGGAGCCAGCCCAAAAACGAGACCGACTAAAATCAGCCCGATGAGATCGCTCCACTGTAGTATCCAGCTCCCTTTTCCCCATAGTTGAAAGCGTCCATTCATCCAATTGATATGGCTCGCCCGCATCCATCCAGGGGCAGAAGCATCTTGAAGCGTTAAGACAGACCACACTCGATTCATACTTTTACCTATTGAACACGCTGAGAGCTGACTAAGAACACAATGGCTCCTCAACTATTGAATCAAATGAATCACCACTTCAAGCGACAACGATTGAAAGAAATAAGTATCTGGGCGTCATTAAACCCAAAACCCCAACTCCTTTGCCGCCCTTTGCACAGGCGGCAAAGGAGTTGGAAGAGTACGTTTAATCATGGCTTGGCAAAGTTGGACGAAGAAATGAGCGATTGAGGCGCGCCTCAATCGCTCATTTCTTCGTGGTGAATCT
>JBCCWF010000086.1:0-17235 GCA_039194035.1 Cyanobacteria bacterium P01_E01_bin.6 | reverse complement strand
TTTAATTTCGTCCAGGTACTGACTAGCGAGCACCCATGTTCACGAGAGGAGTTTTTCTATGCACAAATGGCTTGTAGTGTGGGTACAAAGTTGGGATAGGAGATGGCAGCCGCTTCCGCACGATGAATTGTGGTCGTCCCTGTCGCTCTCAATGCGGCGATCGCCAAACTCATAGCAATGCGGTGATCGGTATAGCTATCGACCTCAGTTCCGGTTAAGGAAGCTCCGCCTTCAATATCCATGCCGTCGGAGAGTTCTGTGATGCTAGCTCCCATCTGATTAAGCTGATTCGCCATGACGGCAATGCGATCGCTTTCTTTGACCCGCAGTTCATCTGCATCTCGAATGATCGTCTTACCCGAGGCAAACAGGGCAGCCACTGCCAAAACAGGAATTTCGTCAATCAATCGTGGAATCACAGCGCCTTCAATGGTGCATCCGGTGAGGGCACTATAGCGTACGCGAAGGTCAGCTACGGGTTCTCCGGTTACCGTACGTTCATTCAAGAGCGTAATGTCCGCATTCATGGCTCTCAAAACCTCTAACACTCCTGTTCGAGTTGGGTTTACGCCCACATTATGAATTGTCAGATCGGCGCCTGGCGTAATCGCTCCAGCAACCAGCCAATACGCCGCAGAACTGATGTCTCCAGGAACGATCACCTGCTGCCCTGTGAGTGTTGCAGGGCCATGAACCGTTGCGCTGTGGGTGTCTGGATCAATCCTAATGTCTGCCCCAAAGGCTTTCAGCATGCGCTCACTATGATCCCGAGATCTGGCAGGTTCTGTGACTGTTGTTGCTCCATCTACCATGAGTCCTGCCAACAGGATGCAGGACTTGACTTGGGCTGATGCAATGGGTGAGTGATAGTGCATTGGCTGAAGCTGTTGCCCTTGAATTGCTAGGGGAGCATATCCTCCGTCACGACTCCAAATCATGGCGCCCATCTGTTGCAATGGGCGAATGACTCGTGCCATAGGGCGCGATCGCAGCGAACTATCTCCAGTGACGGTGAAAAAACGATTGGGATGGGATGCCAAAATTCCCATGATGAGTCGCATTGTCGTGCCAGAGTTTCCCATATCCAAGACATCAGGGGGTTCCTGCAACGCTCCAATGCCAATGCCTCTCACGACAACGTCGTCAGAATTTAGGGCGGAGATATGAGCACCCATTGCCCCCAGACATGTCGCCGTACTTCGGGGATCATCTCCCAGTAACAGTCCTTTGATTTGGGTTTCGCCCTTGGCCAAGGATCCCAACATCAGAGCACGATGGGAAATGGATTTGTCTCCTGGAATATCAATGACCCCGCCAACTGAAACCCCACTCGCAGCAGGTTGAATCATTAATGACGTGTGAGATTCCGTATTATTCAGGGTTATTGTTGTAATGGACATTGGGCTAGACTAGCGATTAGACAAACAACCTTAGCGATTCTACCGTTCTATAGCGAGTCGATTCGTTTTTGAACGTCATAATCCGTGTCATCAGCAGGCATTACGGCTTAATTTATAGCTGAACGCTCGCAATACACGAGGTTTAGACTACGTTGTTGAACGTTTTTCAAGGGTTCTCATCGGACAAGTTTCCGGAACTGAGAATAGCATCATCCGCTTGGAACTCCTGCAACGTCTCAGATTCCAGCGAAATACAGGTTAAGTTAGCTCTCAATTTGGGTAGTATGCAGCCAACGCTACGCAACACTATCAATATATACAGTAGAGTTGGCTTGGTTTGTATTTCTTAATATATCCGTCAAGCGAAACAGGAACTTCGTTCTCTGTCTGTGACTCAGCATCATTAAGACTCATCATCACAAGCTTTGAGAAATCTTTGTTTCTGTTGATTGATTGGTTCTGTGATCGCGATGGTCACTCACGTTCTCACACTCTTTTCTCTCCTCACTATGTTGAGCCAGCACCGAAAACCTGTTTGCCTATCATTTATGGCGTTTGATCTTCCCGTTTGGTCAGTTACTGAAACGGCCGCAACGGTGTATCAAAAAGAGCGCGATCAATTTCATATTTTGCTGACTGAGCCTGCTATTCGAGAGGAGCCGCGCGAAACCCAAAAAAATGTGAAGGATGATGATGTTCTGACGCTTTCTGCAATGTCACCACCCCGGTTGCTTTGGATAGAGGTATCGCCCTATCGCATGACGATGACCATGCAGGGAAATGGTCGGTTTAGCTATCGCCACTTCTGGGAACAAGGGGTCTATGGTCTCAATCGGTATTGGCTTCAGCGTGGGTCTGGCGATCGCAGTGAGCAGATTAAATTACGCAACTTTACACGTAGTCTCTCCCTCACGGGAACACCTCTGCCTGAACATTTGCGGTTGGAATATGAACTGTGGTCAGGCAATCTTCGATTAGGGCATTACGCATTAAACTTAGAAATACATTAAGTCACTTGACCGTCTCAGGCTGCACACGCCTCAACGCATATGATTGACATTAGCGCTGCAATTCCTACCTTTGTGGTCACGTTACGAGAGGGGGTTGAAGCCTCACTTGTCGTGGGTATTGTTCTGGCTTATCTCAGTAAAGCGGGTCGGCAACATTTGAATACTTGGGTTTACCTGGGGATTGCCGCTGGCATGGTTTCCAGTGTTTTTGTTGGAGTGGTGCTCAATGGTGTTTTGTTTCAGCTTGATGCATCGGAACAGAGTTATGCTCGCGTGGTAAAACAGTTGCTTGAAGGGGGATTTAGCCTTGTTGCGATCGCCCTCTTAAGCTGGATGCTGATTTGGATGACCCAACAAGCAAAGACACTCAAAGCGGGCATTGAGGGAACGATGAATGACGTTCTTCAAGACACCCGAAATGCAGGCTGGGGGGTGTTTGGATTAGTGATGATTGCCGTATTACGCGAAGGCTTTGAAACGGTAATTTTCATTTCAACTAAATTTCAAGATGGCTTGATGCCAACAATTGGGGCGATCGTCGGACTCATGGGTGCGGTCGTCATTGGATTCTGTTTATTTCAATTTGGCATCAAAATTAATCTCAAGCTGTTTTTTCAGGGCATGGGGATTCTGCTCTTACTCATTGTTTCAGGGTTAGTCATCACGAGTTTGAGGCATCTTGACGCAGCAGCCCTCAACCTGGTTGACGTTTCTCCTCAATGGGCCACACTCTGTCGCACGGCTAGCGATACGTGCTTCTTGGGGCCTCAAGTCTGGGATGCGAGTGAAGTTTTACCCGATCGCCAGTTTCCTGGCCTTCTATTCAAGGCTTTCTTTGGATATACTCAGCGTCTTTATCTTGTTGAGGCGCTTGGGTATCTGGTGTTTCTCGGAGTGGTAGGTCGCCTTTATTTTCAAAGCCTTATCGGACTATCGGGTTCCCCAAAAACCCCTCCCGCATTTCAATAAAGCAACTCATGATGGGGTGTCAACCATCCAAAAGTTGATGAATGGGGATCATCTTTAACCTCAGAAGCATACCGCTGCCCCCTTATTTTTGTATTCTGGATTATGACGATCGCTCTGAAGATAGCGGTGTCTTGCGTAGAAGGTGCTGTCTTTCTGCATCAGGAATCTCTTCTTGTTGGCGATCGTAATAGGGTTCGACGTAAGCATGGGGGAGTCGGTTATGACTTTGGTATTGATGGATGTTGCTGCTGCCAGTGGACTTCCGATATCGTTCACATTAGTCTATGTGGTTGGTTTTATCGCGGCTGTCGGGATCGGTTCAATCGCCTGGTACAACTCAAAGCGTCCGCCTGGATGGGAAGGGGCCGAGCGTCCTGATATTGTGCCGAAAGTTACAGAAGACGATGACGACACAAGCGAAAGCTAACGAATTCAGGTCGCTCTAGAAGGTGTGTATAACGCGCACCTTCGACTGTTCGTCGAGTTGATAGTGGATTAAACGGCTAACGCCAGACCATCGTGTTCGTGCCAGTAGACGTAGACCGTTGTATGTGGGTTTAGGGTGTTTGTGGATGCACTCGGCTGTGTCACCTTGAGGCGATCGCCCGACGACAGTTCTAGAACACAGTGGACATGAGTACCCAAATACATGATCGTGTGTAGATATGCTTGAAAGCAGTTGGGGTAAAATTCTGGGGGAGTTTGACTGAGATATATTTTTTCAGGACGCACGCTGACGACAACATTCCCGTTCGGGCGATCCCCATGGTTCCAATGAGATGATGCATTGGAACCATGGGGCGATCGCAGAACAAGGCAAAGTCCGCTATAGGTCGATACTTCTAGCGTTGAGTCAGTTGTCTCTAATACTCGACCGTGAAATAAATTCGTATCCCCAATGAAATCTGCCACAAAGGGAGTTTTGGGATAATCATAAATGGCTCGTGGAGTGTCCACCTGTTCGATCCGACCATTTTGCATGACCGCAATACGGTTCGACAAACTCAGCGCTTCTTCTTGATCATGAGTTACAAGAATAAACGTAATGCCTAGATCTTGATGAAGCGTGGCCAACTCAACCTGCATTTCTTTACGGAGCTTGAGATCGAGGGCTGCCAACGGTTCATCCAGTAAAACCACCGCAGGACGATTGGCCAATGCCCGAGCCAACGCTACGCGCTGTTGTTGTCCGCCAGAAAGCTGTGCTGGATAGCGAGAGGCAAAAGTTTCCATCTTCACTAGCCGAAGCGCTTCTTGCACGCGTTCATGGGTCTCTGATTTTGGGATCTTTTTAATGCGGAGTCCAAACGCGATGTTATTCCACACGGTCATGTGGTTAAACAGCGCATAGCTTTGAAATACGGTATTGACAGGTCTGCGATATGCCGGGATGTACGTCATTCCTTGCCCACAAATCACGATGTCTCCTGCTGTCGGTTCTTCAAACCCGGCAATGAGTCTCAGTAGCGTTGTTTTGCCACATCCTGAGGGGCCTAGAATACTAAAGAATTCGCCACGCCGAACCTCTAAGTCGATCCCTCGAACAGCCGCATCTCCATCAAAAACCTTACAGACTCCGGAGAGCTGTACATCTAGTGTTGTATCAAGGTCGGCGATCGTCTGATTGAGAACAGCACCGTCAATCATATTGATTTCCCAAAACCCCTACTTTCCAGACGTTGTTTTTACCAAAACACCAGAATATCCATTGCTGAATGCCTAGCCCTATGAGGCCAAGCGAGTGATGAGAAAGGATCATTTCCTGATTTTGCTTCCCCTTAACGGGGCTGGGATCAAAGCTGATGCTTACATGACATCCATACATCTGCACATCCACGCAATCTATCTAATGGCTATCTAATGGCGAATGGACAAGATTGCCCATATTCTTAACCACCTCATGTGATCTTGCCTGTGTCAACCGATGCTCTTGCATGCATGTAGACGAATCAAACACCATCATGCCCGCAAAGACCATTGCCTTAAACACATTGTTTGGGCATCGACGGATATTCACGTTAGGCGCTAGGATCCTCTCTATTGGGTCACGATGTCTCTCTTCAAGGGCATACTAGATGATATGGCGCTTATTCAACAGTCTCCAACAACAGGAAAATCAAATACCCGTGACAATGGTCGCACGGTAGGCCAACAGTTTCAGTCGTTGGTCATTTTGCTCATTGTGACCTTGACCTTATTTGGGGCTGTTGGCAGTCGATTGGTTTATTTGCAGCTTATTCAAGGCGATCGCAACCGTCAATTAGCAGAAGACAATCGCATTCGTTTACTTCCCCGTCCGCCAATTCGAGGCCGCATTTTTGATCGCAATGGCAATGTTTTAGTTTCTAACCGCCTTTCTTACGCTGTCTATTTATGGCCTGTCGACAATGATGAAGCGGAATGGCAGCCTATCATTCGCAAACTAGCTCGCATCCTAGATGTTTCTGCTGAAAGCATTCGTCAACGACTGGAGCAAGCGGGATATGAGTCTCCTTTTTTACTAAGAATTGCCCGAGACATTAGCCCGACTCAATTAACAGCATTACTGGAATTTCAGTCTCAGTTGCGGGGCGTTCAGGTAGAGCCCGAGTCAGAGCGAAACTATCCGAATGGAGACTTGGCAGCTCATGTGTTGGGATATACCGGAGAACTCAGTAGTGAAGAACTAGAAGTTCGTAAGGAAGATGGCTATCGCCTGGGAGATATTGTTGGACAATTAGGGGTTGAAGCGGCGTTTGAATCCCAGTTGCGCGGAGAGTGGGGCGGGCAACAAGTTGAAGTGGATGGCATGGGGCGAGTATTGGAGGTTATTGGAGAGAAACCGGCACTCTCTGGTGATGATGTCACCCTGACACTTGATTTGGAGCTTCAAAAAGTCGCAGAAACCGCTTTGGGCGATCGCATTGGTGCTGTTGTCGCTATGGATCCGAGCAATGGTGCGGTCTTAGCGATGGTGAGCAGACCAACGTTTGACCCTAATCTTTTTTCTAGCCCTATCAGCAGCAGCGAATGGGCCGAGCTTCAGCAACTGAACAACCCATTTGTCAATCGGGCAATGCAAGGCTATCCTCCAGCCAGCACATTCAAAATTGTGACTACGACCGCGGCAATTGAGTCGGGCACATTTGCTCCGACGACTGTTTTACAAACCTACCCATTTATTCAAGCTGGAGGGATTCAGTTTTGGGATTGGAATAAGAGCGGATTTGGCCCTCTCAATTTTCAAGGGGCCATGGCGATGAGTAGTGACACCTTTTTCTACCAAACGGCTCAGGCAATGGGGCATCTTCCCTTGATTCAGTGGACACGACGATATGGTTTTGGGCAGAAAACAGGGATTGAAATTGCCTCTGAAGAAGCGGCTGGACTTGTTCCTGATGACGCATGGAAGCGGGAAAACCTAGATGATATATGGTATCAAGGGGACACCATTAACATGTCAATTGGTCAAGGGTATTTATTGGGTAGCCCTCTTCAAGTTGCGGTCATGTTTGCTGTTCCAGCGAATGGCGGGTACCGGGTCAAGCCTCATTTGCTGAAAGATAATGAAGCTGCCCAAAATTGGCGTGAATCTGTTGATATCAGTCCAGTAACACTGCGTGTACTGCAAGAGGGGTTACGACAAGTGATTACTAGTGGCACTGGGCGAGGCATCAACGATCCGAATCTTCCATCCATTTCTGGCAAAAGCGGAACAGCAGAAGATCCTCCTCGCCTCTCTCACGCGTGGTTTGGAGCCTATGCACCAACCAATAATCCAGAAATTCTTGTGGTTGCCTTTGTCGAAAATTCAGGTGGTGGCGGCAGTAAGGTCGCAGCGCCGATGGTAAAACAGGTTCTCGATCACTACTTTAAGGTGGTTGCCCAGGGCGATCGCCCCTCCTCTTGATGCAGTCGCGGCAAGCAACCTCAACACGATAACGAGAAGTTTACCCAGATTAGCGGCACAACTTTGTATAGTCTCTGCGAACATAACCGTGCTACCCTAGAAGGGTTGTCTAAATCTCACACATCCGGATTTTCGGGTGTTTTTATGGTTTCCTTTTCATTTCCACTACGTTTGGATTTGATTTTTAATCATGCTCACGTAACTTACGAGACATGAGTGACCTAAAGATGCAGCCGGATGGAGGATAAACCCGAATAGGAGAAAATATATGCCTGTTGTTTCATTGGCTCAATTACTTGAGTCAGGGGTTCACTTTGGTCACCAAACGCGACGTTGGAACCCCAAGATGTCTCGATACATCTACACCGCTCGTAATGGCGTTCACATTATCGATCTTGTGCAAACCGCACAATTGATGGAAGAAGCCTACAGCTTCATGCGAGATGCGTCAGAAAAGGGACAAAAAGTTCTATTTGTTGGGACAAAGCGTCAAGCTGCTGGCATTGTTGCCCAAGAGGCAAGTCGATGTGGCTCTTACTATGTCAATCAGCGTTGGTTGGGCGGAATGTTGACCAACTGGGCTACCATCAAAACTCGCATTGACCGCTTAAAAGAATTAGAGCGTCGTCAAGAGACGGGTGCTCTTGACCTGCTTCCCAAAAAAGAAGCGGCCGTGCTTCGTCGAGAACTGGAGAAGCTTGAGAAGTATTTAGGCGGTCTTAAGCTGATGCGCCAAGTTCCCGATATTGTCGTAATCGTTGACCAGCGGCGAGAATACAACGCAGTCCAAGAATGTGAAAAGCTTGGTATTCCCATCGTGTCCTTGCTCGACACCAATTGTGATCCTGACGTTGTCGATATCCCGATTCCCGCGAATGACGATGCAATTCGTTCAATCAAGCTAGTCATTGGCAAACTAGCAGATGCTATCTACGAAGGTCGCCATGGCGAGCTAAGTAGCGAGATGGATGAAGAAGATATGTACGACGATTACGAAGGTGCCGAGGAAGATTACGGCGACGATGAGTTTGCAGCAGATGTCAGTGCTGTAAGCGAGGCAAGTGATTCAGCGGAAGCGGTTGCATCCGCCGAAACTGCCCCTGAATGATGTCATCATCATGACGTTGAGTGTGTGATTGAACCTGATATATTCAGGCAGTTTGTTTGGGTGACTGAGAAGGCAGGATCCTTGACTGATGAAGGAAAAAACTTGCTTTACCAGTTAACCCTTGATGGTAGTAATATGCCGCATTGTTCTCTCACTCTTAACCCTTCTTCCAAATCTAAGCTCTTAGGCACATGCCTAGTTTGAGTGTGGGGAGATGGTAAGTACCTGGACGTAATAAAACAAAAAAACAAACCTTGTGTCGCCCGCTGAGCGGGCGACACAAGGTTTGGGAGGTGACGTTTAATTATGGCTAGCTACTTATTGAAAGATGAATTTATTTTCCTAAATTAGGGAGAATAGCTTGTGGAATGATGGGGTTTATATATCTGCTAGCGTTGAACCGATCATTGAGCATTCTGAATGCTGACAGCTCAGAGCTTGCGCAAATCCTGATATCGTATTTTTAGGTTCGGCGTAAGGTAGGTATTGTCTACCCTCGTTTTAGGATTGATGGGAGTGAGTAATGCTCGCCACGCATCCATTGGTTTGCGTAACCCTAAAACAGAATGGCCCTTGTGTACTGATTACGAGTGAACAGATTAGGACGTAAAACATGGCTGAGATTTCTGCAAAACTCGTCAAAGAACTTCGCGAAAAAACTGGCGCTGGCATGATGGATTGCAAAAAGGCGCTGAAAGAAGTTGACGGAGACCTCGAAAAGGGAGTTGAGTGGCTTCGGCAAAAGGGAATTGCTTCTGCTGAGAAAAAAGCTGGCAAGGTTGCTGCTGAAGGATTAGTGGATAGCTATATTCACACAGGTGGTCGAATTGGCGTCCTTGTTGAAGTCAATTGTCAAACAGATTTTGTAGCGCGCAACGATGAATTTCAGGCGCTTGTTCGCAACATTGCGATGCAGGTTGCGGCATGTCCAAACGTTGAATATGTCAGCGTTGATGACATTCCTAGTGCAATGGTTGAAAAAGAAAAGTCTGTTGAAATGGGTCGAGATGACCTGTCCAATAAGCCTGAAAACATCCGCGAGAAGATTGTGGTGGGTCGTATCGAGAAGCGTCTTAAGGAACTTTCGCTGCTCGATCAGCCATACATCCGGGACCAAAGTATCACGGTTGATGAATTGGTCAAGCAAGCGGCTGGTCAATTAGGCGAAAATATTCAGATTCGTCGCTTTGCTCGGTTTGTTCTAGGCGAGGGTATTGAAAAGGAAGAAACTGATTTTGCAGCGGAAGTTGCTGCTCAAGCCAAGGCTATGAAAAAATAATGAATCATAGATAAGTATGACGAGTCCTTGCAGAATTACGGCTTTGCCTTCGTTCTCCAAGGGCTTTTCATTTTTCTACTCAAAATTGCCACGATTCTGAGCGCTGTCCATTCATTTATTCTTCTTCAGGTTCATCACGGTAATCTCATTGAACTAGGGCAGTTTGAGGGAGAATGATCCGATGATGATTCGACTAAGTACCTCAGCATAATTAAAAACCAGTTTCTAAACCCTGCGCCGCCCGCTACGCAGATGGCTCAGGATTTATGGGTTTTATGTTTAATTGTGTCTACCTACTTAGATGTGATTAAGTAGATGGCCATAATTAAACGTATCCTTCCAAATCCTGTGCCGCCCGCGCAGCGGGCGGCACAGGATTGAGGATTTTGGCTTTAATTACGTCCAGGACTTACTCCATGTCACATCTAGTTTGATGATAGATAGAAATAAAAATAGAATGAAGTCCCGCACAGATTTTTTGGGTCTCTTGTTTGGATTTCATTAATGCTTGTTGTACTCCTGTTGACAATCTCTAGCGTCACTCTGCGAGTTCTGTCTTGATTTCCCTAACTGATTCTTGTTCGGGGATTCTTGCTCCGGGGGGCTGGTGTTTTCCCAAAAACGCAGTGAACGATTAGGCATCTGGGGTTTCATCCTGACTAACGAATCGAATCGGTCTCAAGCCCGTATTCTCTCTTCATTTAGGTAACGTCTATGACACGTGCAATGACTCACATTGAGCAAGATATGGAAAGTCTTGAGCAAGAAGTAGTTGCGATCGCCCAAGAGTTGCATGAGACCTATGACGAATACCTTGACGTACTCAGTAAAGCAGTCCAGCATCAAATTATTCTGACGACATATCATCTTTGTACTCAGGGATATCCTCAACGATTTCTCAAATTGCCATTACACGAGCGGCAAAAACTACAGCAAAACGTTCAACTTTTGGCAAAGAAGGTGTTTCAGGATCTGCTGCATCCCAGTGGTCTGGACGGACTGACTCAACCTTTTATGGAAGAAACGGATGGAGTGAATGACGAGAAATCAGATGACCGTGATAACGATGCGATGTTGCGGAATCTATCGGCTTTTGTGCGTCGAGTGTTGGCAGACGACTCAAAATCAGGTGACGGCGACTTGTCAGAGTCGAGCCGATCGATTCTAAGTCGCTTATCGGGAGATGACGATGCAAATCAGGATGGCGATCGCCCCTCCCACCGATTGGAAGCAATTATCATTCCTGAAAATTTGGCACTTGACTTTTTGTCCGATGCACAGATTGAGGACACTGATCAGGATGCCTCTGACTTGGATGATGATGAACAAGACGATGATAATGATGATGACATTGATATTCAGGATTTCTCAATCCACGTCTCGTTCGCTCATGATGAAGACCCGGAGAATCAAGAGTCAGATGCGCCTAACGAAACGAACGTATCGTCTTCTCTTGATGCTGCAGCGCTAAACGAAGTTTCGTTGGATTCTGCACACTTGGATGTGGGATCACACAATGTCCCAGAGTCGCAATCTGACTCAACTCACCCAAGTCAAGAATACAATCCTGAAGGATCTCAACTGGATATACCTTCTCCTGAAGGCAATGATGATCATTCAAGTGCAGCTTTAAGTTCGGGCGCACCCAAAAAAACGGAAATCGTACCTCAGATGACACCGATTCAGCCGACGCCCAAAGCGTTGATTCGACGATGCAAACGTCTTGAGAAACAGATCCGTATCACCGTTAAGAAAGCCACTGATAAAACTAATCGATTTTTACAGGACTCAGGGATTTTCTCGAAAAAAGTGCCGAGCGCGGTTTTAGAAGCCGCACTTAAAACTGAATTATCCTCCAGTGATAACGAGCGATCGCCCAACGTGCTCAACTTACTCGTTGAAACGAGTAGCAATCAGGATAAGCCTAAAATGATGCAGGTGAAAGCCGTTCGATTGCGAGTTGAAGAGATAGAGTTTAATAATCCGACTCTCACAGCGTGGCGATCGCGCATCCGAGAACTCCTGGCCCAGCTCCAATCTTTCGACAAAACCTATCGAACGCTGCAAAACGAAAAGTATGTCGCTGACGCAGAAGCAACCTGGCGATCCACCTGGTACGAGCACGATGACTGAGGCTAACCCCTCGGCACAAGCACTCAAGTTTCTAGAGCGCTTGCGCAAGGCTCTAGCCTTTGAGGCCGATGATGGATTCAATGACCTGGTTGGCAATGAGCAGTGCTTTAGCCAGTTTTTGCATCACAGCCTCGAACAGACACCTGCTCAGTTGCCAACAGATGAACAGCAACGATGGCAAAAGCTGGCAACT
Source organism: Cyanobacteria bacterium P01_E01_bin.6 (assembly GCA_039194035.1). GTDB lineage: Bacteria > Cyanobacteriota > Cyanobacteriia > CAKZMO01 > CAKZMO01 > JBCCWF01. The sequence goes on along the minus strand of JBCCWF010000086.1, from coordinate 5,254 downwards.
CAGTTTGGAACCTATTCGGCGCTCTCCTTTGCCCAACGTCAGCATCTAGTCGCCGAGACACGGCGCACGCTCTACGATAGCCAAAAGCTGATTGAAGAACGTATCCAGGCAGTTTCCAAACAAGCACACGCTGCACCCATATCATCAGAGGGCAGCTCATCAGGAAGACAAGCGACAAACACGTCGTCACCCTCGTCATCTTCTCGAACCAAAGTTCCGAAAACCGTTCCCATTGATGCTCGACAAAAGGCGAGTCGAGTCACTCTCGATCAGGCAATCACGTATTTGCCGGGAATTGGCCCAAAAAACAGCGAGCGATTGGCAAAACTGGGATTATTCACCGTGCGGGATGTCCTGTTCTACTATCCCCGTGACCATATTGACTATGCAAAACAGGTCAAAATTCGAGATCTTGTGGCCGGGGAAACGGTAACCATCATGGGAACTGTGCGGCGCTGTACGTGTTTTAGCAGTCCTCGCAACCGCAAGTTGACCATTTTTGAACTCGTGCTCAAAGACAGCAGTGGACAGCTTAAGATCAGTCGCTTTTATCCGGGGCCACGGTATCAAAATCGAGGCTGGCAGGCTCAGCGGCGAAACATGTATCCTCCTGGGGCGATTGTTGCGGCATCTGGACTCGTTAAAAAAAATAAGTATGGCTTGACCTTAGACGACCCACAAATTGAGGTCATTGATCACGCCGGAGGCTCCATTGATTCGATGAAGGTGGGGCGTGTGGTTCCCGTATATCCCTTGACTGAAGGGGTTGCGGCGGATGTCGTTCGGAAGGCAGTGGTCGCTGCGCTGCCAGCAACGGCTCAGTTGGTCGATCCTCTACCCAAGGAGGTGCTCGACACCTATGGATTGATCAACATTTATGAGGCGATCGCCCACATCCACTTTCCTCCCGAGAGTGAATCTCTCGCAACCGCTCGTCGCCGCCTTATCTTTGACGAATTCTTCTTCCTCCAGCTTGGTCTGCTCAGACGGCGATCGCAGCAACAGCAACAGCAAACCAGTGCTGTCCTTGCGCCCACTGGACACCTGATTGACCAGTTTTATGACATTCTGCCCTTTGCCCTTACTGGAGCACAGCAGCGGGTCGTCAACGATATCCTCACCAATTTGCAGAAAAACGTACCCATGAATCGCCTGGTGCAGGGAGATGTTGGGTCAGGGAAAACCGTTGTCGCGGTTGTCGCCATCCTTGCCGCCATTCAATCTGGCTATCAGGCTGCGTTTATGGCACCAACGGAAGTCTTAGCGGAGCAGCATTACAGGAAGCTAGTCGAATGGTTCAATTTGCTGCACTTACCGGTGGAATTATTGACAGGTTCCACAAAAGCTGCGAAGCGACGACAGATTCTGGCAGAGCTGGAAACAGGTGAACTGCCCCTTCTTGTTGGCACCCATGCACTGATTGAAGACCCGGTTCAATTTCAGCAGTTGGGGCTAGTTGCCATTGATGAACAGCATCGCTTTGGGGTGAAGCAACGGGCACGACTCCAGCAAAAAGGGGATAATCCTCATGTGCTGACGATGACAGCCACTCCCATTCCCCGTACCCTCGCCTTGACAATGCATGGTGATTTGGACGTCAGTCAAATTGATGAACTCCCCCCTGGACGAAAACCCATTCAGACCACCACATTAACGAGTCGCGATCGCACCCATGCCTATGACCTCATGCGTCGGGAAATCGCCCAAGGACGACAGATTTACGTGGTGTTGCCGTTAGTCGATGAGTCGGAAAAGCTTGATCTGAAGTCAGCCATTGAAGAATATCGTCGTCTTCAAGAGACCGTGTTCCCAGAATTTCGTCTGGGTCTTTTGCACGGACGGATGACGTCTGCCGAGAAAGATGATGCCATTGAACAGTTTCGCCAGAATCAGACCCAGATTTTGGTTTCAACTACAGTGGTCGAAGTGGGGGTCGATGTACCCAATGCCACCGTCATGATGATTGAACATGCCGAACGGTTTGGGCTTTCCCAGCTGCATCAGCTTCGAGGACGTGTAGGGCGGGGTGGAGACCAAGCCTATTGTCTGTTGATGAACAGCTCTAAAGCAGATACAGCGAAACAGCGCCTCAACGTGCTGGAACAATCCCAAGACGGATTCTTTATCTCCGAGATGGATCTACGATTCCGGGGCCCCGGTGAGGTACTGGGTAAACGCCAGTCAGGACTTCCAGACTTTGCGCTGGCAAGCCTAGTGGATGACCAAGAGGTCTTGAGCCTGGCCCGAGAAGCAGCAGAAAAGGTGATGGAGCAAGATCCCACCTTTGAAAAATGGCCCGCACTCAAGTCTGAACTGGAGTATCGCTATAACAAACTGATGGGAGGCGCAATTTTCACCTAGGGGACTGCGGAGACATAAAATACGTCTTCGAAAAGGCGCTAACCTTGCACCTATCAATCGTTCATTTCTTCGTAGCGAATCTGCGAAGGTTGCCAAATCATGATTACAGGTAGCTGCCTTGATTCACCTGATGGTCGTCGCTACAAGACCTGGGGTAGGGATCTGCAAATAAAAAAGAGACCCAATAGAGGGGCGACGCCCACCGCCCCTCTATTGGTACTTTATTTTCTAGCAAGTCCCTTAGCTATGAATGCGTGGCTCAGGGTGGAGGGTGGCAAGAATATCGCTTTCTAGCATGGCAAGTTCTTCAAGACGTTGAGCAACGGAAAGTCGATCGCAGTAGGTTGTTGCCAACGTCCAATACACGCCATAGTGTCGAGCTTCCGAAGCCATCAATCCTCGATAAAACCGCCCCAATTCTTGATCAGGACAATGATCGGCAAGAAGCCCAAGGCGTTCGTGACTGCGAGCTTCGATGAGGGCTGAGACAAGCAGTAAATCCATCAATCGTTCCGGTTCTTGGCGACGGACATGTGATTTGAGCGTGGCTCCATAGGGAGGAGCGGGCAATGGTGCAAGGGCAATGCCCCGTCGCTCTAGCCAGCGGTTTACCTGATCGAAATGGTCGAGTTCTTCTTGGGCGATCGCCGTCAACTTATAGACAAGAGATGTATTCGATGGATAGCGACACAAGAGATTGAGCGCGACTCCTGCCGCTTTTCGTTCACAGTGGGAATGATCCAGAAGAATGATGTCGATATTGGCGATCGCCATCTCAATCCATGCCTGAGAGGTGGGTTGCTTAAGAAATTTAATGGTTTGCTGTGGCGTTGAGATCATAAAGAATTGGATAGAACACTGCAGTCTATAAGGGTTGTTGATTCAGGGAACAATGCGTAATACATGAGTCATTCTGTGTTGACTATAAAGAAGATGGTTCTAACGAAACATTGTTTCTCACCTGATCTTCTGAATCCCCTACAGGTCATTAGTCGAATTTCTCACAGATTTCCCATCGCCTTGTCCTAGTGTCCCTCAGGAAACATCCTATGACTACTAAAACTGTGCTTGATTTCGGTGTTGCGTCTCCATCAGCGTTAACCACTGCTAAACAGATGATAGACAGCTTCGAACAGTCTCAAAAACCTGGCATGTGGCCGCACTTGGAAAAGGCAAAGGTGGTCGAAACCATGCGAGCACGTATTGCAAAGCCGTTTCATCTTGACCAGAAGCAGCAACCATTTTGTGGGCCAACATCCATCGTGTTTGAGCTGATTCGCAAGCAACCCATTCGCTATGTGCAGATGTGTCAGCAGCTGTTTGAACAGGGGATGTGTCAGGGAACCACACGAATACTTGAAGCCTCTCCCTATTTACGCAAAGCCAGTAAAGAGATGGACATGGCGCAAGCTGACTGGATGTTGATTGCAACCATGAGGGAATCCGAGAACTTATTATTTCCCGTTGATCCCCACGCTCCAACACTCGTGCGAAATATTGCTGGGATGACCAAATCTTGGGAAATGAAGGGTTGGGTCAAGGAAATTTTGGGATATTCACACGTGGATTACTACCACGCTTATCTGCTGCGGGATATTGCTGCATTGCACCAAGCGAAAAAGGCGATCGCCCAAGGGGGCGTTGCCTTTGCACTGGTGACGGCTGGTGGCATGTTCAGCAAAGAAGAAATGCTCACCCACTCAGACAGCAAATCTGTTAAAAAAGTCGCCCTTCCGGATCACTGGATTGCACTCGTTGATATTGACGACATTCCACAGACTTTTTCGTGGCGAGGCATCGCCTATAACAGCGATAAAACAACTCTCAGTTTCGATGTCTTCACCTGGGCGCGTCGAATGCACGTCGAGATTGGGCGCGCTGCTTTTCGACGGTTTTTCTGGGGTGTTGTCATTGGGCGACCTTAGAAAATATTGAGTTTCTTCTTTAACCTCTCCAATCTCTATCATCAACTTCATGAACTTGTTCCACCATTGGGCGCAGGAGCTCTTCTGCTAACGCCTCATAGAGAGAGGGTGGTAGTGAATGGAACGCACGATTCATGCAGATGGATAATAGCTTGGTGGCATCATAGTAAGCTCTGAGCTGAGCTTTTTCCTGGTCACTAAAATTCCATCGACACTGTAACCCAAAAATACTTTCCATAAACCCACTTATCTTATTCCGCCAGCCTTGACGTTCATTTTGCAACCAGTCTTGAGGCAACCGATAATTCTGTCTCTGGATGCGAATCGTGTCTTTCCATGCAGTAATACGATTCTCTAAACCTGGATTGTCACGAACAGCCATATAGATACTGTCAACAATTTGAGTGAATCGCTGGTAGTTATTTTTTGCTTCAGCAGGAGCAAAGCCAAACTCTTGAGAGTATTGCCCATTGTATTTTTCGGTTTTTAGTCTTGCTTCTCGTTGTGGTGAAGTCGTTTCCGTCATGTGATAAGCCTGATAAAACAGACTATGAAGTTCTAGGGTTTGGCCTGTAATTGTACTAGCTGCATAATCGAAGTCAGGAAACTCAAATCGAGTTGAAACATATCCAACATTTTGGGAAACAAATAGGTTCTCAAGGGAGAAAGCGTAGTACCAAGCTCTGATGAGAACTGACTTATGGGGCATCTTTCCTCTAATTGTGCTGACCACTCTATCAGCCGTTTCATCAACCCACCGTACAAACCGTCGAAGCTTGTCGTTGGAATTAATAGAGTTGTCGATGACCTGTTTGTAGGATTGAAAAAAGGGTAATTGCTCAACCCAGTAGCCAATCGTGCTGTTGTAAGGTAAGAGCGCGGGAAATGGCATCAAAGGCAGAAATACCCTGACGCTGTGCCGTATTAACAATAGAACGCACCAATGCGAACAATTCTGTTCCCCAATC
>JBCCWF010000085.1:0-17309 GCA_039194035.1 Cyanobacteria bacterium P01_E01_bin.6 | reverse complement strand
CTTTTGCTTGATGAACGTTAGCAATTTAGCCATTTGCTGCTTCAGCGTATCAATTTCAGTCTGCATTGCTGCCATTTTTTGCTTCATCGCTTCAAACTCATCACCGCCACTCGCAGGGACGTTTGCAGAGACATTCGCAGTGCTTGCCATTCGAGGACGCGTCAACCTTGATTTTGCCATCGCAGCTTTAATCGCTTCGATCAGCTCTTTTTGTTCAAATGGTTTCTCAATGAACTCAAAGAACTCAAATGGCTCTGAAATTTTTTCAGTAACTTCTTCTCGTCGCCCAGACATCAACACCAGCGGAATCTTCTGTAACTCAGGTTGCTCCTGAATGTGCTGAAAGACTTCCCATCCACTCATCCGAGGTAATAAGAAATCAAGCATGATGAGATTTGGCTTATCCTGGCGGATAGAGTTGAGGCCTTCGATACCATCTTTTGCTTCTAAGACCTCAAAATTGCCCTGTGGCAACATATCTCGCACCATATTGCGAATCACTCGACTGTCGTCAATAACCAGGATTTTGTGATTTGCCACGACAGGCTCCTCTAACAACTTAGAACGTTATAACTAGCTTGGGAAAGCGGGAAACCCATTACTCTAGCAAGGTATAGTGTATCCCTTGAATCAACAGATCGCATGATTTTGCTGAATGACTTCCTGGCCCAAGCCTCACCATAAAACCATCGTAACCATGCTATCTTTTTGCGCAAAATTTTCATATCGAGGTTGAGCCTTGTTGACCCACGGACAAAAAAATCACGCTCTCATCGCCAATAAACTCTAATGATTTTAAAGAGTTTACTACTTCTTAGTTAACCCAAATCCTCTCCTAGTTTGAACTTATAAGCTGACTATTTTGGAATTTTGCCTTAGGGTTGACGATTTTTTTGACTTATTTGAATCTGGAACCTGACAAAATCTCGGCTCATAACGTAAGTCGGGAAGAATTTAACGGGATTCTGGGGCGCGGAGCGTCCCAGAATCCCGCTTTAAAATACAAGCGATAACCTCTCATGATCCAACGCTATAGCACTGTGCATGTTGTTAAGTACGGTGAGGCGAGGCGAGGAGCGCCCCACCTCACTTTTTTATACTCGACATAGTTGCATCCCGCTCAGTAGGTGGTCACAATTAACGATAAAACCCATAAAACTCTGTGCCGCCCGCTGCGCAGGCAGCACAGAGTTTAGAAGAATACGTTAATGATGGCTATCTACTGAATGACTGCCATAATAACGATGTCAGCTGTCAGATGATTGCGACGGCTGTATTCGTTAAACGTGCTCTCTTGAGCATGCTTTATCAGATGAGCATGGTTGAGTCGCCCTAATAAACCCCGTAGCACTGTGAATCCAGTCCTAATAACGTTTCTATCCACTCTTCTTCTATGACTGAGCACGTACTAGAAACATCCTCTTTGCCCCATGAACAGCGGCAGAACTCACCCTCAAAGTCGTTACCCTTGTGGCTACGCAAGCCAATGGGTAAAGCGAGCGATTTATCGGCTGTTCAAAAGATTGTTAAAAAACGTAATATCCACACTATCTGTGAGGAGGGTCGCTGTCCTAATCGAGGAGAGTGCTACGCCAATCGAACGGCCACTTTTTTGCTGATGGGCGCAACCTGTACACGTGCCTGTGCTTTTTGCCAGGTCGATAAGGGACACGCTCCCATGCCTCTTGATCCAGCAGAACCTGAGAAAATTTCAGAATCCGTTCAGTTGCTGGGACTGAAGTATGTGGTGCTCACCTCTGTTGCGCGGGATGATTTAGCTGATCATGGTGCTTCTTGGTTTGTTCGAGTGATGAATGCCATCCGGCAACAAACGCCTGATATCCAAATCGAAGTTCTCACACCTGATTTTTGGGGCGGTCAATCTGGTGAGTCTGGCCAATTGGAGCGGGTAGCGACTGTGGTCAATGCACAGCCTGCTTGTTTCAACCACAATATTGAAACCGTGAAGCGGTTACAAGGACCGGTTCGGCGGGGAGCTCAATATGAGCGATCGCTCCGAGTGCTGAAAATTGTGAAAGACCTGAATCCTGATATCCCGACAAAATCAGGCCTGATGCTGGGGCATGGAGAAACTGAGGCTGAGGTGATTGAAGCCATGCAAGATTTGAGAGCCATTCAGTGCGATCGCCTCACCCTAGGGCAATATATGCGCCCATCCCTCAGTCACCGACCTGTTGAGCGCTACTGGACACCAGACGAATTTGAACGATTAGGCGCGATCGCCCGTGATATGGGCTTTTCTCACGTGCGATCTGGGCCGTTGGTGCGCAGTTCCTATCACGCAGGAGAAATTTAATGCTGTTGCAAAATGTCGTGTGGTGACAGTTCATAAGTGCTTTGTTCGTCCCGGCTCATACCGTAAGCCGGGACGAATTCTGTCTTAAAACACAAGCCTCTACTATAAACCTCTACAAGCCTGCTGAACTACATCGTTCCTCGGAACAGACCTTGAGGCTTGAAGAACAAGACACCCACCATGAGCAACAGTGCAACGGCAATTTTATATTCACTCGGAAACCAGTAGGTGCTGACCTCTTGCGTGATGCCGATGATAAATGCTCCAGCGATCGCCCCGTAGGGATTGCCAATGCCCCCTAAGATGACCGATGCAAACATAGGGATCACGAGAAACCACCCCATGTTGGGACGTACAGCGGTAATTAAGCCATACATGCCTCCTCCTAATGCGGTGAGGCCAGCGGCAATAATCCACGTCCACAGCACAATTTGCTCAACGTTGATGCCCGAAATTCTAGCCAAATCGACATTGTCTGCAACAGCTCGCATGGCTTTGCCAATTTTGGTGTACTTCAGGAGAATGTGCAGTCCTGCAATGGCGGCGATCGCTAGTCCAAACACCACCACGCTATAAAACTTGATCCGGGTATCTCCCAGGACAATAGGCGTCGGCACGGAGAGACCATAATCTTGATTGGCTCCTCCCCAGAGTAAAATAATTCCATTGCGCAAAAATAACGCCAATCCAATCGAGATGATGATGAGTGTTGTCGATGTTGCTCGGCGATCGCGCATGGGTTTCCAGACGAGCGCTTCTACAATGAGGGCAAAGAGAATCGTAAAAGCAGCTCCGATAATCGCAGATATCCAAATATTTAAGCCACTCAGCCTCACGAGAAACGTCATATACGCCCCCAACGTCAGGAAATCACCATGGGCAAAGTTGGGCAGCCGTAAGATACCGTAGGTGAGCGTCAGTCCGATAGAGGCAAGAGCAATAATGCTCCCCAACGCAATACCGTTGATTAGGAGTTGAATGAGTACTGGATCCATGCTTCAAATCTCTCAATAAAGCCTGTCACGTTTCCAACTTTTTTTTGCGATTCAAAAATATAGGTCTCAATCATTACATCACGCACTGAAATGTTTTGGATCATAGAAGAAGACGTACCTCAGCGGGGCAAAAACCATGGGGATTGCAAGCATTAATCCTGCAACGGGAGAAATAATCAAGACATTCGACGCATTGAGTGATGAGGCGATCGCCACGGCGTTGGATCTAGCTCATACAACCTATCAAACCTATCGACTCGTCTCCTATCGACAGCGGGCGGAGTGGTTGAATGCAGCAGCGACAATTCTGGAAACGAATCCAGAACAATGGGCCACATTGATGACCCTAGAGATGGGAAAACCCATCACAGGGGCGATCGCCGAAGTCAAAAAATGTGCCATGGTGTGCCGCTTTTATGCCGAACACGCTGAACAATTTTTAGAGAATGAGTATGCAACAACCGACGCATCTCAAAGCTTTATTGCCTATCAGCCTCTTGGCATCATTCTTGCCGTCATGCCATGGAATTTTCCCTTCTGGCAAGTGTTTCGCTTTGCTGCACCAGCCTTGATGGCAGGCAATGTTGGACTCCTTAAACACGCGTCCAATGTTCCTCAGTGTGCGCTGGCGATCGCATCAATCCTTCATCAGGCAGGGTTTCCTGAAGGAGCGTTTCAAACTCTTTTGATTCCTGCGAACAAGGTAGCCGATGTTGTTGCTGACACACGTGTGATGGCTGCAACCCTCACCGGTAGCGAAGCCGCTGGAGCAAGCCTGGCATCCGTGGCTGGTCAATCTCTTAAGAAAACAGTCCTAGAGTTGGGCGGCAGTGACCCATTCATCGTGTTAGAGAGTGCAGATGTGGATGCCGCCGCCTCGACAGCTGTGACAGCACGTATGTTAAACAATGGACAATCATGCATTGCCGCAAAGCGTTACATTGTTCAAGAATCTGTCGCAGATGAGTTCACTGAAAAAATTGTGTCAACATTCGCGGCTCTCACCGTTGGGGATCCGATGAAGCCGGACACAGACATTGGCCCTCTCGCTACGCCAACCATTCGCACTGATCTTGCGCAGCAAGTCAAAAGCTGTATCGCATCAGGTGCAACGGCTCTCATCGGAGGGCATCCTGATACTATGTCCCTTGACCCAGCCCTCCATCGTGACAATTTCTACCCACCTACAATCCTCGCAGACATTCCTCCAGGAACGCCTGCGGAACAAGAAGAATTTTTTGGGCCAGTGGCCATGCTATTTCGAGTTCCTGACCTGGACTCAGCCATTCATCTTGCGAACAATACCCCCTTCGGCTTGGGAGCAAGTGCCTGGACTCAAGACGATACAGAGCGCGATCGCCTCATCCGAGATATTGAAGCGGGAGCTGTGTTCATCAATGGCCTTGTAAAATCTGACCCCCGTCTCCCCTTTGGAGGCATCAAGCAGTCTGGCTTTGGGCGAGAACTGGGAAAACAAGGCATTCATGAATTTGTCAACATTAAGACTGTCTGGGTGAAGTAAGTAACACCATGAGTCGTCACGATCAGATACGTAGCTAGCCATCATTAAACGTAACCTTCCAACTCCTGCGCCGACCGCGCAGTGCCGACGCAGGAGTTGGGGTTTTGGTTTTAATGACGTCCAGGTACACGTCCAGGTACTTACACCCTCCAAAACCCCATCCAGATCAGTGATCTCGATGGGGTTTAAACAGCCTCAATCTACGCCTCAGATGACAGGTCCACAATCAAGGAAAACGGATGATGAATACAGCAGAATTATTGGTTCGATGTCTAGAAAATGAAGGAGTTGACTATGTCTTTGGCCTTCCCGGAGAAGAAAATCTTGCCGTTTTGGAAGCATTACGAGATTCATCCATTCAATTCATCACCACTCGCCATGAACAGGGAGCTGCGTTCATGGCCGACGTCTATGGCCGGCTGACCGGGAAAGCCGGCGTTTGTCTCTCAACCCTTGGCCCTGGAGCAACCAACTTGATGACAGGCGTTGCCGACGCAAATCTGGATCGGGCACCTTTGGTTGCCATTACAGGGCAGGTTGGGACGGATCGAATGCATATCGAATCACACCAGTATCTTGATCTGGTGGCCATGTTTAGTCCAGTCACAAAGTGGAACGCTCAGATTGTACGTCCCAGCAACACCACAGAAATTGTGCGGAAAGCCTTCAAAATTTCCCAAACAGAAAAACCAGGTGCGGTTCATATTGACCTACCGGAGAATATTGCAGCCATGCCTGCCTCCGGCAATCCGCTGACCATTGATACCCGTGAAAAAACCTATGCCTCTTCTAAAAGCTTAGAAAAAGCAGCTGCAGCGATTTCAAAAGCCAAAAATCCCATTATTTTGGCTGGGAATGGAGTTCTACGAGGGCATTCGAGTGATACCCTCACTGAATTTGCAACACAGTTGACGATTCCAGTTGCCAATACCTTCATGGGCAAAGGAGCGATTTCATACACCCACCGCATGGCGTTATGGACGGTGGGGCTACAGCAGAGAGACTTCATTAGCTGCGGCTTTGACAGCACTGATTTAGTGATTGCAGTGGGTTATGACTTGGTTGAGTTCTCTCCCAAACGGTGGAACCCAGATGGTGAAATTCCCATCATCCACATTGGCCAGATGCCCGCTGAAATCGACAGCAGCTATATTCCCATTGCAGAAGCCGTTGGAGACATATCAGACTCTCTGGTCGAAATTTTGAAGCGTGCCACTCGCCAAGGCAAACCTGAACCGAAAGCCATGGAACTCATTCCAGATATTCGGACTGACTATGAGCAATATGCAACTAGTCATGAGTTCCCCATCAAACCCCAAAAGCTGATTTATGACTTGCGTCAGGTGATGGCACAGGAAGATATTGTGATTTCTGATGTTGGTGCTCACAAAATGTGGATGGCACGGCATTATCACTGCGATCGCCCAAACACTTGCCTCATTTCCAATGGATTTGCAGCCATGGGAATTGCGATTCCAGGTGCTGTTGCTGCAAAGTTAGTTGCCCCTGATCAAAACGTGGTCGCTGTCACGGGCGATGGTGGTTTTATGATGAATTGCCAAGAACTAGAGACGGCACTTCGCATCGGCACTCCCTTCGTCACTATCATTTTCAATGATGGCGGCTATGGTCTTATTGAATGGAAACAGCTCAACCAATACGGCCGGTCGTCCTTCATCAACTTCAGCAATCCCGATTTCGTAAAACTAGCCGAAAGCATGGGGCTCATCGGCTATCGCGTCAAATCAACCGATGATTTTAGCAACATTCTAAAAGATGCCCTCAGTCAGTCAGTTCCAGTGGTCATCGATTGTCCAGTAGACTATCGCGAAAACCTAAAATTTAGTCAACAGTCTGGTGATTTAAGCTGCGCGATCTGATATCTCCGAACGGTATTCCTGAAGAGACGTTGTGCTCCATGAGCATGTGCAACACGGGGAGGTCTTTGCATCGATAGACTCGAACAAAAGACTCGAACAACTGCAAACGGTGCTGGTTTGTCGCAAGAGAGTTGTTTGTGTTTATTCCGTATCTCTTGTATTATTTTTCATTGAAAAGTAAGTATATATTCGTATCTTGGCTAAATTAAATTTTACAACTTTTTCGCTTGCTCTGCTTTCCTGGGGGGAATTCTAGCTATATGCACCTCTATGTATTCATTAGATAGTTTGTATTAGAAAGCAATGAACAATGTACTCTTTAAACAACTCAACGATGTCGACGGACGGTATTTAAAAGATGCAGAATTGTCGACCGTCCAAGATTTTGTGGGCAGCTATACACAGCGCATCAATGTCTACCGTTATCTGCAAGAACACAAAGATGCACTGATTTTAAAAACTCTCCGGAGCTTGATGACGTCTCATCGTCAGGTTATCCAGCAACATGGCGAAATATGTAAACGTGACTTAGGGCATTTTCTTCGATATGTCGCTCTATCCATCCTCAAAGATGATGAACAGGAATTTATCGAGGCTCTTGTGCTTTGGATGCAGAATATTCTGTTTTCCATGAAAAGAGACGAAAGTTGTGTCGGGGTTTATATTGCTTTGCAGAGTATTATTTCAGAAGAAATGCTTCCTGATGAAGCTGCACTAGTCAATCATTACGTATCCATCTTTATTGACGCACTCAAGGTCGGCAAAGGCTAGTTGTTGAGTTATTGACAAAAGATGGTTTGGGGCGAGTATTTTGCGCCTCAAACCATCTTTTCTTCATTATGAATCGGCGAACGTTGCCAAGTTTTGTACTCAACCTCTTCTAGAGTGAGAACTACAGCTCCTAACCTAGAAGAGGTTCACCTGTTAGCGATATCGATTGATTGGGCGACCGCCCTCCCGTGGGGGTTGATCGTCAAAGAGTCCCAACAGAGGCCCCAGAACGGCACCAAACACAAATCCTCCCGCATGAGCCCAATAAGCAACGCCTCCCGCATCTCCTCCAGTTGTCACACTCAGGCTAGCGACACTATATAGAGCCTGCTGAACAAACCAAAATCCTAAAAACAAGTAAGCCGGGATACGAACGGTGGTGATGTAAAAAAAGATTGGAATTAGCGTGAGGATTCTGGCTTTTGGAAATCGGAGGATATACGCACCCATAATGCCGGCGATCGCCCCACTGGCCCCAACCAGCGGAACCGCAGAAGACTGGCTAAAAAACCACTGAGATAGGGCTGCCAGCGCTCCACAAGCTAAATAGAAGAAGATAAATCGGGCATGTCCCAACTTATCTTCGATGTTGTTACCAAACACCCAGAGATAGAGCATGTTGCCACCCACATGAAGGATGCCCCCATGCAAAAACTGTGAGGAAAAGAGTGTAATCCATTCACCCGGTGCATTTGCTGTTAACTCCGCAGGCACCACGCCCCAGGTGCGAATAAACTGCTCTAGGATTGGCGGCGACAGACTCATTTCATACAGAAAAATGAACAGGTTCAACCCGATCAACCAATAGGTGACGTAAGGTGTAATACGAGTCGGATTGTTATCGTTTAAGGGAACCACAGTCGCCTCTCTGTAGAAGGTGGATCGAAATTGAGCAACTAAACCCAAACCATGTTGGGAACTATCGTCTTCCTGCAGAGAAAACGACAGTTCCCAACCTAGACGAAGCTTAAGAGCGATTAAGACAGATCAATATAAGCCAAAACTCACCTATGTTGCGTATTTTGGTGGTTGTCCCGGGGGACAACCACGCAATTTAAATAGTTAACAGCTTCCTGAGTAATGTACTTGTATCGCAGCAGACGCCGCTCACAGTCTATATGGCATCTGTCCTTTTCATTCAAGCCTGATGCGGTGCTCCGAATCAAGAACAAAATAAAAGACGCAGTGTAGAATGATATCAATTGACGCAGCAAATAGCGCTGCCCCAGTGATGGGATAGACAAGCTTTCCCGTTGAAACGCTGTGATGTCTCTACACGACTGCCTGGGTACGATGAGCCGACTGTCTCATGTTGTTTAGACAATGCATCACCAATGCCCCCTTGCCATTGCATCACTCGACTGCCAGACAATCATCAATGAGAGCAACTTTCTGCATGACAAAAGTTCGCACGTTTTGGGTGTACCACTAATTTTTCTAGCGAGTTTGAATTTGCATGGCAATTTTGCACGGTAGTTGGCTAGTTTCGGCTCAGAATTCCGGCATTCAGTCTAAAACAACAACGCAGCCAACGGAGACATCCCCCTCACGATTGTCAAACGAGATGTTTTTTATTTGGGGAGAAGTGTGGCGTCGCGTTGACCCGATCGTCCCCGAAAATCAACACATCCTCGACCATCCTTACGGGATGTCCAGAGACGAATTTAGCAACGTTGTGCGATCGCTCCAAACGCAACAAACCTTATCGTGGCCAACGTCAGCTGACCGCTGGCAGACTCTGGCGATCGCCCTACCGACGCACAAAGCAAAAAAAGGGCGCGGCAAAAAAGCTCAAGAAGCTATTTTCCCGGAACATTCTGCATCCGCACTCTTTCCAGAAGAGATTGCCGATACGTCATCGACAAAGAAGAAATCGTCTAAGAAACCAGAACCCCCAGCTCTCCAGCGGTGGTCAGTATCCGGGATGTGTCTCACCCCCGGAGAAGCCCTGCAGGTGCTTCATTCCCTCCCGCTTAATCTAGCAAATACTGAAGATTCAGTGTTTGGTGGTGACCTCACATTTTGGGCACATATTGCTCGCTGGAACCTAGACCTGCTGGCGCGATCAAAATATTTGCCCCTCCTTGACCAGTTACCCAATGGCACCGGGCACAGCAGTTGGCGTGTGTTGCTAGACAGTGCGGCTGATCAAGCCCGACTTGAACACTATGCCACCCAAATGCCGATGGTCTGCCGCGCCATCCAGCCTTTGAGGGATAACGAAGCTGCCGATAACAGGGAAGCCCCCGGTGACAAGGAAATCCTCGGTGACAGTATAGATGACATGGCCTCTGACTCAGCCCAGCAACCCCCTGGTGGTGTTGAATCCAAGACTCAAGTCGATGCAGACCTGAGTACAGCCACGATTGACGCAGCGGGCGATCGCCCACCATTTGATCACCCGCTATCAGATGACTCCTTGTTAGACGATGCCACCTCAATCAGTCCTTTTCCAGAGGCAAAGTCTCTTGTCTTCAGTTTTCTCGACCACATTCTCAATGAGCAGGTGCGTTCCGTCACCCCCTCCATCCCCCTGCCGACATCGCCTCTAACGCGAGAACTTCCTCTCAGAGAATGGCTTCAATCCCTAGCCGCAAACGCCACCGTTGACGCCGATCCGGATCAGCTCAAACGGCTTCAATCCCTGCTCACGACTTGGGCTGCTCCCATTCAACGTCAACTTGCTCAAGAAATCGCCTCATTTCGCACAGCACTGAAACTAATTCCTCCATCGGTCTCGACACACTCAAAGGTTAAAGCGACTCAATCGAAAAAGGGTACATCGGAGAACGCTAAACCGGATCAAGAGTGGACGCTAGAATACGGCCTCCAGGCCATTGATGACGAAGACTTTTGGATTGGCGCCGAGATCATTTGGGACAATCCGGTTGATCATCTGATGCATCATGACCGACTGATTGAACAGCCCCAAGAAACCTTGTTAGCCGGACTCGGCCTGGCCGCTCGACTGTATTCCGTGATCGAACCCAGTCTCCATGATATGCAGCCCGTAGCCTGTTCTCTTCATCCACTCCAGGTCTATGAGTTCATTAAAACCACCGCATGGCAATTGCAGGATAGTGGCCTGGGAGTTGTGCTGCCGCCTAGTCTGTCAAATCGCAGTGGATGGGCCAACCGACTTGGCTTGGCTGTGCGAGCTGAAACCCCACGAGGTAAGCAAAAGCAAGGCTTTGGCCTCCAGAGTTTGCTTAACTTCAAATGGGAGCTGACCATTGGTGGTCAGCGGCTCTCAAAAGAAGAATTTGAGAGACTTGTGGCGATGAATACACCCCTCGTAGAAATCAATGGCGAGTGGGTTGAACTGCGTGCGCAAGATATTAAAGCGGCTCACACTTTCTTTGAGAGTCGCAAAGACCAGATGAGTTTATCGTTGGAAGATGCACTCCGCATCAGCACAGGCGATAGCCAAACCATTGAGAAACTTCCTGTTGTTGACTTTGAAGCATCGGGTTCCCTCCAAAATTTGTTGGAAACCCTGACCACTGGCAACCAAAACCTTGAGGATTTGAGTACCCCTGAAGGATTCCGGGGTAGCTTGCGACCTTATCAAATTCGGGGCATGTCCTGGCTGAATTTTTTGACTCAGTGGGGACTGGGAGCCTGTCTTGCAGATGACATGGGTCTCGGAAAAACTATTCAGCTCATTGCTCTTTTATTGCATCTCAAAGAGCACAGCACATTAGAGAAGCCGATTCTGTTGATATGTCCCACATCTGTGTTAGGGAACTGGGAACGGGAAGTCAGGCGCTTTGCGCCAGAACTGCGTGTTGCGATTCATCATGGGAGTGAGCGATCGCAGGGCAAAACCTTTGAGAAATTGGCATCTAGCAAAGACCTCATCCTCACGAGCTATGCACTTTGCTACCGAGACGAGAAAACACTCAAACCCATTGATTGGCAAGGGATTGTACTCGATGAAGCGCAGAACATCAAAAATTCAGACGCAAAACAATCGCAGGTGGTGCGTCAGTTTGAAGCTGACTTCCGTATTGCTCTGACCGGAACTCCAGTGGAAAACAGATTGTCTGAGCTGTGGTCAATCATCGACTTTTTGAATCCTGGCTACCTTGGCCCCCGCAACTTTTTCCAGCGGCGATTTGCTGTGCCCATTGAGCGCTATGGCGACACCGATTCGCTTAATGCATTGCGATCGCTCGTCCAACCGTTTATTCTGCGCCGACTCAAAACCGACCGCACCATCATCCAAGATTTGCCGGATAAGCAAGAGATGAATGTGTTTTGTGGTCTATCAGAAGCCCAAGCTGACTTATACCAAAAACTCGTGGATCAGTCGCTCGAGTCCATCGACTCCGCAGAAGGCATTCAGCGCAGAGGGATGATTCTAGCGTTGTTGACTCGCCTCAAACAGCTGTGTAACCATCCGGTGTTGTTGAGTGATGAGTCTGCCAAAGGCACCAAGGGAAAAAGCACCCGCACAAAGCAGAAAGTAAAACCAGCCACTGACGCGTCCTCCAAACTCTCCCCTCACTCAAGCGAATTTCCTGCCCTGTCAGGGAAACTACAACGCCTGGAGGAAATGCTAGATGAACTTCTGGCAGAGGGCGATCGCGCATTGATCTTCACGCAGTTTGCCGAATGGGGCAAGCTTATGAAAACTCATCTGGAAAAGAAATTTGGCAGAGAAGTGCTGTTTCTCTATGGCAGCACGTCCAGAGAACAGCGAGAAGCGATGGTCGATCGATTTCAAAATGACCCCCAAGGCCCTCGGCTTTTTATCCTATCGCTGAAAGCGGGAGGAGTCGGTCTCAACCTCACTCGCGCTAATCATGTCTTTCACTTCGATCGCTGGTGGAACCCTGCCGTCGAAAACCAAGCGACTGATCGGGCCTTCCGCATCGGCCAGACCCGCAATGTGCAAGTACACAAGTTTGTGTGTTCTGGAACGCTAGAAGAGCGAATCAATGAACTAATCGAGAGTAAAAAAGCACTATCTGAGCAGGTCGTCGGCACTGGTGAAAACTGGCTCACGGATTTTGACACGGATCAGCTTCGAAACTTACTCTTACTGGATCGCAATGCTGTCATCGATTAAATTCCATGGTCTCAAACTCTAAATGTGAAGATGAGAGTCAGTAATGTTTGCAGCAGGAGTAATTGACTGTGCGGCATTGAGACAATGGACTCCAGTCCGTTCCATATCACGATGCTCATGCCACCGGGTGTCCATTTGAAGAGCAGTTAAGAATGAGCAAAAAAATAAAATCTCAGAGAAGAGGGGATTTTATTGTTAAGCAAGACCCTGAAGATATCAGAGGGCGATCGCAATTTCGCCACAAAATTTAGAAGAGAGTGGAGGAATGGCTCCTATGGATCTGGAGACAAGGGCTTTCGCTTCAATAAGATTCTATGGTTGTTTCATGAGTGGGACAATGCGTTTCATTTTACAGGTCTACTCACTTTAGTGAATCAATGGATATGCTCTGGAGGCATACCCCTACTTTGCTTTTTTGATTCAACCTATGGCACCTTCACAAGGATCCCAAGGAACACCTCAGCTGATTAATCGGTTTCTCAAGCAAGAAATGACGCGTCAGCGCAAAGAGATGAACACTGTTAACACCACATCTCTGTTCATGATTCCAATTGTGGTCGGTCTGACGGTCGCCATTTTTCTCATTGGGTTCTTCCTGATCATGGCATTTGTGTTGATTCCTCTCAGCAACTTGGTTGTGCCTTCAGAGCCTCTTATGAATAGCACTCAGGGTTCCTGGCGACCTCGTCGAGCACTTGCCTCTCGATTGCTGATGACCACCCGTGGATTGAAATTTACCGAAAACTTTCTGATCAGCCCCATTACTTACATCACTGGATTCAATGCATTTTTAGGTGTGTTGTTGCTCATCGTTTGGGTTGATCCTCGACCAACCCGATGTCGCAAGACCTCAGACAGCCCTTACAAGCTTGTAGCAGCACTGATCTATGCAGCTCTTTTAGGATTCTCTTACGGTACGACGTTCGTTCAATTTCAGCCGCTCCTGTTTTGGTTGCTCTACAGTGTCTTAAGCGCGGTCATCATTGCACTATTAGCCAATGCCTATGTCCCCAACACTGCCTACTACAGCGATTTGGAGCATACTCGCTACGAACATTGGTGGACACGGCCTCGCTTCCCAACTTTTTTGCACGCTCTGTTGAGCTTACTTCTGATTAAAATTGGCCCTCCGTTTGGCTTCTTGTTGGATACCTGTACAGAAATGGTGTCTAACCGTTGGCTATGGAAAGGCTTGTCACCGACGGAGCAAACGACAGCGATCGCCGTATTGACTGCTCTTGGCAACCGCGATGAACGGCGTGCCCGCAGTATTTTAATTGGTCAGCCCCCTGCGATCGCAGGGAAGATTGTTTACGTCTTGAGCAAACTCAACCTAGCACTGCCTGCTCAGCGGCAACTTCAACTCACGTCCCGTGGAGAACAGCTTGTACAAGCAGCGATGCGATCGCCCTGAATCGCGGCATAGACATTTGCTAAGTAGCGAGCCATCATTAAACGTACCCTTCTAAATCCTGTGCCGCCTACTGTGTGGGCGACACAGGATTTGGGGTTTTGGGTTTCATGACGCCCAAGGACTTATCCTAAGTACTGATAAGGAAGACAGTCGAATTGCATATGCCGAGAGCAATGATCATTCTACGCTCTGCTACTCCTGATGATTTGAATCTGTTGAGACACTGGGATGAGCAACCTCACGTCATTGCCTCAGATCCAAGTGACGACTGGCAATGGGAAACGGAACTGGAGCGCACTCCTGCATGGAGAGAACAACTCATTGCTGAATTGGATGGTCGCCCCATCGGATGTATCCAAATCATCGATCCAGCTCGTGAAGAGAGTCATTATTGGGGCGAAATGGCTGAAAATCTTCGTGCTATTGATATTTGGATTGGAGAAGCAACGGATTTGGGAAAAGGCTACGGTACACAAATGATGCAGCTTGCCCTCTCTCGATGTTTTACAGTCTCATCAGTCACGGCAGTGCTAATTGATCCACTTGCTAGCAATACTCGCGCCCACCGCTTCTACGAACGATTTGGCTTCAAATTTATCGAGCATCGACAGTTCGGTGATGAGGCCTGTTTTGTGTATCGCTTGACCCGTGCCGATTGGCTCCACGCACTGCCCTCATTCTGATTACGTTGGAAGCATTTTTTGTAGTGAATCTGAGAAGTTTGCCAAGTCGTGCCAGACAACTACCCACGCTTCTTCTGACAATTGGAGGGTGTATTCTGCTCTCCGAAATACTTCTCACTGCGATAGCGCAACCAAACTCGAAGCTGCTGAGGAATTTTTTCTTTTTGTTCCTTTGACAGCGTATTGTAGAGTGCCAGTGCTTTTTCTCGCTCTCCTCGACAGGCACGATTATTGTGAGCATCCCAATAGGATCGTGCGACACGAATGAGTCTGCACGTTTCTTTGACCAGAGCATCCCCCGTCAGCGGTTGATCAGACTTTTTCTTTTTAGCCATGTTTCAAGCATAATCAAACAAAAAGGCGATGAACAGATTCAACAGGGCTGAATCTGTTCATCGCCTTTTTGTCAAAAATTTTACTCGTTACAGAACTCGATCAATCAGCAGTGCAGCGGCGATCGCAAACACGGTAATCGCACCCGCAAGCATTGGATCTTGACCTTGACCTACTGCAAATGAGGTTGCAACACCCGCACCCAAGCCAGCCATAATCACAGCACTTAACCAATCTTTCTTCGAATCGTTTTTATACATAGCGGGAACATGTAATAGTGATATTCAATACTTTGGGTACCGTATCATCTCCATCACAGGCAACACGACCGCATGCTGGGATCTTGAAAAGAAATGTCGTGAACAAACATAATCTGACACGGGATCGCCATATTTCGTAACGTATTCAGCACAAACAACGTATCCATCACAAACAGCCACCCCACGCTGTGTTGATCAGCTAAAAGTCACCTATTGTGTGTATTTTGGTGGTTGTCGCCTGCCTGCGGCAGGTGACAACCACGCCATTTCAATAGCTCACAGCTTACCAAGGTCATGAGAACCCAATCGCTTTCTGTGTTAGCTCGTATGACAAGTGGTGATGTTGGTTCCTGTCATCAGATTGCTGGATTTAAACCCAAACCACGTTGAGAACTACAGTTCCCAACGTGGTTTGGGTTTAAATGCGCCCATAACGGGCGATCGCCTCTACCTCGCCTAACTCTTCTATCTCGCCATCCGCAGCACATTCTGCATGTTTTGCGATCGCCTGGGTGCGTGTTAACCAGGCCCAAAGCTGATCACCAAAGGAAAAGTGCCACCACTCATTAGGATGTTGCAAAAACCCTGCCTGGCTCATCACTTCATTCAGTAATTGTCGATTCTGATGAATGCGATCGCATTCATCAACTGGCGTGTCATCTATTGGCAATCGATGAGGGGAATTCGCTGCAAAGTAGTCAGGATAGGAGCGCAGAGATATTTCATCAATAGGAGATCCCATGTCAACAGCGACACCTTCAGCATCCACTAGGGTTACGTCAATCGCTGCCCCAGTGCTGTGGGGAGGGGGCGTCTTTGGATCATGGCTCGGAACTGCCCAAAATTGATAGACCTCCTCTAGAATCGTTTGCTTTTGTTCCATTGATAGCAACGACTCCTTGATTCCCCTATCCCGCAACATCGTCCGATAGGCGTAATGAACCATAAACTGCTGCACAGTAATTGGACGATAGGCATCAAAAATCTGGATCTGCCAGTTGGGATGTTGCTGCTGAAGATAGGTCTGAGCTGTGATCAACCGTTTGTGAATGCCTTGGCGGAGATAGTATGGGGACTTATTCCCGTAGGGCGCGCCGAGAATCACATAGGGATGAGGGTCAACGAAGGTAACGTGGATCGATGAAATCGGAACCAGCGGTTCTCCACAGTCTTGGATGGGAATCTGTTGATAGAGCTTCACTCACATCTCTCCAAATGTCACTGTCAATAATATGGCTAATCAACCACGAGTGATTGTTAATCAGGATGGTTCACGACTTGGCACACTTCTCAGATGCACGAAGTACCTGGATGTCATCAAAGCCAAAACCCTCAATCCTGTGCCGCCCGCGCAGCGGGCGGCACAGGATGTGGAAGGATACGTTTAATGATGGGCCATCTACTGATTACGAAGAAATGAGCGATTGAGGCGCGCCTAGCGCGTCTCAATCGCTCATTTCTTCGGAACGTTTGCTAAGTCATGATGCTGTATTTTTGCGGGGTGGGTCGCAACAGGGGCGACTATAACTATTTGGCGAGAATGTTGGCATTTCGAATGCTTTGCTTTGCTGTTTTGGCCTTTGATGATCGGGGCTATGGGCAGAGTGAGGGGCATTCCCAACGGGAGGCACAGCTCTATGAGGACAGCCAAGTTATGTGGCGATATTTTGTGGCGATATGTGACTGATGATCGCAACATTTCGTCGGAGCAGGTTGTTATCTACGGGGAGTCTCTGGGTGGGGCGATCGCCCTTGATTGAGCAATTCAGCATCCAGAGGCCGGTGGCATTATGCTTCAGATACCCTTCACGTCTATGCTGGATGCGATGAATCATCGCTTGTGCACATAATTATTGCCCATTCAGCGTACCTGACAGCAATCCAGCAGTTTATGGATTCGCTTGAGGTAATGATCGAATCGGCTTTGTTGCATAAATAAAATCTGGCCCCCATATCTCCCTTGTTGGGAGATTTTCAGAAATTTGAGGCATAGCTATCCGGCATTCCCAAGTGCGTCATGCGATTGAGCGCTGCACACATGAGAAACAATTCTGCCGCCT
>JBCCWF010000084.1:0-17329 GCA_039194035.1 Cyanobacteria bacterium P01_E01_bin.6 | reverse complement strand
GACTGAATCGTCGCACCCATTATTCCACCCTCCAGAAGACATATTGCTTCTCTCTAGCCTAAATGGAGAGACAACCGAGGCTTTAACGTCTTAGTTCGAACCGCTTCATATTGGCTGCAAAAAATCCTCGAACCGACAGTTTAAACATAGACTTGGCACACGTCTCAAAATTTCCCCAAAGCCTCATTTCTCTGTAAACCTTGCCAAGTCGTGTTTGAAGAGAATTGGTGGAGACGACGGATCGTCTATCGAACGGTGATGACCTCACTGCCACAGTAGGAGTTCACCTGATTAATCAGCGAAAATTCTTGTTCTGCCAGGTTCTGAAGTTGGTCGTTTTGCTGCTCCATTGCATTGAATGATCCGGCATTAGCGGAACTGACAAACGCATCCGTTACTTGGTGAAAGCGTTGATAAAGCGAGGTAAAACTTTGTTGGTATGTTTGGAGTTGTCGATTGGTTAACTGGATACCCTGTAATCCTGTAGCAGCCTGCTCGGAGACCGTGGCTAATCCTCCCAACATACTGACCAAGGAGTTGAGATCATTAAAGTTCGCTTGTCCTAGCATCGATTCAGCTTGGGATCCGGCCCAATTCATGACATTTGCCAGATCAACACATTGAGACATGGTTGAGCGAGTGTTATTCCTAACCTCTGGCTGTGTTGTAGCGGCTGTCTGCCGTGCTGCGGCCGCTGCTTGAAGTGCTGCTTCTTGAGCCGATGCTTGGCCAGCTGCCTCAGCATCGGCTTGTGCAATCACCGAGTCGCAGTTGGGTTGATCTGAAAATACTGCCTGACGTGCTCTCCATGTTTGCACCTGTTGCCGGAACTGAATCAATTCGTCACGGTAGGTCGCGGTAATCTCAGATGATCCAATCATTGGACTGAGGACAGACAGTGCTTCGTCCCAATTGTTTAGACATACAGCTGTCTGAAGGTCGTCGTACAGCGTGCCAAGACTGCGATCGCCCGTTTGAGCCTGTGCTGGTCTTAGCAAGAGACTGGAGAACGCCAGAGGTGTGAGGAGTAACGTACAAAAAAGCTTATTCATGACAACGCGCAACATGGTTTCTTATTCCTCCCACATTTCAAGTGCAGTGATCCGCTTTCTGGAAAGTTTCAAGTCAAATCCACAAATTAGGGTGTGAATTTTGACAACATAGTGAGTTGGGTGGCGGATAACATGCTGTTTCTTGCAACAGGCTATGGGTTGTTTGCAGTACGAATGTTAGGGATTTGCTAGAAAATAAAGTACCAATAGAGGGGCGGTTTATTTGCAGATCCCTTATCTGGAGGATGAGTGTCGAAACAAGATACCCTTTATGAGCCTTTATTAAAGATATCGATGCCTGGATGAAATGACACGTCTTAGAAAAGTAGCGTGGCTGCGCCTTTGATTTGCTCAAGAGGGGCGATCGCCCGAGGCAACGGCGGCAGTTTCACAACGGTTTGGTTGGGGAAGTGCGGAGCAACATCACCCTCTTGAAAAACGTCGTAGCGATTATGCACAACATAACGATGGGATACCTGCATCGATACGAGGGACTGAGCAAGTCTCTCTGATTCTGCAATGATCGCAGACTGAGCTTGCAAGACATTGATAAACTCGGTGAACTGTGGATCTTGAAGCTTTTTCTGTGCATCCATTACGCGTTTTCGTAAGGTACGCAGTCGTCCCATCAACTCCACACGACCGACTACATCTTGATATTTGATCCATAGCTTGAAAATCCAGGCCAACCAATCTCCCAATGCCGTCGGCATTTCCAAAAAACGAAGCAGATGGCCTGTGGGTGCCGTGTCGAGCACAATCAAGTCTTGTTGCTGAGACTCCAGTAACTCCACAATCGTTAGTAGGGACAGCATTTCGTCAATACCTGGCAGCGACTGGGCCACAATCTTTTTCCATGCTTCTGGGCCATAGGCAATTTGAAGGCTAGCATCGCCTGTGTCGCCCCCCATCATCTCTGCGAGTTCCCAGAGATAGTCTTCTCGAAACTGCTCAAGTACTGTCTCGGCGTTAATTTCTTGAGCACTGAGATTGGACGAAATGTCTTGTACGTCATGGCCAATGGAACAGCCAAACGCATCGCCTAAGGAGTGGGCTGGATCGATAGAAATAACGCGAACATGACGGTCGGGGTTGCGGTCTGCCATGCCCCAGGCGATCGCCGCTGCAACGGTTGTCTTCCCGACACCCCCTTTGCCCCCAATAATCAGCAATTGCCGATTTTCTGCCACAAAATCACAAAAACCAGGCACGAGTTTATCGGGCCATACGGCAGGCGGCAGTGTGATGTTTTGATAGGACGGATCATGGGCGGATGCAATCTCAACATGCGTCATGACGTGGTCTAGCCGAACCCCACCAATGGGTTCACCTTGTTGCTGAGCAACCCGAAATACAGGTAAGTGATGGGATGTCGCAAGTTCTAAAAATTTCCCAACCAACACCTGTTGTTCTGCTCGGGCGATATTATGAGCAGCGGTGTTGGTTGCATCCAATCGAGTTGATGTCTGGTTCATATCAGGTGCGGGCGGCAGCAAGCGATTCACAAAAATGCCGCCTACAGAAATATTGAGGGTATTGAGGGCTGTCAGAAAGCGTCGCGTTTCTTCCCAGCTCATCGGTTCAGGAATGGCAACAATGAAACAAGCGGTGGTTGCACTGTCATGCAAGAGTTGCCGACCAGCGGCTAAGTCGTCCCGCATGGTGGTTAAGAAACTATCTGCATCATCAGGAGTGTACTGTCCTGTCAGGCGTTCGCTAATTTCTCGATGTTTTCCTTGAAACAAATCTAGCGAATCCAGTAAGTTGTCTAAGAAATCCATGAGACCGAGTAAGTTGAGGCTATGACCCGTTGGAGCCATGTCAACGACAACCCGGTCGGCAACGTTGTCTCGTAGCAAGCGCTGGATTTCTAAAATTCCCATGAGTTCATCTAGCCCAGGCCAGCTTAAATCCCATACGGGACCAAGATCGCTGCCTTCCACAAAGCTACCGCGTTCGACAAGCAGCTCTAAAACCTTGCCATAGTTCGCTTTAAATTCGGTTAACAGTAACTCTGCATTCAGAGACTGCACCTGTAGGTTGGGTAAATCATCGGTCGGTCGAGGAACATCATCGACGTGAATCTGCATTACATCCCCGAGAGAGTGAGCGGGGTCTGTAGAGATGAGCAGTACTTTCTCTGTCGGAAATCGTTGTGCCCACCGACGTGCAAAGGCACAAGATAGGGTTGTTTTGCCGACGCCTCCCTTGCCGCTGAACATGGCTAGTTGCAACGTGTCGCATGGCTGTAAGACATGAGGAGTATGGCTCGGCTGTGTAAAGGATTGAGTGGTACTCGACTGGCGAGTATTGGATGAATCTGAGCCGGTGAATCGTTGATGGGTGACCATAGGGGACCAGGGTGAGGAGGGAAGAAAAGAAGGTCTATATAGATAGACTTCCCATTTCACCTCTATCCGGAAACGCATCGAGTGTGATGAATGAGTGAATCAGCAGGGTGTGTGTCTTGCTCCTGGATGAAATTGAGATGGGTGGTGTGTTTATCGTCGTGCTTTCAGCACGACGAGCACCAATTAAAAAATTACGATGAGTCATTCATTTTCTTGGCTCTGCCTTCATGGGTATGGGGCATCAATAAGTAAATAGCCATCATTAAACGTTCACTTTCAAATCCTGTGCCATCCGTGCAGCAGGCAGCACAGGATTTGGGGATTTGGTTTTATTTCGTCCAGGGACTTACGACATGATGCTTAATGAAAATTTGATGCTGACCATGGCTGGCTTTTAGGAACATAGTCCGTATTCTCATGAATTGTTCCTGTTAACGGAATCGTTTTTCTGGGCTGACTAATCCAGGAGAAGAGTATCTGGCTTTTGTTCCCCCTATCTAGTGCCCACGGACGTGAACCCTGACTCAGGACACAATCTATGCGTTCTTGACATAGTTTTGCGGCATCCCTTAGTTTGCGGCACCCCATGATGCTGAAGCGGTCGGGCTTCCAGCACCGAGATGATAAAAGGCCGACGACCAATATAAACCCCCTGGCAAGGACGATCTATGAGTGATTTATTCAAAGGCTTTGAGCAACTCCTTGAATTAGCGAAAACGCTTGAGGAGAAAGCTGAGAAGGGTGAGCTGAAAGCAGATGTGCAATTTAACACCCGAAATTTGAGCAATATTCCACGCCAAGGCAATATGCCGGGGGGGATTGGTACGGAACGCATTCGCAGAAATTCCCCTGGGTCGGGTGGCGCAACAACGAATCCGGGCGCATCTTCCAGTGCGACATCGGACGATGTGATTGTGACGCCTCCCCCGAAAGATGATGCGTTACAAAATGCGTCGTCGAATGATGAGGGCGATCGCCCGTCGCTGGGTGACGTGGGCGGATTGTCTGACGTGTTGAAAGAGCTGCAAGAACTTGTCGAAATTCCACTCAAACGGCCTGATCTTCTCAATAAACTAGGACTCGAACCCACACGGGGAGTGCTATTGGTTGGGCCACCGGGAACAGGAAAGACCCTCACAGCACGAGCGTTGGCAGAAGCCTTGGACGTTAGCTACATCGCTATTGTTGGCCCTGAGGTGATGGGAAAATACTACGGTGAAGCCGAGACTCGACTGCGGGGTATTTTTGAAAAAGCGGCAAAAGCTGCGCCGTGTTTGGTGTTTATCGATGAGATTGATAGCCTTGCCCCAGACCGCAGCAAAGTGGAAGGAGAAGTAGAAAAGCGCCTCGTTGCCCAGTTGCTCAGTTTGATGGATGGTTTTGCCGCGACGACAGGTGTGATTTTGCTGGCTGCAACGAATCGTCCTGATCATCTCGACCCAGCGTTGCGTCGTCCCGGACGCTTTGACCGGGAAGTGCAGTTTCGGGTGCCTGATCGAGATGGCCGATTAGAAATCTTGACGATTCTGACGCGCAAGATGCCTCTTGATGACACGGTCGAATTAGGGGCGATCGCCGACCTCGGGTTAGGACTGGTAGGGGCAGATCTCAAGGCAATTTGCCAAAAGGCTGCTTATACAGCGCTTCGGCGACAAGTGCCGTCATTGAATGACCCCATTCCTGACACGATGACCATCAGTCAACAGGATTTTCTGAGTGCGATCCAATCGGTCAAACCCTCTAACCTCCGTGCAGTCGAAATCGAAACCCCTGACGTTACCTGGGATGATATTGGCGGACTAGAGACTATCAAGCAAACGCTTCAAGAGTCTGTCGAAGGCGCATTGCTCTATCCCGAACTGTATGAGAAGACAAAGGCTCAGGCCCCTCGCGGTATTTTGCTATGGGGGCCACCCGGTACCGGTAAAACGTTGCTAGCAAAGGCGATCGCCGCCCAAGCTCAAGCCAACTTTATTGCGGTGAATGGCCCAGAATTGTTGAGTAAATGGGTTGGGGCTGCAGAACAAGCGGTTCGCGAACTGTTTGCGAAAGCGCGGCAAGCTTCGCCCTGTGTTGTGTTTATCGATGAAATTGATACGCTTGCTCCGGCGCGAGGTAAATTTAGCGGCGATTCAGGCGTGAGCGATCGGGTCGTGGGTCAGCTCCTGACAGAACTAGATGGCCTCCAACAGCAGGTCGATGTGTTGCTGGTAGGGGCGACAAACCGACCGGATGTGCTCGACCCTGCCTTGCTTCGAGCTGGGCGCTTTGATCTCCAAATCAAGATTGATCTCCCAGATCAAGCGAGTCGGTTAGCGATTTTGACGGTGCATAACGGCGATCGCCCCCTTGCATCCGACGTCAACCTCGTGACATGGGCAGCCCAAACCGAAGATTGGAATGGTGCAGACTTGACGTTGTTGAGCAATCAAGCGGCACTGGAGGCTGTACGGCGGTATCGCGCGCAAGGGCAAACGGATCCGAACGTTATCGAAATCACAACTAATGATTTTGATATTGCCTACGCCATGTTGTGTGCTCAGCGACAACGTCATTAGCGATCTGGCTAGTGAGGTGCGGGGAAATAGTTGAATGTACCCAAGGGTCTGATGCTTTGGATAAGCGATAGACCCAGTCAAGTTACGTAGTCATCATCACAACGTTATGAGGTTCCTATGATTCCTGAATCCACGAAAGATGAAGTGCGGCAGCAGGCTCTAGTGGCTTTGATGGCCCAATTCGTGAAGCAAGGTCATCCTGACCAATATGCGCAATATATGGCAACGTCCGCGATTTTTCAGACGGACTTAGAGCTGCGAAATGCTCAGCTGAATCAACTCTTAGGTTGGCTTCAACAAGAACATCCCGCTGTCTACTCAGGGGCGATCGCTCGTGTAGAAGCCACACGAGAAGAATTTGAGAACCGAGTCCAACATTAGACCATCAAGATTAGACCATCAGGATAAGTTGGACATGAGATATGAAACTGAGGCAGTGAGTCCTTTGTGAAGGGGGCTCAGTACCTCAGTTTTTTGATGTGAGAGCGGGTTGCACGTATCTGGACGTGATTAAAATCAAAACCCCAAATCCTATGCCTCTCGAACAACAGGCGGCACAGGGTTTGAAAAGTTACGTTTAATTACGTCTAGGTCATTATCTGTGACTGAAAATTTTTCAACCTCTTCCGGATCAACGAGAGAACATCTTGAAAAACATGGTTGAGAGATGAACGTTAATGCGCAACTGAATCGAGTGCATCCTCCTATCAGGCAACCATAGGCTTGCATTAAATTTGTCGATTCTAGTTTCTGAAACCATCCACTCCTGTATTGATTTTTGGGCTTATCACTTAAGTCGGGAAAAATCGCGCCTTAAAATACAAGCCTATTTTTTACAAGCCTATTTTTGCCTCCATCACATCTTGATTGGCAATTAAAAATATCCATTTTAAATACTCCTAACACCAATTCTTAAGTACCTGGACGTCATTAAAATCAAAAGTCTAAATCCTGTGCCGCCTGCTGCGCGGGCGGCACAGGATTTGGAAAAATACGTTTAATTATGGCTATCTACTTATTAAAGTTCAGAGCTTTGGTGTGATGATTTCATCTTGCTATTTATCTATAGAAAAACATTGAAATTATTTTTTTATTTTGCCTACACTTTAAGTTTTTGGAAGTGAAATCTAGCTCAAGTACTAGGCTTTAAATGTGATTTCGATCGACAAAAAAAGGCTGTTTTAAGCTTTAGAGGTCTGGTTTTCTATTTTCTTTCTGATTTTGTTAAAACCGAACGTAGATTGGGAAAGATTAAATTAGCTGACTCCGTGGGAATGTAACTTGAATGTTCTTTAAGTTACTCTGAAGACCCTGAAAAACTTTAGATACAGGGCTTGCGTCAATAGATAGCTGGTATTGAAGATCCGATTGAGTGATTTTACTGACTGTTTTTACTGATGCTAACAAAATAGGTGTTGGTTTCAGTATTTAACACAGTATTTTGATCGTTCTGAATCTTTATTCTGTTTTATAGAATGCCAAATCTAATCATGGTGTGAGCTATGAAGAGCTGAATTATTTGTCTCTTCATCACAAAAGCTTTAACGCTCAATATTACATTCCTCAATGTTGTACTGAGACGTAAAAGATGTGTGTTTCTAAAGTAGTCAGTTGCATCTAATCAATTAGTTTCATCACATTCTCAAGTATTTAGGTAATTTGCTATGGCAGTCGAAAAAGTAAACTCCTCCTCCAGTCTGGCTGAAGTCGTCGATCGCATCCTTGATAAAGGTGTTGTTATCGACGCTTGGGTTCGCGTTTCTTTAGTTGGTATTGAATTGCTTGCTGTTGAAGCACGCGTCGTCATCGCTTCAGTAGACACCTACTTGAAGTATGCCGAGGCAGTTGGTTTGACTGCACAGGCAGCTGTTCCTGCAGCGTAATACTCCTAAGGGTTGAAGTTATTCATAGCTTCAACCCTTTGCGTGGTGTATCTAAGCTGGCTGTTGATTCCAATTCAATTTTTCCACCTTGGCTGTTCACGATGAATGGCTCAATGTGCCTTTCAGTCATTGGGGCGATCGCTGGAACGATGGAATGGAGTCGTTGGTTTTTCTAGTTCTGTGTTCATCATCCTGGCGGAGGGTCTTGTGGTTTCATTGAAGAATTTGTGGCAACAGCAGCGGGTACAGCGTCAGCAAGAAATTGTTCAACGACAACAGGATGTGATGTTGCATCAGCAAGATGTGCGTCAGCAATTAGCACAACTGCAGCAGCAGCGTTCAGTAGACGCCGCATCATTGCATCAGTCGCTTAATAGTTTTCAGCGCGATTTGAAGCAGCAGACGCAAGCTTATATTCAAGACTTGACTGACCAACGCTATGACCAGTCGCGTGTTTTGTTTGCCGACTTACAGAATTTTGCGGAGACATTGCAGACACAAACACGACAATTCCTGGATATGACGACTGCTGATCGTCAGCTGCGGGCCGATGCGTTATTTCATCACCTCAATCAGTTTCACACCAATCTCAGCATTTCGGTAATTGACCTGCGACGTGGCTTACAAGCCGAGATTCAGCAATTGCAAGAGACAGTTCGGACAATTTGTGCTGAGACACAAATGTATTTGAGTAGTCGCCAACAAGAGCGTTTGCAGGAGCAAAAGAAGCTTGCGGAAATGCTTGCTGCTTATGTTCAGCAATTGCAGGCTGATGTCGGGACATATCTTGACCAGCTGAATCAACTTGATCAGGAGCGAGCAGAGACCCTACAGCGTCAATTTCAAGATCAGCGTCAACATCGGGCTGATTCTATGGACGCTTTGTTCGAAGATTTAGCTCTATTTCGAGGTGAGCTTCGTGGCTACTGCCGAGAGCTTCACCAAATGGTGTGGGGAGAGGATTCAGATTCAGTGTCCGTTCTAGAAGGAGACGTGCAGGCTCAGGTTTCATTGCCGACACCGCCTTCTGTCTCCGTATCCAGTACTGTCCGTTCACCAGTTGTTGTTGCTACGGCAGCCTCTCCGTCTCCAACAGTCAACCAACCGTCCGCACCAGTGACGCCTGAGAACATTGAGGCGAGTGCTGCAGATGTAAATACTGATAATTCCGCATCTGCTGCCAGAACATGGGGCAATGAGGCAGCGGTGCCTTCTAACCCTTCCGTTCGTGAAGATGTCTCAGAAGTCGAGGTTGAGATTTTCAACTACTTACAAGCTGTTGATGGTGCCCGGCTTATTGAAATCGAGCATGCTCTTGATATTAATCGGTTTCAGACGGTTGATGCGCTGCGTTCTCTCATTAAACAAGGCCGAATAATTCAGCGCGATCGCATTTACGTCATACAACAGGAAGCAACCTAGTGACTACCATTCTGCAAGCTCGCCCCCGTCAATTTGTTAATACCCCCTCCATTGATCGCGTTGCGAAACGCGCCCTCCGCTACCTCCAGTCTGGGTACTCTGTCCATTTGCAAGGCCCAGCCGGAGTCGGTAAAACGACGCTCGCGCTTCATTTGGCCGATTTGCTCAGTCGGCCCATTATGCTTTTGTTTGGAGACGATGAGTTCAAGACCTCTGATCTGATTGGCAATCAATCAGGATTTACCCGTAAGAAAGTCTATGACAACTTCATTCATAGTGTTGTCAAGATGGAAGATGAGGTGCGGCAAAACTGGGTCGATTCTCGTCTGACATTGGCCTGTCGTGAAGGCTTTACTCTGGTGTATGACGAGTTCAACCGTTCTCGTCCAGAGGTCAATAACGTCCTATTATCAGCCCTTGAAGAAAAGTTGTTGGTGTTGCCTCCCAACAATAACCGCTCTGAATATATTCGGGTTAACCCACACTTTCGCGCGATTTTTACATCCAACCCAGTTGAGTATTGCGGTGTTCACTCGACTCAAGACGCATTGTTGGATCGTCTGATTACTATCAACATGCCGGAGCCGGATGAGCTAACTCAGCACGAAATCTTGGTGCAAAAAACGGAAATTGATCGTGAATCTGCTGTTCTCATTGTGAAATTAGTGGGTCGGTTTCGATCGAAGACAGCGGCAAAGGATTCGTCTGGTTCGCGCTCCTGTCTGATGATTGCCAAGATTTGCCAAGAGCATGGCATTGAAGCATTGCCTGGTGATGCTGATTTTCGAGAGCTATGTCAGGATATTCTACTGTCGCGCTCTAGCCAGTCCATCGCCGACTCGACTCAATTGCTCTGGGATATGTTCAATGCGTATCAGCGGGGTGAGAGTTTTGATCAGACATTATCATCGGACGGTCACGAAGAAGCCGTGGTTGTCGCGCCGCAGGGATTACTGGAATTAGACCATTCAACTTTCGAAGCGGATGATGAGACTCATGCGGATGATGAGACTTATACCGACTCAGTCACCGAGCATCATGTTTCCTCGCATGATGACGATGCTCAGTCCCAGGAAGACTCTCAGTTTCAGGACGATGCTGGGCTGAATGAGGCGATCGCCTCGCCCATGGTCGAGCCAGAGGCGATGCTAAATCTGGACTCCTCATTAGAAGAGGCAGAAGAGACTGATGATATCTTCACTGCATTACAGGATGACGAAAAGACTCCTGAGCCTGTTGCGGCTGGAGACCTTTTTCCTGAAGAGACCCTCTCAGAGGATGAGCCAGATTTTTGGCAGGCTCTTGAGGTAGAGGCTCCTGATGCGGAGGAAGGTTCTGTTGCGATTCATCAGGCAGAGCATTCGGTAGACCTATCATCACCTGTTGAACGTGCTCTTGAGGCGCTGTCGTCTGACGAGGCTCTTGCAAAGACAATTGATGGTGTGATGGAAAACGATCAGCCGATCGCTAATGGTAGGATTTCTTCCCTGACCTTTGCACCAGGCGAGGAGATCCCCGGATTTGATGCGGTGGATCAGGAACTGGCAGATAAGATCGAAGCTCCCTATGAATCGTTTCCTCCAACGGACATCTTGGAGGATGAGGTACCTCATCCTGTTTTATCTCATGATACTGAACCAGTCGCTGATGAGCAGCACGAGAACTTACCTGAGTTTCACGTTCCGTTTGAGCAAAAGGTGTATGAGTATCTCCAGTCTTCTAACGATACGCGACCGTCTCAAATTGAATCCGTTCTGGGAATCTCTCGTTTCCAAACGGTGAATGCGTTGCGATCGCTTGCGGATAGAGGATTAATTGCGTTACAGGGTAGCCACGGTCATCGAATAAACCCTACGACTCAGCCAGCAATGGATGACCAACGGGACGACAGTTATCACAATCCGCATCGTGTTGTGCAGGCTCCTACACCCACTCACATCCCTGGAACGAGCTTCCAGTCTGATATGACAGGAGGTGACATCTCATGACAGTCGCAACATCATCTCGGAGCGCGGGGGATGCGCGTCGATTTAGTTCAGCTACTCAAGGATCAACGCTTGCCGATGTGCTTGAACGCGTGTTGGACAAGGGTATTGTCATCGCTGGCGATATTTCTGTTTCTGTTGGTTCTACAGAGTTGCTCTCGATTCACATTCGCTTGCTGATTTCATCAGTTGATAAGGCGCGAGAAATCGGTATTAACTGGTGGGAAAGTGATCCCTATCTCAATAGCCAGAGTCAGCAACTCATTGAGGCAAATCAGCAGCTTCAGTCTCGTCTTGAGAGTTTAGAAGGAGAATTGCGCGCGCTCCGATCGGCAACCCCCGATCCAGTTCCTTCGGAACAGGCTGATACCGAAGGTCGTCCAGTTTCATAGGGGTTTTGGGCATTCTAACCCTATGAATGAAAACCGTTCGTGAGTATTATCTATGATTCGCATCAAGACAATGAAGCAAATCGCTACCAGTGCTGCAATTCCAGGAGTGCAGTCGCTGAATGCCCTCGGGCGATCGCACCAGCGATGGCTGGATCGAGGACGGATCGAGCGCGCACGGTTTCAGGTCGTTGCCTCTGACGCCCATCGTCATTGGCGCAACCAGATGTGCAGTAACAGGAGACCCGTACTCTAATGGCAAACGAAAAAAAGTATATCGACTCAGAACACTATCGCCAGATGTTAGTTCGAGATGGCGATCGCCGGTTCCAAGAATGGCATCATGCCTTCTTGCAGTATCAGAAGGATTTCGTGAATAAAACAGCGAGTGTTCGATATGTTCCCATGTCTGAACACGGAGCTGGCTAGGTTTCAGGGATCACGTATGAATCTGAATCATTCATCGAGGAGTGTTGATTGATGTTTCGTGACTCAATCGCAGGTTTGTTGCATCCTAGAGCAGTCATCGATTTATGCAGTTTTCGGGGAGCATCCTCCATCACGATAAATGTACTCCGGGTCTGCCTCTACCGATTTCTTGTCCCACCCTCATCAGTCAACCGTGACTGACGAGTTGAAACCTAAACATTAAAATCGACCCATCTCCCGCTTTTCGTTTCTTACCCTTCCTTTGGCTTAACCCCATGGCCCCGATTGATGCATCGTCAGTTCAGAACTTAACGGTTACTGAAGCAACTAGTCCCATCCAACTCCAGCCACCGACATCTAAAAATCCTGATTCTGGATTGGCACCTCTGTTGCTAACGGTCGTTGAGCTAATTCGGCAGTTAATGGAAGCTCAGGTGATTCGGCGTATGGACGCGAATGTCCTTTCGGATCATGAACTTGATCGAGCGGCGGAAAGTCTCCAGACCCTTGAAGAGCAAGTGCTTAAGCTCTGTGACATTTTTGATGTTGACCCGGCAGACCTCAATATTGATTTGGGAGAAGTCGGTACGTTATTGCCCAAGTCTGGTTATTATCCTGGAGAAAAATCGAGTCACCCTTCAATTCTCGAACTTCTGGATCGACTACTTAATGTTGGCATTGTCCTTGAAGGTAGTGCTGAACTGGGTTTGGCACAACTGGATTTGATTCATGCCAAGCTACAGCTTGTATTAACGTCGCAGCCTATTTCAGCAAGACCACCTCATCGTCTCCCTGTTTCCGCTGACTGAATTCACGGATATGACAACTGAAGCCCTCTTCTTTGACAAGCTAAAAATAAACGCTAAAAACCCATGGTGAATACTACTCTTGAGACGCCTACTAAGAATCCAGACGCAGAAACGCACTGCGGACTTTACCTGTATGGAATCTTGCCTGGGTCGGCGTCATTCGATGCTGAGTTCGTTGGACTTGATAAACAACCTGTAAAAACGTATGCTGTTGACCAGTTTGTGTTTCTATATTCAGTCGCTCAGCAGACTCGATATCTCGCGAGCCGCAGAAATTTGCTTGGGCATGAGCGTGTCTTAGAGAACGTGATGACGGAGGGGTGTCGCAATGTCTTACCACTCCAGTTTGGCTTAGTGATTGAGTCTTGGGAGACTGTTCAAGAGCAGCTCATCACCTCTCACCATGAGAGCTTAATCGAGTTGTTTGAGAAATTGGAAGGCCGACGAGAGGTCAGCATCAAAGTCATGTGGGATATGAGTACAGAGTTAGAGATGCTGATGCAGGAAAATGACGCCCTTCGGCAAGAGCGCGATCGCCTTGAAGGGAAAACCCTCAGCATGGACGAAGTGGTTCGGATTGGTCAAGCCATTGAACAGGCAATGGAGGATCGAAAGCAGGGAATTATTCAATCATTCCAGGCCGTTCTTGAGGCCGATGCGGTTGATGTCATTGAAAATGATCCCATGACGGATGCCATGATTTACAATGCTGCTTATTTAATTGAGTGGGATAGCGAACCTGCCTTTAGCGAAAAGGTCGAGATACTCGATTCAAAGTTTGATGAGCGATTACGCATTCGATATAACAATTTCACGGCACCGTTCAACTTTGCTCAGATTGAGCGGGATTAATCATTGAGGTCTTTGGCATCTTGATCTGCATGCCTCCTGTCAATTTGCGGAATGATGCCTGTGACACTCTGAGAATTGGCATATTGAGTTTTCTTGACCTCATATATACCTGAACGTAATTCAAATCAAAACCCCAAATGTTGTGCCGCGTGCGCAGCGGGCGGCACAACATTTGGTAAGGATACGTTTAATGATGGCTAGCTACTGATTTCTTTGACTGTGACCTTTCATAAGGGCGATCGCCGATGATTCTCGACTTACTGATAGCTCCGATTACTGCTCCCATCAGTGGCATTGCTTGGATTGGCAATAAAATTTTGGAACAAGCCAGCGGCGAATTAGATGACAAGGAGAACCTGCAAAAGCAGCTTTTGGCGCTCCAATTAGCGTTTGATATGGGTGATATCGATGAAGATATATTTGAGGAACAAGAAGAAGAACTCCTTTTAGCGATTCAAGAATTGGCAGATGCTGAAGAATCAGAGTGAGGCTTGGGTTACTAGTCAGAGCCGCTCAATCATGTTTGCTATAACCCTCGTCTAGGTTGGGAACTGTCGTTTTTCGCAGAGAACACGACAGTTGCAAATAGGGTTTGGGCTTAAGATATCGTGGTTTGACGGATGGTTGACTATGATTGTTGTCCAAGAGCATCGCCATCAATCTTTTTCCCCTCATCAATCAAGTGAGATTTTTAGCACATCATGACGTTGAGCAGTCTTGGGATTGGATTCGTTCTCGTTGCGGTTGTTGTTGCTGGTGTTGCATCTGTCTTGCTGATCGCCAGATACCATCTCCATTCTTTCCTCTCGCCAAATGTGCCAAATGCAGATGCGAGTATTCTGATCGTTGAGGGATGGATGGATGATGCAGCGCTAAAGCGTGTTCTGCCGATTTTCAACCACGGAGAGTATTCCACCCTGGTGACCGTGGGCGGCCCCTTGAAAATGGGGGCGTATTTGTCTCCCTACAAAACATTGGCTGAGTTGTCTGCTGCAACGCTTACGGCATTTGGTTGTGATACCGACCGTTTAGTTGCTGTGCCGTCCGGTGATAGCATGCGCGATAGAACAGAAAGCACTGCAATTACGTTTCGAGAGTGGCTCGCTGTTTATCGTCCGGATGTGCAATCGGTCAATCTTTACTCCCACGGCGTCCATGCTCGTCGAAGCTGGGTGCTTTATAAAAGAGCACTGGAGCCATCGGTTCGTGTTGGTGTGATCTCTTCGACACCCATGGCTTATGATCCGGTGCATTGGTGGCGATCGAGTGAGGGGGCAAAGCGAGTCTTAGTCGAATGTATCGCGCTGACTCACACCCTTATTGTTGGTTCCCTCAAATAGGCAGCTGAACGTCAGCAATATCAGCACTCGTGATTTGATCGGGTTGAATGTTTTCAATCCGGGCAAGGGTTCTGTTGCGTCCAAGCTTGATCACTGTGCTTGTGCCTTGTGCTATCACGGTCAGGTCTTGAAAGGTCAACGTGTCTGCCAAAACTAATTGGTCGAAGCCGTCTTGGTAATCGATAATGCTGTCAATGCCGCGAGCGTCTTCAATGACAAAGCGATCGCGCCCACCTTGACCACGTAAGCGATCGCGCCCACTGCCTCCCCAAAGGAGATCATCGCCATTACCACCTTTGATTTGGTCGTTACTGCGATCGCCCACGAGATGATCGGCACCTGTTCCCCCAAACAGGCGATCGCGACCGCCACCACCCGTTAGGGTGTCATTCCCACGATTACCAAACAAGGAATCACGACCACTCATTCCTTGAAGCCAGTCATTGCCTCCGTTGCCTCGGAGGCGATCGCGGCCACCTCGCCCGATTAGCACATCAAATCCACCTCCTCCAATCATTTGATCGTTTTGTTGGGTGCCAACGAGGTTTTCTGCAGCCGCCGTGCCTCTTAGCCGAGATTGTCCGATAGCAAGAACCAGTGTTGGTGCCACATTCATGACGGCTAGATCTGCTTGAATGAAGCCAGTGCCGCTTGTTTGATCAAATCCTGGAGCACCGACCTCTAGGGTCGATGTTTGTAGAATATCTCGGATCTCATCAAGAGATAAGCTACCTGAACCGCCTGCTCTTTCGAGGATTAATGCGGCGACTGCGGCCAGGTGGGGTGCGGCGGCTGACGTTCCTGGAAAGCTTTCAAAGTCAGCTACGCTGGTTGAAACGCCATCGGGGCCAATCAACTGTGGCTTGTCTCGAATCAACGGAGTACGGAGAGCATTGCCCTGAGTATCAAACAGGATCGGCGTTCCCCCTAAACTTGTAAACGTGCGTGGCTGAATGGTCTCTGAGCCAAATGCAGGTGTTCGACTAAATCGCACCGCACCAACGGCGATGGTATCTTCAGCATTCGGATGCCCATAAACGGTGCTGTTGGCCGATTGATTGGGAAACTCATTCACATATTCATAGACAGATCCAACATCCTCGAAGTCAATCCACTTAATGAGTTGTGGATCGTCCGTATGTTGGCTATCTTGGCGTTTCCCGATCACCAGGTAATAGTCAGAATCTCGAAACGATTGATTGAAAACGGATAGAAACTCTATCGGATCATTCCCGATATTGTCGTCACGCGAGATGTCAACAAGGGCTTGATCTTGGCGCGATTGGGGAAAACGAGGTTGAGCCATTAAGAACAGATCGATATCACTCGTGGCTCCTGCTCCCAAATTAAACGAGCGAAATGGTTCGCTCCAGTTAAATACAATGTCAAGGTCTCCCTCGGAAGGAAGGGTGATGTTCTGGAACACATCCGTTGTAATACTGGGGTCAAAGTCATGGGCATCATACGTTACGCCTCCGACGGAGAAGCGTTGCCCTGAGGGGCGAAATGGGCTTTCATAGGACGCATGCCCGTAGTTGCCAACAGCGCTGACGTAGGTGACGTTTCGCTGTGCTGCCCGAGCAACAGCCTGAGACACTGGTCCGTCTTGAAAAAAGGGTTGATCGGAAAATCCCAAATCATCCACGATAATGTCGGCACCTGCTTCTACCAGTGCATCGATACCTTGGGCAAAGTCGGGAACAGACGTTGGGGCATAAAAAAGTAACTCTGCCCCTGGAGCGACGTCATGAATAATCTGGGCCATTGCCCGTCCCTCATCAATCCCTTGTGGATCATCTTGAAGAACTTGAACAGGTTGGCGGTATTGATTGGGATTACTGTTGCCTGGTAGGTCGCCGTTGGCAACATCATCGGATGCATTGCCGAAGGCATTGAAGCTATCAGAAATGATGCCAATTCGAATGCCTGTTCCATCTAGGTTGTGATTAAACCGGGCATGATCCGACCGCATGGCGCGATCGCCCTCTGTGATAACTGTTCCAGGCATGTTGGTTGGTTGGTCTACGTCATAAAATCCCAGACTCTTTCCCTAATTAGGGTTTGGTTGGATTCCATCGATTGACTGATGGAATGCCAGCAGGGTTCTCCTTCAGAGTTCCCGCTCGCTTCAAAACTGTCATCAGTTTGAGAAGGATTGACATATCTTTCATCAGCATCATAGATAGTCAGTAGCTCGGCGTTATTAAACTGAAAACCTAAAAACCTGGGGAGCGCCCCGGAGGGGCGCTCCCCAGGTTT
>JBCCWF010000083.1:0-17397 GCA_039194035.1 Cyanobacteria bacterium P01_E01_bin.6 | reverse complement strand
TCCTCAGGGAATACAAACTTCTCGTGGGGCTGGTCTTGCACAGCCATCCAAGCGCGAATACCTTCGTTCAACAAGATGTTCTTGGTGTAGAACGTCTCAAACTCAGGGTCTTCTGCGGCACGAATCTCTTGACTAGTAAAGTCATAGGCACGCAAGTTCAATGCCAATCCAACAATACCAATCGAACTCATCCATAATCCCATAACGGGCACAAACAGCATAAAGAAGTGCAACCACCGCTTATTGGAGAAGGCAATACCAAAAATCTGTGACCAGAATCGGTTCGCCGTCACCATCGAGTAGGTCTCTTCTGCCTGAGTCGGCTCGAATGCGCGGAAGGTGTTCGCACCATCACCATCTTCAAACAAGGTGTTCTCAACCGTTGCACCATGAATGGCACAAAGCAGAGCACCACCCAAGACACCCGCTACTCCCATCATGTGGAAGGGATTCAGCGTCCAGTTGTGGAACCCTTGTAGGAACAACAAGAATCGGAAGATAGCCGCAACCCCAAAGCTTGGCGCAAAGAACCAAGAGGACTGTCCCAAGGGGTACATCAAAAATACAGAAACAAAGACTGCAATCGGCGCTGAGAAGGCAATCGCGTTGTAAGGACGAATCCCTACCAGACGAGAGATCTCAAACTGACGCAACATGAAACCAATCAGTCCGAAGGCTCCATGCAGGGCAACGAAGGACCATAATCCGCCAATTTGACACCAGCGAACGAAGTCCCAGCCTGCTTCTGGCCCCCACAAGAACAGGATGGAGTGTCCCATACTATTAGCAGGCGTGGATACGGCCACGGTCAAGAAGTTGCAGCCTTCCAAATAAGAAGATGCCAATCCGTGGGTATACCAGGAAGTAACGAAGGTTGTACCAGTCAACCACCCACCCAACGCCATGTAGGCGCAAGGAAAGAGTAGTAGGCCTGACCAGCCAACAAAGACAAATCTGTCGCGCTTCAGCCAGTCATCGAGGACGTCGAACCATCCTCGGGTGGCTTGCGCACGTCCCATTGCTACGGTCATGTCATAACCTCTTAATATCGCATTCAAGCAAATAGTGCGTGCATTTACCCGTATCTTTTATATAAAGCTGTGGGCAATACAGTCGAGATAACGAAATCGTTTCTCGAAACTCTACGTCGAAACATACCAGAGACCGTCTATCATAAGAAGTCTTGGTTACCTAAGGGGACACTTGTACGAGTGAACTTACAAGCTTCCAACGTTTCTATATGATAGAGAGATACTTAAAATTTTACAATCCGTCACGTGCTTCTCATAACTTGAATCTGAGTTTAGTAAATAGCGCTCAATGCCTTCTTTGAAAAGGTTTGAGGTGAGTATCGGCATCACAGATATTAATTACCTTGGGAAAGGATTGATGAATCGTTTGATACGAGATATGTTGGCAAGAATTATTCAAGGAAATGTCCTCCTTGTCTTTATTGCCTACTTGAATTTTGGTGCTGATCGAAAATAAAAGGAATGCTTGAATATGCCTTTGACAAAATCTATGGGCGATGACACACGGTCTAAAAACGCTGTACTAGAACAAAAAATTGTTGGTGCTCGTCGGTTGAGCAACTATTGGTGGGCGTCAATTGTGTTAATTGGCGGAGTCGGGTTTTCATTGGCAAGCCTTTCCAGCTACTTCCATGTGAACTTATTGCCTTTCTCTAACCCAACTGAGTTGATTTTTATCCCTCAGGGATTAGCCATGGGTTTTTATGGTGTGATGGCTATGTTGTTGTCTAGTTATCTTTGGCTCATCGTTATTTTGAACGTTGGCGGAGGGTATAACAAATTTGATAAGGAAAATGAGACGATTCAAATTTTCCGATGGGGCTTTTTGGGTAAGAATCGTACGGTGGATGTAAGTTATCCCATAAGTGATATTCAGGCAGTTCGCGCTGAAATAAGAGAAGGATTAAACCCTAAGCGATCGCTCTATATCAAGATCAAGGGGAATATTAATGTGCCTCTTACTCAAGTTGGACGTCCTATTGCGTTGGCTGATTTAGAGAATCAGGGTGCTGAACTAGCCCGATTCTTGGGCGTTCCATTGGAAGGGCTTTAATGAGGATGTATATGCCAAGCAGAGAGGTCATGACACACTTCCCAATGTTTGATGACCTTTGTCCATTACATTTCCCTCCAAATGACGAGAGTGATTTGTAAAAGATTTTTAAGATAGGTATCAAGAAATGTTCCAAACTCAAGGAATCCTTATAAAAGCTCGTCGATGGGTCCTAGGTTTGATGGCTGTCAGCCTAGTTTTGGTATGTGGGTGTTCTTCTAGTTCATCAACTCCTGTTGATGAGATTGGACAAGGGTTGCCTCGGCTCCAGGGAAATGCAACGGTATCCATGGTTGTCGATGGTGCAACGATTACCATTGAAGTGAATGGAGAAGATGCTCCAATCACAGCAGGTAATTTTGTAGATCTTGTTCAAAAAGGTGTCTATGATGGCGTTGCTTTTCATCGAGTGATCCGAGAGCCTCAACCTTTTGTCGTTCAAGGAGGTGACCCTCAGAGCAAGGATCCTAGTGTGCCTATTGAACAACTCGGAACCGGAGGATACATTGACCCTGAAACATCGTCACAGCGCTACATTCCACTTGAAATTAAGCCATCAGGTGCTGATACGCCGATATATAGTCAAACGTTTTCGAGCGTAGGCATTAATCAACCTCCTCAATTGAGACATGATCGAGGTGCCGTTGCGATGGCACGATCGCAATTTCCTGATTCAGCATCTTCGCAGTTTTACATTGCACTAGCTAGGCTAAGTTTTCTAGACGGAGATTATGCTGTGTTTGGACAAGTAACAAGTGGTATGGACATTGTTGATCAAATCCAGCAAGGCGATCGCATTGATTCTGTAAGAGTCATCGCAGGTACCGAAAATCTCCAATTGCCAGAGTAAAATGTTATTGATATCCAGACCATAGTGAAGCGCGTTACTTTTGATGTCCGAGTTGGATTTCCCTAAACCCGAATTCGCAGTGATAGTGCATTTCATCAATTTGACGTTAGTTGGCCATTTAACATCAGTTTTTCAGCCTCTAGAGCCTCTTCATCCACACTAGAGCTTCTTAAGATTGGCTTATAACTTGAGCCGGAAAAATTTAACGAGATTCTGGGGCGCGGAGCGCCCCAGAATCTCGTTAAAATACAAGCCTTAAGATTGAATTTCCTGCTAAGTAATCCTTTCGGGCTTAATGATGATATGCCCCAAGATAAGTAGGAATCTTTAACTATGACCTTGACGTTAACTGAGCAACAACTATCGAAGCTTCCGGGGCAAGTATTAGGAAACTTGCGGCGGGCTGATCGACTTTGGGATACTTATAAAAAAGGCCAGGTTGACGCTACTTCTGTCGTTGATTCCAGTGCTGATACCCTACACGCTGTCGATTGGGATGTCGTAATTTGTGGCGGTACCTTGGGCATTCTGCTCGGGACAGCTTTAGTCAAGCAGGGATGGCGAGTTGCACTGATTGAACGGGGTCAGCTAAGAGGTAGAGACCAAGAATGGAACATTTCCCGGAAGGAACTGCAAGTACTTCTTTCTTTAGATCTATTGTCACCGCAAGAACTAGAAGAAGCGATCGCCACCAGCTATAACCCTGCTCGTGTTGCCTTTCATGAGGGAGTCGAGCTTTGGGTTGAGGACGTTCTGAATATTGGGATAGACCCTGTTCAACTGCTGGAAACCCTAAAGCGAAAGTTTTTGGCTGAAGGTGGGCACCTTTACGAACAAACAGCCTTCAAAAAGGCTACTGTCTATCTGAATGGAGTAGCCATTCAGATTGCTCGCTCTAGTCATCATCACTCGACGGATACCGATGTTCCGAATAACAACACGACTGAGAATAGATTGACAACACGATTACTTGTGGATGCAATGGGTCATTTTTCTCCCATTACTCAACAGGCTCGACAAGGCAAACGCCCAGACGCAGCATGTCTTGTCGTCGGTACATGTGCCAATGGATATCC
Source organism: Cyanobacteria bacterium P01_E01_bin.6 (assembly GCA_039194035.1). Taxonomy (GTDB): domain Bacteria; phylum Cyanobacteriota; class Cyanobacteriia; order CAKZMO01; family CAKZMO01; genus JBCCWF01. Next base: position 13,386 of record JBCCWF010000083.1, on the reverse strand, counting down.
AGCTCACGATGCAGAAGACAGAACTGGAGATCTTTTTGCATCCATAACCCCAATCCAAAATCAGTGTCAATATTTTTGGGAAGCGTTTCCTGCTCGAGACGGACGGACAACCTACCTATTCACGTATGTGGATGCCAATCCTGAACGTCTTAGCTTGGAGGAACTTTTTGAAAACTATTGGAAATTATTACCCACCTATCAACAGTGCTCACTTGATGACCTTTCGATCAAGCGAGCACTGTTTGGATTTTTTCCATGTTACCGAGAAAGTCCACTCCAACTCCCTTGGAATCGATGCTTGGCGGTAGGGGATAGCAGTGGTAATCAGTCGCCGTTAAGTTTTGGTGGTTTTGGTGCCATGTTACGTCATCTTAGCCGTCTTACCACAGGCACCCATGAAGCTTTAAGCAGTGATGCATTGATGGCATCATCGCTCGCATTGCTCCAGCCCTACCAACCCAATGTATCTGTGACCTGGCTCTTTCAAAAGTCGATGAGTGTCCGGCTTACTCCATCTCTTGCCATCAAACAAAACCAAATTAATGCTCTATTATCTGGCGTATTTGAGGGGATGGAGCAATTGGGGGAGCCTGTACTCAAACCATTTCTTCAAGATGTTGTTCAGTTTCTCCCGTTGACAAAAACACTCGTCAAAACGTCTATCCAGTTTCCTCGACTCGGGTTGGGAGTTATTCCCCACGTCGGGGTTTGGGAATTACTTCAATGGACTAAGCATTATGCAAATCTTGCTATCTATAGTGGATTGGCATTGACAGCTCAGCGGCTCAGTCCTTACCTCTCATTCCAGTCTCCTCTGCAGCGTTATCGTTGGAATCGATGGGTAGAGGCTTGGAACTATGGATCAGGACGTGATTATGCCAAGAGCCATGACCATAGAAGCTCACAATGAAGATGTCCAGCATCCAGTGAGGTGAGAAACGCATGGGTCAGATGAGGGCGATCGCCTATTCTTTTCTTACAAAACGCATGATGATGGAAGGACTGTCTAATATAAATATTGAAGTTCACATCAATCACGCATAGGAGGCAGACTGACATTGCATTTTTCGGCTGCCCGACAACAGTTTTATCGCGAGATCAATCAACCGGATGATCAGATCGATCTCGCAAAAGCATCGCTATACATTGCCTTGGAAGAATACTCAAACATTGACGTCGATGCCTACATCAATGTTTTAGACACAATGGCAGATGATGTGCGCGATCGCCTACCCATCGAGTCGTACCCATTGCGTATTATTCAATCAATCAATCAGTATCTCTTCACTGATATGGCATTTTGTGGCAATACTGAAAACTACTACGAACCAGAAAATAGCTATGTGAACCGAGTGATTGAGCGTCGTACAGGCATTCCAATTACGCTGTCTCTGATTTATCTAGAAATTGCTAAACGCATCGGGTTTCCAATGGTCGGGATTGGTATGCCAGGGCACTTTTTAGTACGTCCTGCTCATAATGAGATGGATGTGTGTGTCGATCCATTCAATCAAGGTGAAATTTTATTTGTTCAAGACTGCGAAGAGAGAATTCGCACATTATTTAGCGGTAGCGTTTCTTTTCGTCCAGAATTTCTGGATGCAGTATCGTCTAAGCAGTTTTTGGCTCGCATATTGAGCAACCTCAAAACGATCTACCTTAATCAAGGAAACATGAGCAAAGTCCTCTCTACCATTGATCGTATCTTGATGCTTTTCCCCAATACACCTTATGAACAAAGGGATAGAGGACTTATTTACTACCAGGTAGGGCGATGGGTAGAAGCACGACAAGACTTGGAAGATTATCTCACTTGCCTTCCAAAAGCTCGTGATGCAGATTTAGTCAAAAAATTACTGGCACGGATTGAAACAGACTGAAAGGCAAATTAGGAGATGCCATCATCTAAACCCAATGACGGATACAGTCACATACATTCGCTACTAGAACATCAATGACTGTTTCATCGTCTCTTGGCGTAATTGAGCGATATGTAATCAATACAACGATAATTTTTTTCTTGGGTTAGTAGGTGGCCTTGTACAGATATCCATGCCATTATATCCAGCCCTTAAGAATATCAAACGCATAAGGAGCAAGATGTATAGGAGAATGAATCCTGACCCTGTGAGGGTTGAAAATTGAGCCCATTAATTGAGCTCATCATTTTACTGCTTTAGAAAATGTAGACAAGGAGAAACAACATATGTACAATGAAAGACCTTGGGTACATAAAAAAAGTTGTGCTGCTTGAAATTTGCTCTAAGTACGTTAAGTGCTAATAGCATTGAGAATAGGCAGCACTAGTTTGAAAGCCCTTTCAAGATGCAAGAACAAGAGATACTGGGTTAACTTCGTGTTCCTAAGTCTCCGCATCAATTCTGATTATTGACAAGGTAATTTGTCAGGAAGAGCAGATTTTTTTGCTCTTCCCAACATCATTTTGAGCTATGAAGCCCTTTTCCGTGGTTGCTTTTCATTGTTGAAAAGGCGTTTCATCGTTCAATTGCTCGCTGCCATGCGAGATGTAGAGCTTTTGTAGTGGATGAAGGATTGTTCTTAATGGCTCTTGGAATTCTTGGTACGAAGCTTGGTATGACCCAAATCTTTGATGATGAAGGTCGCTCTATTCCAGTGACTGTTGTTCAAGCTGGGCCATGTAAGGTTACTCAGGTGAAAGTTCCTGATACCGATGGATATTCTGCTGTTCAAGTAGGCTTTGGTGACATAAAAACAAAGTTGCTGAGCAAGCCTGAGCTCGGCCACCTAAGTAAGTCTGGAACAGAGCCTGTTCGACACCTACGAGAATATAGAATACCAACTGCATCTGACTATGAGCTAGGGCAGGAAATCAAGGTAGATATTTTTGAAGAAGATCAGCTTGTCGATGTAACGGGTACAAGCATCGGCAAGGGATTTACAGGCTATCAAAAACGACACAACTTCCGTCGCGGTCCTATGTCTCACGGTTCAAAGAATCATCGACTTCCAGGTTCTACTGGGGCAGGAACAACACCTGGTCGAATTTATCCGGGAAAGCGCATGGCTGGTCGATCAGGAGGAGAGCGTGTGACGATTCGAAAATTGAGAGTCGTCAGTATTGATGCTGACCGTAACATTCTCTTGATTAAAGGAGCTGTTCCGGGCAAGCCTGGAACTTTTCTAAGCATTAAGCCTACGAAAGCTTGGTAAAAGGTTCATTCAGGATTTAGATTCGATTGCTGTCTGTCACGATGAGTATTGAGATAATGGTTGATTGTGCAATTAAAAATTGGCAAGGCGAAGAGGTTGGAACAGTTTCACTGGAGCTGAAAGTAGCTCGAGAAGAAAATGCTTCGCATATTGTTCATCGTGCTCTGGTTCGACAGCTGGCAAATGCTCGGCAAGGTACTGTTTCCTCAAAAACGAGAGCTGAAGTCAGAGGTGGAGGTCGGAAGCCTTGGAAACAAAAAGGTACTGGAAGAGCTAGAGCTGGTTCGAGCCGTTCACCTTTATGGAAGGGAGGCGGAGTCATATTTGGCCCAAAGCCTCGAGATTACTCTGTAAAGATGAACCGAAAAGAGCGTCAACTTGCCCTAAGAACAGCATTGCAAAGTCGGGCAGATGACTTGGTTGTTGTTGAAAATTTTGTGGAGCAAATCGAGCGTCCTCAGACAAAGGTTGTGATTGAAGCGATCGCTCGGTGGGGAGTTAGTCCTACGGCTAAGGTGTTGATGATTATTGACAACCCAAGTGATTACTTGAAGCTCTCTGTTCGTAATGTTCCAACAATCCGGCTGATTACCCCAGAAAACCTAAATATTTATGATATTTTGGCTGCGGATAAAATCGTGACGACTTCACTTGCTATCGAATCAATTAAGGGGGTGTATTGTGCCTAAGTTAGCTCCACGTGATTTACCAGATTTGATTCGTCGTCCGATTGTTACGGAAAAGGCAACAATTCTTCTGGAAGAAAATTATTACACGTTTGAAGTGCTTCCAACTGCTACTAAACCTGATATTCGTGCGGCAATCGAGCAAATTTTCGATGTCAAGGTTGTGAGTGTAAAAACTCATAACCCACCCCGAAAAAAACGTCGAATGGGTCGTTCCATGGGATATAAGCCTCACTATAAGAAGGCTATTGTCAAGTTGGCTGAAGGTGATTCAATCACTCTTTTTCCTGAGGTTTAAGTTGAACGTATTGTTTAAGACCGCTGCTGAATCTTACCAGTACGGCATGTTGCATTTTTTGAGAGCTGTCTTTAGCAGACTAAGTCATGGGAATTAGATATTACCGTCCTTACACACCTGGTACTAGAGAGCGAGTTGTTTCAGACTTCTCCGAAATTACCCGTTCCGAACCCGAAAAATCTTTAACGAAACGTATTCACCGTGCAAAGGGGAGAAACAATCGAGGAGTAATCACGTGTCGTCACCGGGGAGGAGGTCACAAAAGACTCTATCGATTTATTGATTTCCGTCGCAATAAGTACGCTGTTCCCGCAGAAGTTCTGTCAGTTGAATATGATCCAAACCGGAACGCCCGTATTGCACTTCTCCAATATGAGGATGGAGAAAAGCGCTATATTCTCTGCCCTGCTGAGCTGACAGTCGGCATGTCTGTCATATCTGGACCTGATGCACCTTATGAGGTGGGTAATGCATTGCCTCTCTCAAATATTCCGTTAGGTACAGTTGTTCACAACGTTGAATTGTTTCCAGGTCGTGGTGGGCAAATTGTTCGTGCTGCTGGAACATCTGCACAAGTAGTCGCGAAGGATGGCAACTTTGTAACACTAAAGTTGCCATCAAGCGAAGTCAGGATGATTCGTCGTGAGTGTTATGCGACGATTGGTCAAGTTGGAAACGCTGATTTTAGAAACCTCAGCCTTGGTAAAGCTGGTCGAAAAAGATGGAAAGGAAGACGGCCTGAAGTTAGAGGAAGCGTCATGAACCCTGTAGATCACCCCCACGGTGGAGGAGAGGGGCGTGCGCCTATTGGGCGGAGTGGACCTGTAACTCCTTGGGGTAAGCCTGCACTAGGCAAGAAAACTCGGAAACGTAACAAGTTGAGTAACTCCCTGATCGTTCGGAAGAGGCGACGTTCTTCCAAGAGAGGTCGTGGTGGTCGTAGTGCTTAAGTCTTTATAAGTCGCAAAATTTTCGTAAATTGACAGGCTTTACAAGTTTATTTCGGGGAGGCCATTCCTATGTCACGTTCACTTAAAAAAGGTCCTTTTGTTGCTGATCACCTTATGACTAAGGTTGAAGCCATGAATGAAAAAGGAGATAAGCAAGTCATCAAGACTTGGTCCAGGGCTTCGACCATTATTCCTCAAATGATTGGGCATACGATTGCTGTTCATAATGGTCGTCAGCATGTGCCTGTATACGTTACTGAGCAAATGGTAGGACACAAGTTGGGGGAGTTTGCTCCAACACGAACATTTCGGGGCCATGCAAAAACCGACAAAAAAGCACGGCGCTAGAGTGATGATGCCGTGTTTAACTTGGCTAGCGTAGCGCACGGAAGTTTAGGGTTTATAGAGAGTAGTTGAGAAGGATGAATGGAGATGGCGACAATTTCTGAGAATCAGGTCAAGGCTAGTGTGCGGTATATTCGCATGTCTCCATTTAAGGTTCGTCGCGTCTTAGATCAAATTCGAGGACGATCCTATCGTGAGGCTCTGATTATTCTTGAATTTATGCCGTACAAAGCTTGTGAGCCTATCTTGAAGGTTCTTCGGTCAGCTGTTGCAAATGCTGAACATAATGAGGGGTACGAACCCTCAAGTTTAATTGTTAGTGAAGCGTTTGCCGATCAAGGCCCGGTATATAAGCGATATCGTCCTCGAGCTCAGGGAAGAGCATACCAGATTCGTCGTCCAACTTGTCATATTACGATAGCTGTTGCTCCTGGTGCAGATGATGCCTAACGGTTTACACAACCTTGAAACGCGATCAAGCTAATAATTTGTAAGTTTATTGTCGATACTTTTTATTTATACAGAGGCTTCACTGTGGGACAGAAGATTCATCCGATTGGTTTTCGACTTGGCATCACCCAGGAACATCGTTCCCGCTGGTTTGCTAGTTCGAATCGCTATTCGGAACTACTTCAAGAAGACTATAAAGTTCGTGAGTATGTTCACAAGAACTTGAGCAATGCTGGCATTTCAGATATACGGATTGAGCGGAAAGCTGACCAAATTGACTTGGAAATTCGTACAGCTCGTCCGGGAGTGGTTGTCGGACGTGGAGGTGCAGGGATTGAATCTCTCAGAGAGGGGCTACAGAAGGAATTGAAGGGAGGAAGTCGTCAAATTCGCATCAATGTTGTAGAAGTTGCGCGCGTTGATGCAGATTCTGCCTTGATAACTGATTTTATTGTTCAGCAGCTTGAGCGACGTGTTTCTTTCCGACGCGTCGTGCGGCAGGCAATTCAACGTGCTCAACGTGCTGGCGTAGAAGGCATCAAAATTCAGGTGAGCGGTCGTTTGAATGGGGCAGAAATTGCACGCACTGAATACACCAGAGAAGGAAAAGTTCCACTCCATACCCTTAGAGCAGATATTGATTATACATACCGAACAGCTCAAACAATCTATGGAGTACTTGGTATAAAGGTTTGGGTGTTTAAAGGTGAAATCGTACCTGGACAAGAGGATACGTCGTCTTCTAATAATGCTCAACCACGACGACGTCAGCAGCAGCAGCGGCGGCGTCAACAATTTGAGGATCGTTCCAGCGATTCTTAGAAATCAAGTTGTGCCAATGTTTTGGTTCATTGATTGTGTGAAGACTTTTGATTTTTATCGCTTAGAGTTACGCCGGAGTTAATAGGTCATGCTTAGTCCTAAGAGAACAAAATTTAGAAAACAGCAACGAGGTCGAATGCGTGGTGTTGCAACTCGCGGTAGCTCTATTAATTTTGGTGAGTTTGCCCTACGAGCTCTTGAGCCATCATGGATTACATCACGACAGATTGAGGCATCCCGTCGAGCGATGACTCGCTACATTCGACGAGGTGGAAAGATTTGGATTCGGGTATTCCCGGATAAACCAATTACAATGCGTCCAGCAGAAACCCGAATGGGATCTGGAAAAGGAAATCCGGAGTACTGGGTAGCCGTTGTAAAGCCGGGACGTATTTTATTCGAAATTGCTGGTGTCCCTCAAGAAACAGCGAAGGAAGCGATGCGTCTCGCATCATTCAAGCTCCCAATTAAAACAAAGTTTGTTGTTCGAGAAGTTGAGGAGGAGTGACGTGGCGCTTTCTAAAATTTCAGATATTCGTGAACTGAGTAATAGTGATTTGCAGGATCAGATTGTAGAAATTAAACGAAGCCTGTTTGATTTGCGTTTTCAAAAGGCGACACGACAGTTGGAGCAGCATCATAAATTCAAGCATACTCGTCATCGATTAGCTCAACTGTTAACGGTTGAACGGGAGAGGGAAATAGAAGCTTCAGCAAATACATCTAGCCAGCCCGATGAGCAGGAGAAGGAATAACCACATGGCATTGAAAGAGCTTATGGGATTGGTTGTCAGCGATAAGATGGATAAAACTGTGGTGGTTGCTGTTGAAAGCCGAGCGCCTCATCCAAAGTACCGTAAGGTAATGGTTCGGACAAAGCGATATAAGGTTCATGACGAAGAGAACCTATGCAATGTTGGCGATCGCGTTCGAATTCAGGAAACTCGTCCATTGAGCCGCACAAAGAGATGGGCTATTGCGGAAATTCTTGAGTCGGCTGCAAAGCCCTAGTCATGAGTTTAGGTTTGATTATTTTTTCTTTTGTTATCGAGTTCAGGAGACCGTCGTGATTCAGCAGGAATCCTACCTTAATGTCGCAGATAATAGCGGAGCGCGAAAGCTTATGTGCATCCGCGTTCTTGGAGGTAACCGCCGCTATGCCAATGTCGGTGACATTATTGTTGCCGTTGTGAAGGATGCATTACCTAATATGGCGGTCAAAAAGTCAGACGTCGTACGCGCTGTTATTGTCCGTACAAAGAAAGGACTGAGACGGGAGAGTGGCATGAGCATTAGATTTGATGATAATGCTGCTGTCATCATAAATGCTGAGGGGAATCCACGAGGAACCCGCGTTTTTGGGCCTGTTGCACGAGAATTGCGCGATCGAAGCTTCACTAAAATTGTTTCGTTGGCTCCAGAGGTACTCTGATGGTTGAAAAACAGAAGCTCTCTCAGCATAAAATGCATGTCAGAAAAGGAGATACTGTCCAGATTATTTCTGGCAGAGAAAAAGGGAAAATTGGCGAGATTTTAGAATCGTTACCAAAGCAATCGAAAGTTATTGTAAAAGGAGTAAACATTAAGACAAAGCATGTGAAACCTCGCCAGGAAGGAGAGTCTGGCCAAATTAAAACATTTGAGGCTCCGATTCACAGTTCTAATGTGATGGTCTATTCGACTAAAGAGAAAGTCGCTAGTCGAATATGTTACACCTATGACTCCGATGGGCGAAAAGTGAGGATGCTAAAGAAGACCGGAGAAATTATTGATTAGCTTTGTAACGTCTTCCTCAGTATTGATGAATATCTCCGGTGTTGATAAGTGATGCTTAATTGGCCTGGATAAGTCAAGAGCAGCAAGGATAAGGAAATGGCAACAGTACAACGAATGAAAACTCTATATCGGGACATGGTTGTTCCGAAGCTAACGGAGCAGTTTCAATATACCAATGTTCATCAGGTACCAAAGGTTGTAAAGGTAACTGTCAATCGTGGCTTAGGTGAAGCGGCACAAAATGCCAAGTCGCTAGAAGCATCTGTATCGGAAATTGCTAAAGTCACAGGTCAAAAACCTGTTGTAACCCGAGCGAAGAAGGCGATCGCTGGCTTTAAGATTCGACAAGGTATGCCAATTGGGGTAATGGTAACACTGCGCTCCGAGCGTATGTATGCTTTCCTGGATCGTTTCATCAACTTGGCGCTACCTCGAATTCGAGATTTTCGCGGCGTCAATCCTAGTAGCTTTGATGGTCGTGGTAATTACACTATTGGTGTACGAGAACAACTGATTTTTCCAGAAGTTGATTACGACACCATTGATCAGATTAGAGGAGTCGATATTTCTATTGTGACTACCGCAAATACTGATGAGGAAGGGCGCGCGCTCTTAAAAGAACTAGGCATGCCGTTTAGAGATAAGTGACAGAATTTAGATAAGAGGGATCTATGGCATCCAACGATACGATTGCAGACATGCTAACACGCATCCGAAACGCAAACCTTGCGCGGCACGCAACAGTAGATGTTCCATCTACTAAGATGACGCGTAACATCGCTAAGGTGCTTCGCGACGAAGGATTTATTCAAGATTTTGCAGATGAGGGAGAGGGTATTCAACGAAATATCGTTATTTCGCTGAAATATAAGGGAAGAGGCCGCCAGCCAATTATTAAGAAGCTGCAGCGTGTTAGTAAGCCAGGGCTCCGAGTTTATTCCGGTCGCAGTAATTTACCTCGAGTCTTGGGAGGAATTGGGGTTGCTATCATCTCAACATCTTACGGTGTAATGACTGACCGAGACGCAAGACGTCAAGGAATCGGTGGTGAAGTACTTTGCTATGTCTGGTAATAATCAGAAGAAAGGTGATAGTTTCTTTTTTTGATCTGTTCCTTCATGGCAAGCAATATGGTTTTGAAGGGTCTTAATGACCACATTTTAAAAGAGCTGTAGCTCTGTTCTTGGCAAAGGTAGTTAGCATTATGTCTCGTATTGGTAAACGTCCTATTCCTCTCCCGTCTAAGGTTTCAGTTGAAATTGAAGGGCAAACTGTTTCTGTTAAAGGACCTAAAGGTGAATTAGCGCGAACATTACCACCAGAGGTAGAGGTTTTACAGGAAGATACTGCGATAGTTGTCAGTCGGCGAAATGAGTCGCGACCCGCCCGTCAAAGACATGGGTTATGTAGGACTCTTGTAGCTAATATGATTGAAGGAGTTTCCCAAGGATTTCAGCGGAAGCTCGAAATTCAAGGTGTTGGTTATCGAGCCCAAGTCCAGGGTAAAAATCTCATCTTAAATGTAGGATATAGCAATCCTGTTGAAATTAATCCTCCACCAGGAATTTCCCTGAGTGTTGAGGGGAATACGAATATTACGGTTAGTGGTATTGACAAAGAAATTGTGGGGAATACTGCAGCTCAAATTAGAGCGGTGCGTCCTCCTGAGCCTTACAAAGGCAAAGGGATTCGGTATGCGAATGAAATAGTTAGGCGTAAAGCTGGTAAGTCAGGGAAGAAGTAAGCGATGAAGCTCAATCGAAAAGAATCTACAAAGCGTCGTCATCGGCGCATTCGCAGAAAAATATTTGGAACCACGGAAAAACCAAGGTTGGCAGTTTTCCGCTCCAACGAAAATATCTACGTTCAGCTTATTGACGATACTTGTCATTGCACAATTGTGTCAGCTTCAACAGTTGAACCCGATATAAAATCCGAGATCGCTCGGGGTAATACTTGTGACGCCTCTAGTCGAGTTGGCAAGCTCATTGCAAAGCGATCGCTAGAGAAGGGCATTCAGCAAGTCGTTTTCGATAGAGGTGGGAATCTTTATCACGGTCGAGTAAAGGCACTAGCGGATGCTGCTCGTGAAGAAGGATTGAAGTTTTGAGTTGGCTTCAAACTCAAAACTACTAGGTTAAGTTTTAGTTTTGGCTTATCAAAAGCCGCAGACTGTTGAAACGGGAGTATCAGTGATGGCTACACGCAATAAAAAAGGGAATAAAGCGAAGGAGAAAGAATCAGAGTGGCAGGAGAGAGTCGTACAAATTCGTCGTGTCACAAAAGTTGTAAAAGGCGGTAAAACGCTAAGTTTTAGAGCTGTTGTTGTCATTGGTAATGAGCGCGGTCAAGTTGGCGTTGGGGTCGGCAAAGCGAGTGATGTGATTGGAGCTGTCCGAAAAGGAGTGGCAGATGCAAAGAAACACCTTGCTGATGTTCCTTTGACAAAAGGAAATTCTATTCCACACCCTACGAAAGGTATTAGTGGTGGAGCAAGGGTAATGATGCGACCTGCAGGGCCTGGTACTGGAGTAATTGCAGGAGGTGCTGTCCGTACCGTTCTAGAGTTGTCAGGAGTACGCAATATTCTAGCGAAGCAATTAGGTTCGAGCAGCCCACTCAACAATGCTCGTGCCGCTGTCGAAGCATTAGAGTCGCTTCGAACATTAGCGGATGTCGCTCAAGAGCGTGACATATCTGTCGAGCAACTCTATGTCTAGAGGAGATAGAATTCAAGTTCGGATCATATTGACAAAGCCATTTAAAGTACAAAGCCATTTAAAGTAGTTCAGTGAGCGATAGTTAGGAATATCAACTATGCGATTAAAAGATGCAGTGCCTAAAAGCGGTTCTAGAAAGCGTCGACGCCGCATCGGTCGAGGGATATCGGCTGGGCAAGGTGCAAGTGGCGGATTCGGAATGCGTGGACAGAAATCTCGTTCAGGTCGCGGAACACGTCCAGGCTTTGAAGGTGGGCAGCTGCCACTTTATAGACGCGTACCAAAACTTAAGCACTTCACCGTCATCAATCGCAAGTGTTATACAACAGTGAACGTTAGTAGCTTAGCCGAGCTGCAGCCTGGGACAGAAGTGACGTTATCTTCTCTGATGGAAGCTGGAATCCTAACCGCTAACGATGGACCTCTCAAAATTTTGGGGAATGGTTCATTAAATACTTCCTTGGTTGTTCATGCCACAGCTTTCACTAAATCGGCAAGAGAGAAAATCGAGTCCGCTGGGGGCAGATGTCACGAGTCTTAGTGTTGTCTGGGAAGCTTAGCTTCAAGAATTCTATCGTGAGCGTTATTCTATATAGGTGTATTCATCGGCAATGCTGATGAGCGTATTCGGAGAGATATATGGTTGTCAGCAAAGATAAATCACCCACTGCTCAAGAGACATTTATGCAAATGGCTCAAGCGGCTGGTTTAAGAAGTAGGTTGCTGCTCACTGTTGGGATGCTAATCTTAGTTCGCTTAGGCGTTTTTATTCCTGTTCCCGGAATCGATCGACAAGCATTTCAGAGTGCCATCAACTCTAGCGGAGTTGGGGGGCTTATAAGTTTTCTAGATATTTTTTCTGGTGGTGGCCTGTCTGCACTGGGTATTTTTGCTTTGGGCATTCTTCCATATATTAATGCTTCTATCATTATGCAGCTTCTAACTGCTGCTATTCCAAGTCTTGAAGACTTACAGAAGAAAGAAGGCGAAGCTGGTCGACGGAAGATTTCACAGATTACTCGATACGTTGCACTTGGGTGGGCTGTTCTTCAAAGCATTGGTATTGCACTGTTTGTAAATGCATTTGCTCAGGTTCAAGGACCGCCGTTCATCATTCAAACAGTTCTCGCTCTTACCGCTGGCTCAATGTTTGTCATGTGGGTTGGAGAATTGGTTACAGAGAGAGGAGTAGGTAATGGTGCATCTTTACTTATTTTTGTAAATATTGTTTCTACATTGCCTCGATCTCTTGGAAATACTATCGAGCAAGCGCAAAATGGCGATCGTGGAACAGTTGGAGGAATTGTAATTCTTCTATTCGTATTCCTTGTGATGATTGTAGGGATTGTTTTTGTTCAGGAAGGAACACGGAGAATTCCCATTGTTTCAGCACGACGACAAGTTGGCCGTCGCACTTATCTAGAGAAAAGTAGTTATCTTCCTCTGCGTTTAAATCAAGGTGGGGTGATGCCAATCATTTTTGCATCAGCTGTTTTGATCTTGCCCGCATCCTTGACTCAGTTCTTCCCGAGCGAAGCGTTAGCCAACGTTGTTGCTAGATTAAATCCTGGAACATGGCTTTACGTTGTTGTTTATCTCTCTTTGATTTTATTCTTCAGCTACTTTTATGCATCTTTAATTGTCAATCCCGTAGATATGTCGCAGAACCTGAAAAAAATGGGATCAAGCATTCCTGGAATTCGACCTGGAAAAGCGACTAGCGAGTATTTAACTCGTGTTCTCAATCGATTAACATTTCTTGGAGCTATATTCTTGGGTCTCGTTGCAATCATTCCAACCGCAGTTGAAAGTGCAACGGAAGTAAGAACTTTCCAAGGACTTGGAGCAACATCGTTGTTAATTCTTGTCGGTGTTGCAATTGATACTGCAAAGCAAATTCAAACTTATGTCATTTCTCAGCGATATGAGGGGATGGTCAAGCAATGATAATAGTTTTAGCTGAGCTTTACTTGGCAGGAGGATTTGAATTTTGTCTAAACAAGATTTGATTGAAATGGAGGGGACGGTTACAGACTCTCTACCAAACGCTATGTTTAGAGTTGATCTTGACAACGGATTTAATGTATTGGCTCATATTTCTGGGAAAATTCGACGAAACTATATCAAGATTCTTCCTGGTGACCGTG